>NZ_CP005085.1:0-300000 GCF_001563265.1 Sphingobium sp. TKS | reverse complement strand
CTTTGCCGTCGGCCTCGACTTCAGCGCCAGCGGATCGGCGGCGAATGAAACGACCGGCGGCAGTGGCGGGGCGGGCGGTAGCGGCGGCGCCGTCACGATCGACCGCGAAGGCGCGATCGGCACCGAAGGCGATGGTGCGAATGGCATTCTCGCCCAATCGATAGGCGGCGGTGGCGGCCAGGGCGGATTTGTCGTGGGTCTCGGCTTATCGCTCGACAAGGACGCCAACTCTAAAGTTGGCGGCGGTGGCGGTGGTGTCGGCAACACGGCAGGCGACGTTTCCGTCGCGCAGGTCGGCAGCATATCCACCGCAGGCGTCAGCGCGAATGGTGTTTTTGCGCAGTCCGTGGGCGGCGGAGGTGGCTCCGGCGGGTTCGCCGTGGGCGCGGCCTTCTCGTCAAAGGGCAATGCATCGAGCAGCAGTGTCGGCGGCAATGGCGGCGTGGGCGGTACGTCCGGGAATGTAACGGTTTCGCAGACGGGCGACATCGGCACGGTCGGTGCGCTCTCCAATGCCATTCTCGCCCAGTCGATCGGCGGTGGCGGCGGTTCGGGCGGCTTCTCCGTCGGGGCCGGTGCATCGATCAGCGGCAAGGCAGAATCGGACGTCGGCGGCGGCGGTGGCGGCACAGGCGGGGACGCCGGATCGGTTTCCGTCACCAGTGAGGGTATCTTCACCACCGAAGGCTTCAACGCGTCCGGCATCTTTGCCCAATCCGTCGGCGGCGGCGGCGGCATTGGCGGCTTCAGCGTCGGAGCGGGCCTTGCTTCCGACGGCGGCGCGGCCAGCTCGAACGTTGGTGGCGGTGGCGGCGCAGGCGGCAACGCGTCGGCCGTCACCATCAGTCACAGCGGTGGCATCGCCACACAGGGTGTACAGGCAAACGGCATTTTCGCTCAGTCGGTCGGCGGCGGCGGTGGCGTCGGTGGATTCGCAGTCGGCGCTGGCGCGTCCCTCAAGGACGACGCGAATTCCAGTGTCGGTGGCGGCGCAGGTGGCGCCGCCGGTTCCGCCTCGGACGTCAGCGTGGCCCAGACGGGGCTCGTCATCACCAAGGGCGATGCGGCGAATGGCGTGCTGGCGCAATCCATCGGCGGCGGCGGCGGCGTGGGCGGTTTTTCCGTCTCGGCGGCACTCTCGTCAGAAGGTGGCGCGGCTTCGGAGGCCACGGGCGGCGCGGGCGGCTCGTCGGGCAATGCTGGCAAGGTCGATGTAACGGTCGATGGCGACATCCAGACCGACGGCGCGCATGCGCGCGGCGTGTTTGCGCAATCGGTCGGTGGCGGTGGCGGAGCCGGTGGCTTTGCCGTCGGTGCCGGCGCATCGATTGCAGGCGATGCCGGCTCGGCGACCGGCGGCGGCCTTGGCGGGGCCTCGGGGAATGCGGACGCGGTGACCGTCGATGTCACCGGCAACATAATTACCAACGGCCTCGGCTCGAGTGCGATCATCGCCCAGTCGGTGGGCGGCGGCGGCGGAGCCGGCGGGTTTGCCGTGGGTGCAGGTCTGTCGTCGGATGGAGGCTCCTCGGCTGAGACAACCGGTGGCGGTGGCGGTTCCGCCGGACATGCCGGTGCGGTCAAGGTCACGCATACTGGCGGCATCGAAACCTTCGGCGATCAGTCGGGCGCGGTCCTAGCGCAGTCGATCGGCGGCGGTGGCGGCTCGGGCGGCTTTGGCGTCGGCGGCGCCCTGAGCGTCAGTGGCGCGGCATCCTCCGAGGTCGGCGGTGGCGAGGGCGGTGCGGCGGGTGATGCCGATACGGTCGATGTCGCCAACTTCGGCGACATCTATACGCACGGCACCAATTCGGCCGCTATTACAGCGCAGTCGATTGGCGGCGGCGGCGGTCAGGGCGGCTTCTCTGTCTCTGCAGGCGCCGCGCTCGCCGGCGCGGACGCAGTATCCAGCTCGACGGGCGGCGCGGGCGGATCGGCAGGGACCGGCTCGGACGTCACGGTAACATCGGTCGGCAACATCAACCTGTTCGGTGATCACAGCCGCGGCATTGTCGCCCAGTCGATCGGCGGGGGCGGTGGCGCGGGTGGTTTCTCGGTCACTGGTGCCATCGCGACCCAGGGCTCGGGTGCATCAGACAGCGTCGGCGGCGCCGGCGGGGCTGGTAACTCCGCAGGATCCGTCACGGTCAATTCGAACGGTCAGATCCTGACGCGCGGTGACGGATCCAACGCCGTCCTGGCGCAGTCCATTGGTGGCGGCGGCGGCGCCGGCGGCTTCTCCGGCAGCCTCGCCGCGGCGGCGGGCGGCGGCTCGGCTAACAGTTCCGTTGGCGGCAACGGTGGCATTGGATCGGACGCAGGCGACGTGTCGCTCACGCTGAGTGGCGCCGTCGGGACGCTCGGGAATAATTCCGCAGCGATCGTCGCCCAGTCGATCGGCGGCGGTGGTGGCGTCGGGGGCTTCTCCATCGGCGCGTCCTTTGCCTCCGATGGCGAGGGCGCCTCCGATGTCACAGGCGGTTCGGGCGGCGATGGCGGTGTGGGCGCAGACGTCCTCGTCAACAACAGCGCGCTGGTCCAGACCCATGGCAGCCTCTCGGCCGGTATCCTGGCCCAATCGATCGGCGGCGGCGGCGGCGCTGGCGGCTTCGCCGCGTCCGCGACGCTCGCATTGGGCGAAGGTGCGGCTTCCACCGCTACCGGCGGCCAGGGCGGCGGCGGCCAGAATGCCGGAAAGGTCACCGTCCAGAACTCGGGCGACATCTATACCTTTGCGTCCGCTTCCAATGGCATCGTCGCGCAATCGATCGGCGGCGGCGGCGGCCAGGGCGGCTTTGCCGGCTCCTTCACCATCTCCTCGACCTCCGAAGCCGTGAACAACAGCCTGGGTGGGGCGGGCGGAGCCGGTGGCGACGCGGACGCGGTGAAGGTCGTCAACACCGGTGACATTCTGGTGAATGGCGATCGCTCCGTTGCGATCATGGCGCAGTCGATCGGCGGCGGCGGCGGCTCGGGCGGCTTCTCGCTTGGCCTTGGCGCATCGCAGGCGACCGCCGCGAACGACGCCGTGGGCGGTTCGGGCGGCGCGGGCGGCAATGCCGGTGCTGTCGAAGTCGGCAACGGCTCAGACGGTTCAATCATCACAACCGGTCGGTTCGGCTATGCGGTCTTTGCGCAGTCGATCGGCGGCGGTGGCGGCGCCGGTGGTTTCGCGACCGGCGGAGCGCTGTCGGTCAGTGAAGGCGCGGCCTCCAGGATCGGCGGCGGTGAGGGCGGAGCGGCAGGCGATGGCAGCGACGTCGCGGTCAATAATTACAGCCTCATCCAGACGAGCGGTGTCGGCGCAACGGCGGTCTTCGCGCAATCCATCGGCGGTGGTGGCGGGGCCGGCGGCTTTGCAGCCGGCGCTGGCCTTGCGGGGGGCTCGGATAGCGCGCTGTCGAACACGATCGGCGGCGGCGCGGGGACCGGCGGTTCCGCTGGCAATGTCAGGTTGTTCAACGATGGCTCGATCCTCACCGAAGGCGCGAGCGCGACAGCGGTGCTGCTGCAGTCGATCGGCGGCGGCGGCGGCAAGGGCGCCTTTGCCGTGGGCGGCGCGCTCTCCATGGGCGGTGCCGCGAGCGACAATGTCGGCGGGGAGGGCGGCGCGGCGGGATCGGCGGGTGACGTCACACTGACGAACACCGCTGGTGCGACGATCGTGACCAAAGGTGCGATGTCGATCGCGATCCAGGCGCAGTCCATTGGCGGCGGCGGCGGCGCGGGCGGCTTCTCGGCCGGTGCCGGCCTCGCGCTCGATGGTGACGCGGAATCAAGCGTCGGGGCAGGATCGGGCGGCGCGGGCGGATCTGCCGGTGCCGTCACCATCACCAATGCAGGCAATGTCGGCACGATGGGTGACAATGCGCTGGCAGTGTTGGCGCAATCCATCGGCGGCGGTGGCGGCTCGGGTGGCTTTGCGGTCTCGGGCGGGCTGAGCGCGCAGGGCGGAGCGGTCAATAATTCCGTGGGCGGTCAAGGCGCAGGTGGCGGCAGTGGCGGCCTCGTGTCGATCTCCAACAGCGGTACGATCCAGACGCTGGGCACCAACGCAACGGCAGTGCTGGCGCAGTCGGTCGGCGGCGGTGGCGGCGTCGGGGGCTTCTCTGCTGGAGCGGCCGCGGCGAATGCGGATGCTGCATCGAACCTGGTCGGCGGCGACGGTGGTGTGGCAGGCGACGGTGGCGACGTAACCATCGTCAATGCCGAAACCGGCATTATCGAAACACTCGGAGCCTTCTCCAACGGCGTCTACGCGCAATCCATCGGCGGCGGTGGTGGATCCGGCGGCTTTGCCGCAGGCGGCGCGCTCGGAATAGAGGGCGATGTCACCTCGAAGGTGGGTGCGGGTTCGGGCGGGGCCGGCGGCGACGGCGGCGCGATCGGCATCGTCAATGGCGGCAGCGTGCTGACCGCCGGTGACAATGCCATCGCCATCTTCGCGCAATCGGTGGGCGGCGGCGGCGGCCAGGGCGGTTTTGCGGCTGGCGGCGGTCTCAGCGCGCAAGGCGGCGGCGCATCCGACAATGTCGGCGGTGCTGGTTCCGGGGCGGGCGATGGCGGCAGGGTCACGATCGAATCCACCGGTTCGGTGGGCACGCTCGGCCAGAACGCGACGGCTGTGTTTGCTCAATCGGTTGGTGGCGGCGGCGGGGCGGGCGGCTTCTCGGTCGGCGCGGCGGCGTCGCAAGCCGACAGTGCTTCGAGCAATATCGGCGGCAATGGCGGCGGTGGCGGCGCAGGCGGCGACGTCACGCTCGCCAACGGCTCGGGCACCATCACGACCCAAGGCGCGCTTTCCTACGGCGTCTATGCGCAGTCCATCGGCGGTGGTGGCGGTGCCGGTGGGTTCGCTGCAGGTGGTTCGATCGGCCTCGAAGGCAAGGCGGAATCGACCGTCGGCGGGGGAGCCGGCGGAGCGGGCGGGCAGGGTGGCCTCGTCACGCTCACCAATGACGGCCTAATTGCGACGAAGGGCGCAGGCTCGGTCGCGATGTTCGCTCAGTCGGTAGGCGGCGGGGGCGGAGCGGGCGGCTTCGCCGTGGGCGCGGGCCTTTCCGCGCAAGGCGGTGCGGCATCCGATGCCGTAGGCGGCAGTGGCGGCGCGGGAGGCGACGGCGGTCTCGTCAGCATCACCACAAATGGTCATGTCCAGACCGAAGGGGCCAATGCGGCAGCGATCTTCGCGCAATCCGTGGGCGGCGGCGGCGGCAAGGGCGGATTCTCCGTCGGGGCCAGCGCTTCGCAGGCCGACAGCGCTTCGAGCATAGTCGGCGGCAGCGGGGGCGATGGTGGCCTTGGCGGCGACGTCAACGTTGAAAATGGCGCGGACGGCTCGGTCGCGACACTGGGCGCGCTTTCCTATGCGGTCTTTGCACAGTCGGTCGGCGGTGGCGGCGGTGCCGGTGGATTCACCGCCGGCGGCGCTCTCAGCCTGGAAGGCAATGCGAGCTCGACCATCGGCGCAGGAGAGGGCGCGGGCGGTGGTGCCGGCGGGATCGTCAGTGTGAGCAATGCCGGCTCGATCGGCACGGCTGGCGACGGTTCGCTGGCCGTGTTCGCACAGTCCATCGGTGGCGGTGGTGGCGCAGGTGGTTTTGCCGCCGGTGGCGGCCTGTCGGCTCAGGGAGGGGCGGCCTCCAGTAATGTCGGCGGTGCGGGCGGCGACGGCGGCGCAGGCGGTACGGTTGCAATCACCAACGCAGGCGCCATCCAGACCGAAGGCGCGAATGCTACGGCCATCTTCGCACAGTCCGTCGGCGGCGGCGGCGGTCAGGGCGGATTCTCGGTCGGCGCCGCGGGCGCGCAGGCTGAAAGCGCATCCAATGTGGTCGGCGGCACAGGTGGCGCCGGCGGCGACGGCGGCGATGTCACGATCGCCTCCTCGCAAGGCGGCCAGATTGTCACGCTGGGCGATTTCTCCTACGCTGTCTTTGCGCAATCGGTTGGCGCGGGTGGCGGGTCCGGCGGGTTCGCCGCCGGGGGTGCGGTCGGTCTGGAAAGCGATGCCAACTCGACCATCGGTGCCGGATCCGGCGCGGGCGGCGGTCTCGGTGGCATCGTGTCGCTCAACAATGCGGGCACGATCGGCACGGCGGGCAACGGCTCGGTGGCCGTGTTCGCGCAATCCGTCGGTGGCGGTGGTGGCGCCGGCGGCTTCGCAGCCGGTGGCGGCCTGTCGGCGCAGGGCGGCGCGGCCTCCGAGGTCATCGGCGGTGCTGGCGGCGGCGGCGGTGCCGGCGGCACGGTCGATCTCATCAATAGCGGTCTCGTGCAGACTGAGGGCGCCAACGCGGCGGCTATCTATGCACAGTCCGTTGGTGGTGGCGGTGGCAAGGGCGGCTTCTCCGTTGGCGCCGCCGGAGCGCAGGCGGACTCCGCCTCCAATGTCGTTGGTGGCACCGGTGGCGCCGGTGGTGCTGGCGGTGATGTGACGCTCGCCAACAATGGCGTGGATGCGACGATCACTACGCTTGGCGATTTCTCCTATGCCGTGTTCGCCCAGTCGGTGGGCGCAGGCGGTGGCTCCGGCGGTTTCGCAGCCGGCGGAGCGATCAGTCTCGAGGGCGACACCCATTCGACGATCGGCGCGGGCGAAGGTGCCGCGGGCGGCGGCGGCGGCGTCGTGTCGCTGGTCAACGCGGGCCGGATTGGAACGGCCGGCAATGGTTCAGTCGCCATCTTCGCGCAGTCGATTGGCGGTGGCGGTGGTGCCGGCGGCTTTGCCGCAGGCGGCGGCCTGTCCGCGCAGGGCGGCGCGATGTCGAGCAACATCGGCGGAGCCGGCGGCGCTGGTGGCACCGGCGGCACGGTCGATATCCTCAGCTCCGGCATAGTCCAGACCGAAGGCGCCAATGCGACCGCGATCTTCGCGCAATCGATCGGCGGGGGTGGCGGCCAGGGCGGCTTCTCCGTTGGCGGCGCAGGCGCGCAAGGCAAGAGCGCGTCCAACGTCATTGGAGGCAGCGGCGGTGATGGTGGCGATGGCGGGGATGTAACCATCGGCAATGAGGCCGGCGGCATCGTCACGACCCTGGGCGACTTCTCTTACGGTGTGTTCGCGCAATCCGTGGGCGCTGGTGGCGGCTCCGGCGGTTTTTCGGCCGGCGGGGCCATCGGTCTCGAGGGCGACGCGGACTCCAGCATTGGCGCTGGCTCTGGCGCGGGCGGCGGTATTGGTGGCCAGGTTGCGGTGACCAATGCCGGCACAATCGGCACGGCTGGCGCCGGCTCGGTCGCGGTGTTCGCGCAGTCGATCGGCGGCGGCGGTGGCGCGGGTGGTTTTGCGGCCGGCGGCGGGTTGACGCTGCAGGGCGGCGCTGCGTCCAACACCATCGGCAGCGGCGGCGGCGCGGGTGGCACTGGCGGGGATGTGACCATCGCATCTTCGGGTGAAATCCTGACCGCGGGCGCCAATGCGACCGCCATTTTCGCCCAGTCGGTTGGCGGCGGTGGCGGCAAGGGCGGATTTGCGGTTGGCGCAGCAGGCGGCGATGCGGCGTCTGCCTCGACAGTCGTGGGCGGCGCAGGTGGTGACGGCGGTGACGGCGGCGTGGTGGCGATCAGCAATGATGTCACCGGCAAGGTCGTTACGCGCGGCGCACTTTCCTATGCGGTGTTCGCCCAGTCGGTTGGCGGCGGCGGTGGCCAGGGCGGCTTTGCGGCCGGTGGTGCTCTTTCCGTCAGCGATGATGCAACCTCCAGCGTTGGTGGTGGCTCTGGTGCGGGCGGCGGCATCGGCGGCGATGTTACGCTCACCAATCTCGGCGAGATCGGCACCACGGGCGACGGATCGCTTGGCGTGTTCGCGCAATCGGTGGGCGGTGGCGGTGGCGCAGGCGGCTTCGCGGTCGGCGGTGGGCTGTCGGCGCAAGGTGCCTCCGCATCGAATGCCATTGGCGGGCAAGGCGGTGTCGGCGGGGCCGGCGGTCTCATCGACCTCGAAAATGGCGGCGAGATCACCACGCTCGGCGCCAACGCGACGGGCCTGTTCGCGCAGTCGATCGGGGGCGGCGGCGGTGTCGCCGGCTTCGCGGCAGGTGGCTCTGCATCGCAGGCAGGCGCGGTTTCGCAGAATGTCGGCGGCGACGGCGGCTCGGCAGGCGCGGGTGGCGACATTGTCATCGGCAACCTGGCCGACGCCAGGATCGAGACTCACGGCGCGATTTCCTACGGCGTCTTCGCGCAATCGGTTGGCGGTGGTGGCGGCACTGGCGGCTTTGCCGCGGGCGGCGCGCTCGCTGTCAGCGACAATGTCGAGAACGTCATCGGCGGCGGTTCCGGTGGTGCGGCCGGCGCAGGTGGAACGATCAGCTTCGGCAATGCCGGGCAGGTGGTCACGCTGGGCGACGCGTCGATTGGTGTTTTCGCGCAATCGGTCGGCGGGGGCGGCGGCGCAGGCGCGTTCGCGGCGGGCGGTGGCCTCTCAGCCCAGGGCGCTGCGGCGAACACGGCTGTCGGTGGCGCGGGCGGTGACGGCGGCGCAGGCGGCCGCATCGATCTCGTCAACAGTGGGTTGGTGGCGACGGCGGGCGATTCCGCGGTGGCTATCCTCGCGCAGTCGGTTGGCGGCGGCGGCGGCGTCGGCGGCTTTGCCGTCGGCGGCACCGCATCACGTCTCAATGCGGCCTCGGACACCGTCGGCGGCTCCGGCGGCGCGGGTGGCGAAGGTGGCGACATCACGCTCACCAACGCATCGACCGGTGAAATCCTGACCGAAGGCGCGTTCGCCTATGGCGTGCAGGCCCAGTCCATTGGAGGTGGCGGCGGCAATGGCGGCTTTGCGGCGAGTGGCACGCTTGCGCTCGATGGCGATGCTGCCTCCTCCATCGGAGCGGGTAGCGGCGCCGGCGGTGGCCGGGGCGGCGCGATAACCCTGTCCAATGATGGCCTGATCCAGACCGGCGGCGCGGGGGCCATCGCTCTCTTCGCCCAGTCGGTCGGCGGCGGCGGCGGGGCCGGTGGCTTTGCCGGTGGCCTGACGGGATCGGGCGACAGCGCCTTCAGTTCAACTATTGGCGGTGCCGGCGGCGATGCGAGTGTCGGTGGTGACATCGTCGTCAGCAACACGGGCCAGATCCATGCGGCGGGCGACAATTCCGCGGGCATCTTCGCGCAATCCGTGGGCGGTGGCGGCGGCGCCGGTGGCTTCTCACTCGCCGCAAGCGGCGGGATGTCCAGCCTGTCCAACAGTCTTGGCGGTAGCGGCGGCGCGGGCGGCGACGGTGGCGCGATCAGGGTTACCAACGCGGCGGATGCGACGATCGTGGCCGACGGCCTCCTTTCCTACGGCGTGTTCGCACAGTCCGTGGGCGGCGGCGGCGGCAAAGGCGGCTTTGCCGTCGATGGCAGCCTGGCGGCTGCAGGTTCGGTCAGTTCGAACCTGGGCGCGGGATCCGGCGCCGGCGGTGGCAACGGCGGCCGGATCGATATCGACAATGGCGGCAATGTGCTGGCGAAGGGCGCGGGTTCGGTTGCGGTGTTCGCGCAATCGATCGGCGGCGGTGGCGGCGCAGGTGGCTTCGCAGGCGGCCTGTCGGTCGGTCAGGGCGGGGCGATCGCACAGAGCGTGGGTGGCGCGGGTGCCGGCGGCGGCATCGGCGGCGATATCACGCTGGCCAATAGCGGCATCATCCAGACCCTCGATGCCAATTCGATGGGCGTCTTTGCCCAATCGGTCGGCGGCGGCGGTGGTCTTGGCGGCTTCTCGATCGCGGGTTCGGCGACCTCGGGCAGCGGCACCTCGACCAGCCTCGGCGGGTCCGGAGGCGCGGGCGGCGACGGCGGCACGATCGCGATCTCCAACAGCGGTGTCGTCAATACCAAGGGCGACCTTTCCTACGGCGTCTTCGCGCAGTCGATTGGCGGCGGTGGCGGTGTCGCGGGCATGGCTGTCTCCGGCACGCTCAGCAGCGGCCTTGACGGCCTGACATCGGCCATTGGCGGCACTGGCGGAGCTGGCGGTGACGGCGGTGCCATCACGGTCACCAACAGCGGCGACATTATCGTCGAAGGCGCGGCGTCGGTGGGCATCCTTGCCCAATCGATCGGCGGTGGCGGCGGGGCCGGGGGCTTCTCCGGCGCGCTCAGCGTGTCGGGTGGAACGCTCGGCAATCAGGTCGGCG
This sequence comes from Sphingobium sp. TKS, assembly GCF_001563265.1. NCBI lineage: Bacteria > Pseudomonadati > Pseudomonadota > Alphaproteobacteria > Sphingomonadales > Sphingobiaceae > Sphingobium > Sphingobium sp. TKS. The sequence goes on along the minus strand of NZ_CP005085.1, from coordinate 289,873 downwards.
GCCAGGGCGGTGGCGGCGGTGATGGCGGCGACGTCACGGTCACGTCGACCGGCAGCATCGTCACGCTGCAGGATGACTCCGTCGCGGTGCTCGCCCAGTCGATTGCCGGGGGCGGGGGCCAGTCAGCGTTCGCCATTTCGGCTCAGGTCGGTGCGTTCGATTTCGTCAATCTTGGCCTGGGCGCCCACGGCGATGGCATCAGCGGCAAGCAAGGCAAGGTCGTCGTCAATCTCTCGGGCGGCACGATTCAGAGCGCAGGCGCGCTTTCCTATGGCGTGCTTGCGCAGGCGATCGGTGCGGGCGGCGGCAATGCCGCCATCTCGGTCCCCGATCCCCTCGAGGTTGGTGCAGGCGGCCTTGCGCTCCAGCTCGGCAGCACGGGCGGTGTCGCCGGCGACGGTAATGTCGTCGATGTCACCAATGCCAACGAGATACTGACGCTGGGCGCGGGAGCCGTGGGCTTCTCCGCACAGTCGATCGGCGGCGGCGGCGGCATGGAGGGCGTCACAGGTGACGTCCATCTCGGCGGCGGCGACGGCATCTGGTCGACCACGGTCGGCGGTAGCTCGACGTCTTCCGGATCGGGCCAAGCCATCACCATCGCCAATACAGCGGCGATCGTCACGCAGGGCGACAACGCCATCGGTCTCCTCGCCCAGTCGGTTGGCGGCGGCGGCGGCAACGGCAGCATGTCACTCGGCCTTACGGAGGGCTCGCTTTACGGCCTCAACCTCAATGTGGGCGGATCGCAGACGACCGCTAGCAATGGCGGTGACATTGAGTTCACGACGTCGACTGGCGGCATTGAAACCGCAGGCAACCTTGCATCTGGCCTTGTCGTGCAGTCGATCGGCGGGGGTGGCGGCGTCGCTGGCTTCACGTCGATTGACGGCGCGGACATCGGTGAGGGCGGTATCACGCTCTCTGCCGGCGCGACCGGCGGTGCGGGTGGCGATGGCGGCAATATCTCGCTCACCCAGAAGGCGAACATCGTCACGAGCGGCGCCGGCGCGAACGCGGTGTTGATCCAGTCGATCGGCGGTGGCGGCGGCTATGCCGGCATCGACAATAGTGGCCAAGCGGCGACCGTGAACGGACTCCGACTTGGCGGCGGTGCGAACGGCTCCGGCGGTGCAATCGACTTCACCCTTGATGCCGGTGTCCAGACGAGCGGTGCCGGCGCGGTCGGCGTCGCGGTCCAGTCGATCGGCGGCGGCGGCGGCATGCTCACCAGCATCGGCTCATCCGTCGATACACCGCTGGAGGTTGGGACCACGGGCGGCGCGACCGGCGACGGCGGCGCGGTCAAGGTTGCGACCAACGGTGTCATCCAGACCAGTGGCGCAGGATCGACCGCTCTCATCGTACAATCGATCGGCGGCGGCGGCGGTTCCGCGGTTGCCGTTGATGCGACCGGCGCGGTTCAGCAACCGGATGTCGTGCAGGCAAGTTCGGCTCCCGCCGCGCGCACCTTCTCGACCTTCAGCACGTTCGCGTCCCTGGCCTCGCCTGCTGGCGTCGGCGATGGCGGCGCTGTCGATGTGACGATCGGCGCGGCGATCCATGCCACAGGTGACCAGGCAAATGGTGTGGTTGTCCAATCCATTGGTGGTGGCGGTGCCTCTGGCGGGTCGCTTGCTGGTGCAGGCGCCGGCGGCGGACTTCACCTGACGGTCAATGCCGACGTCACCGCCAGCGGTGCGGGCGCCACGGCACTTGTCGCCGAAAGCAGTGGCGGGAACGGCGCTGCGCCGATCATCGTCGATATCGGTGCAGTCGAGGTTGTTGGTGGGATCGGCGGCCATGCCCTGTCGCTCTTGGGCGGCACGGACAATAGCGTCACGAATGCTGGCACGCTTGCGACCCAGGATGGTCAGGACGGCATGGTGATCTATGCCCAAGGCGGCAACAACAGCATCACCAACAGCGGACTGATCGTCGGTTCGATCGACCTGGGCGCGGGCAACAACAGCTTCACCAACACCGAGGGCGGCATCTTCCTTGCCGGTCCGATCGTGAACATGGGCACTGGCACCTTCACCAACTCGGGTATCATCAATCCGGGCGGCGCGGGCGTCGTCGCTAATCTCAACGTCAGCGGCGGTCTGTCGATGACGTCGACGAGCGTCTACAATGTCGATCTCGACTTCAAGACCGGCACGGCCGACAAGGTCATCGTCTCGGGCGGTGCGTCGCTCGCCGGCTCCCTCACCACCAATCTGCTCAACCTGGGTTACGCCCAGACCGGGCACCATGGTCTTGTGGTCATGGACGCAGCCGCCGGCATAACCGGCCAGGACAGCATCAGCCTGATCGCGCCCAACTCGGCGGTCGCGACCTTCAGCCTCGGCTATCCGTCCGCTCAAGAGCAGTCGCTCGATTATGTCATCGAATTCTCGCCTGAGGGGCTCAGCGCGCGCCAGGCCAGGATCGGCAGGGTACTCAATCGCATCCAGACGACGCCGACCGATGCGTTCGCTCCGACCGCTGCCGCGATCATTGCCATTCCGACTGTGTCGGCCCTGGGAACGATCTACCAGAGTCTGACGGGCGAAGGCACGACCGCAGCGCAGTCGGCGACGCTCTCGGCGGTTTCGAACAGCCATGACATCGTTGAGAGCCAGATCGGCACGCGGGTGGGATCCTATGCGGCAGCATACCGCCCCGAGCCGGCAGGCAATCTCTGGCTCGCGATGAAGGCCGGTCGTCAACGGCTGGACGGCACCGATGGCGCATTCGACATGCGTTCGAATGGCTTCGACATCCAGGGCGGCTGGGACTACCGCCCCAATGCACGCACCGTGGTTGGCGCGACGTTCGGCTACGATCGCGAGCGGTTCGCGGTAGCCGGCGTGGACACGTCAGGCAAGGCGCAGGTCTATACCGGCGGCGTCTATGGCGGCATCAACCCGGGCGCGTGGACGATCAGCGCAAGCCTGCTCTACAGCGCTGCGGACACGTCGCACACCCGATTCATGACAGTGCCGGGGGCCGGCAGCGTCAATGCCTATGGCGACTACAGCATGCATGCATGGTCGAGCCGCGCGCAGGTCGGCTATCGCGTCGGGCTTGGCGATGTGCAGTTCCAGCCCTTTGGCGCGCTCGAAGCGACGCGGCTCAGCCTCCCCGCCTACCATGAGACATCGGCCACCTCGGACGGCGAGCCTGGTGCGCTCAGCCTTGCCTTCGATGCCAAGCGGATGACCCGGACACGTAGCTTTCTTGGCACGGATGTCGCGGGACGGATCAGCCTGTCGGGCAGCAGCGAACTCATCACAACGCTGCGCGGGACCTGGATCCACGATTTCGACACGTCCCGGTCGGTCATCGCATCCTTTGCGAATGCACCGGTCGAGAAGTTTGAAACCTTCGGCGCCCCGGCGGTGAAGGACAGCGGCCGTTTCGACCTGCGCACCACCCTGCGCAACAGGAACTTCGACTTCCAGGTCGGTGGCAGCGCAACCGTTGGCGCGGGCTATAGTGACGTCAGCGTCCAGGCCGGCATCAGGATCAGAATGTGACCCGGTGACGCTTCCCTACCATTTGCACACCCCCTCCAATCGGCATTTCGCTCGCGTGATAACAGGAGACAGAAAGTGAAAACCACGCTCATGATCGGCGCATCTGCGCTGGCCTTCAGTCTCGCGACGCCGGGCGTGGCGCTCGCCAATCAGGAATGCGGCCTGCCCGACGCAGCGCAGAACCCGAACGTCGCCAACTGCCTCAACGAGCCCAGTAATTGGGCCAACGGCATTACCTATGATCAGGGCGACTATGCGACGCCCGCCGGGATCAAGGTCGATCTGTGGGCAACGGCCGTCGTGGCGCCGACGACCAACGACACGGCGGTCACCGTCATCGGATCGCCCGATCAAGCAGCCGTCATCAGCGCGCGCGGTGGTTCGACGATCACCGCTATCGGTACCGGGCTTTCCGCGCAGACCACCGGAACGGGGGCCGCGATTGTCGAGAGCCATGGCAACGTCGTGGCTGGCAACAGGGGCCTGCTGGCCACCACCGATCTTGCCGGGGGAACAGGCCTTGCCTCGGTCATCAACCAGAGCGGCGGCACGGTCACTTTGACGCTCCCGGCCGCTCTTGCGCAAAGCGCCGCCCTGTTTGCCCGAGGCGGCTCGGCCAGCGCCACGAACAACGGCACCGTTAGCCTATCCAGCCTCGCGCCGGTCGGCGGGCTGGTCTACGGCATCGCCGGCGAAAGCCATGCGGCCGACGGGACGGTCACCCTGGCCAATGCCAACAGCGTCACCCTGACAGGCCTCGACACAGATTTTATCGGTGTCGGGACCACAGAAAGCAGCGGCCAGGTCGATATCAGCAACACCGGCTCCATCGCCATCGCGACCGCTGCGGGCGACGCGACAGGGCTTCACGTCGCAGGCGCCGGCACCCCGGGCGCGGTCACGCTTGCCAATAGCGGCCTCCTTTCGGTCTCCACGGACATTGCGGTCGGGAGCGGTCACGCGATCGGCATGGACGTCCAGCAAGGCACAAGCGCCACGCTCATTTCGGCGCGTACGGGCGCAACGGGCGGCATGACGGTGTCAGGCGGCGGCGCTGCAACTGGCTTCCTCGTCGAGAATGTCTCGGGGCCGGTCAGCGTCCGCAATACCGGCTATGTCCTCGATGTCGCATCGGGAGGCCTGGCGACCGGCGTACAGCTGTCCGGCGGATCGAGCCAGGCTGTTCGCTTTGAAGATACCGTGATCGGCGGCAATATCTACAATGGCGACCTGGTGGTCCAAGGCGCGGGCTCGGCTCGCGGGATTGTTCTCGACGGCGCAACCGACACCGTCTCGGTCGATTTTGACGGCGCATCTCTTTTAGTTACCAGCACCGGCGCGGACGCCTCGGGCATTGTCACGCAGGGCGGCGCGGATGTCGCAATCACGACCGCGGCCAAAGTACAGAACGGGAACGGCGCTGCCATCACCGTCAGTGCGGCTGACGGAACGGCAGCCGGGATCACGATTGCAGGGGCGACCGGCGCTCAAGCCGTTGCGCTTGGCGATGCCATCACCGTCACCAACATCGGCGGCAGCGCTGTCGGTCTCAGCCTGGCCGACGGCACCAGCCAGTCGGTCTCGTTGGCCAATGGCGCGACCGTGGCCGGGATGGGGGCGACCGGCGCGCAGTTCACCGGCGCAAGCGGCTCGATTGAGTTGACGAGCGCGGCGGGTTTCACCGTGGAAGGGGGGACTGGCGGGGCAACTGGCGTCATACTGGAAAACGGAGCCGACCAAACCGCGAACTTCGCGGGCAATTTCTCGGTCAACGCGGATGATGGCGATGTGAAGGGTGTCACTTCGTCAGGCGCGGGCGGTGCGGTGAGCGTTAACGCCCAGCAAGGTTTCAATGTCACGAATGGCGGTGGCCTTGCGGCTGGCATTATCGTTACGGATGGAACGAGCCAGACGGTGCTGATGGCCGATGGCCTCTCGGTCACCGGGACCAGCGCCACTGGTGCGCAGTTGACCAATGGCTCAGGAGCGGTGAGTTTCACTGCCAACGGTCCAGTCGCGGTCGATGGTGGCGTCGGAGGCGCGACCGGCATAGTTCTTGCCGACGGGTTCGATCAGACTACTCATCTGGCCGGCGATCTTGCGGTGGATGCCAGCGGCGGTGTTGCAACCGGCCTGATCTCGACGGGCGCCGCCGGCGCGGTGGAACTGAACGCGCAGGGCGCCTTCGCCGTCACCAATCGCGATGGGTCGGCGACCGGCCTCATCCTCGCGGACGGCACGAGCCAGGCGGCGACGTTGAGCGAAGGTCTGGGCGTCGCAGGGACCGGAGCCATCGGCGTGATCCTTACCGGTTCGGCTGGAGCTGCGACTTTCACGGCCAACGGTGCCGTTGCGGTAGATGGCGGAACCGGGGGCGCAATGGGTGTCCTGCTTGCCGACGGCATCGACCAGACCGTCACCTTTGCGGGCGATGTGGCGGTGGACGCCAGCGGCGGCATTGCGACCGGTGTCTTGTCGACCGGCGCCAGCGGCGCGGTGGGGATAGCAGCGCAGAACGGCTTTAGCGTCTCCAATGCAGGTGGCGCGGCGACGGGCCTCACTCTCGCCGGTGGAGCAAGCCAGACGGTTACGCTCGGTAACGGGCTCAGCGTTGTCGGTGTCGGCGCGACCGGCGCTCAACTGGTAGGCGCGACGGGGGCAGTCACTCTTGCCTCCACAAACGCAGTTGCCGTCGATGGAGGAACCAGCGGCGCAACGGGCGTCATTCTCGCCGGCGGGTCCGACCAGACTATCGATCTGAACGGTGATCTTGCGGTCAGGGCAAGCGCGGGGACTACGACCGGCCTCATTCTGACCAGCGCCAGCGGCGCGATGGAGGTTAACGCAAATGACGCGTTCAGCGTCACCAGTGGCGATGGTCCTGCGGCAGGCCTTATCCTCTCGGGCGGGACCTCCCAGGCGGTGGTTCTGGGCGAGGGGCTTCATGTTGCCGGGGCTGGTGGAGCAGGCGCACAGATGTCCGGTGCGCTGGGCTCTGTGGATCTGGCCAGCACAGGGGATTTCACGGTCGAAGGCGGCGCAGATCAGGCTGTCGGCGTGGTGGCGCGGGATGGCACCACGCAATCACTTTCGTTCGAGCAGGCTGTGCGTGTGAATGGGCTGGGAGCGACCGGCATCGATCTGGCGGGCGGCTCGGGAGCCTTGTCGGTTGCGCTCGGCGACGCCCTGACCGTCGTTGGTGGCGCAGCGGGCGCGACCGGGATTTCTCTCGCCGATGGAACCGCGCAGACGATCGACCTTGCCGGACCCGCCATCATTCAGTCGAGCGGCGGTGTCGCGACTGGCGTGCAATCCACAGGCGCGGCAGGAAACATCGGGATTGTCAGCCGGGATGCGCTGGCGGTCACCAACAGTGCCGGCAGCGCCGTCGCGATCGATATTGACGGCGGCACCGGCGCGGACATCGCGCTTGCCGGGCCGGTAACGGTTACCGCAAGCGGGGACACATCAGGTGTGCAGATAGCCGGCGCAGGGTCGCTGGACCTGATCTCGGCTACGGACTTCACCGTCACGAGCGGTGAAGGCGATGCGACAGGCGCTGCCGTGACCGGCGGGGCAAGCCAGTCCGCTACCTTTGGCGGTCCGGTTGCGATCACCGGTGCCGAGCGGGCGGTCGGCCTCAGCCAAACCGGCGCATCGGGCGCGATCGTCGCGTCCTTTGAAGGTCCGCTCACAGTTGCCGGTGGTTCTGGGCTCACCGCCGGCATTGTCCAGACGAACGGCACGACCCAGACCGTTTCCTTGTCCGACACCATGTCCGTTTCGTCGGTCGATGGGCCTGCCCTTGGCATCCTCCTCGAGGACGGTGCCGGTGTTGCAACGGCCCATCTCCCCTCGATGCTGACCGCAACCAGCCTTGAGAGCGATGCCTTTGGCCTCGTCGCGACCAATGGTCAGGGTCTGGTCATTGACGGTGAGGGGACTGTCACGGCAATCGCAGGGGGCACCGCCCGCGGGATTGCCAGCGTCGATCAATCCGGTGCCCAGACTGTCCAGATTGGCGATGTCACGGCCACTTCGACGGGAGGCATGGCATCGGGCGTCCTTCTTGGCGGTTTCGATGCAATCAGCGTGCGAAGCGAAGGAACGATCACGGTTTCGGCCATCGCGGGGGGTGTCGGCGTCGGCATCGACACCAGCGGTTCTGATGCGGCCATCGATGTCGTGCTCAACGATATTGCTGTTACAGGCGACAATGTGACGGGCATCAGCCTGAACCAGACGGGCGGCGCCGGCAGTAGCGGAACAATCGCCGCGTCGGTCAATGCGGTCACGACAAATGGTGCGAATGCCATCGGTATGTCGGCGACCGGATCCCAAAGCGGCGCAGTTGCGCTCACGCTCGGCCAGGCGAGCGCGGATGATCATTCGGGGGGTGTCACCACAGCCGGAGATGGCGCGACCGGGGTCCAGATGACAGTGACCGATGGCCCAGGATCGATCACCAACCTCGGCAGGGTCGCGACCAGCGGCGAGGCGGCCAACGGCATTGGCGCGGTGGCGACGGGCAACGGCGCTATTTCCGTCGATAGTTGGACCTTGGTCACCACTGGCGCGGGCTCGGACGGCATCGCTGTCACCACCGGCGCCGGCGCGCAAACCATCAAGGCGCATGCGGTCTCTGTTTCAGGCGCCGGCGCCAGCGGCATCGCGGCTAAGTCCGCCGCCGGTGCGATCGCGATCGAGACGGGAACGCTCGAAGCGCTCGATGGGGCCGGACATGCCATCGTCGCAAGCAGCGACATCGGGGCGATCAGCGTTACGAGCGTCAACAGCTCTGCCCAGAGCGCGGACGCCATTCATCTCAGCTCCGTGTCCGGCGACGTCGCCGTCACCCTTGTAGACGGGGGGAGAACCTCGTCGGCTAACGGCGCGGGCCTGTTTGTCGATACCGGCGGTCACGCAACGATCAACCTGGGAACCGAGACCAACAATGCCATCCTTCATGGTAGCACGGTCGGTCTGTCTTCACATGCGACCGATGGCCAGACGATCACGCTTTCGGGCGTCCTGGGGGCTGATAGCGATCTCGCGCTAAGCCTCACGGGTGGCTCGGCAACCCTCCTCAACAACGGCGCGATCAACGGCTATGTGTCGCTTGGGACCAGCAGCATCGCGTTCACCAACGCCGGCATCTGGAATGGCTTTGGCGGCAACTCGGCCTTCACTGCAAATTCGACCTTCACCAATAACGGTACGTTCAACGTCAATCCTGGCGCTGCCGGTCCAGCAACGATGCTGCTGACGGGCCTCGGCACGTTCCGGAACGCCGGAACGGTCAGTCTCGTCAATGGCCAGGCTGGCGACCTGCTCGACCTTGGCGGGGCAGCCTTTGCCGGCTCGGGCGGTTCGCGCGTCATCCTGGAAGCGAACCTTGGTGGCGCAGCGATCGGCGCGATTGCGGCCCAGACCGCTGACCAGCTTTCCATGGGAGCTGCCTCGGGTGTCACGACGATCGTCATCAACGATCTTAGTGGAGCTGCTGCCGCACAGTTCAATTTCTCGGGCATTCGGATCGTCAGCAGCACGTCAGCGGAGGACGGCGCCTTCATTCTCCAAGGCGGGAGCATCAACAAGGGCTTTGCGGAATATCAGCTGGTTGGCGACGGGAACGGTAATTTCAATCTCGTCAGCGTGCCCTCTGTCCAGGCCTTCGAACTTGTCCGGACCGGTGCGGAGGTCCGCCGCTACTGGCGCCGCTCCGGCGACGCCTGGGCCGAGCAGATGCGCGCGAGCAAGGGGCGGGAAGGGCTTTCGGCATGGGGCCAGTTTTACGGCGGCGGCGAAACGAACGAGGCGCGGCCGGTCTATTCCCTCACGGTGCTGGACCGTCCGATGAGCTTCACCCCGAACCTCGACATACGCGACAGCTGGACCGGGGCGCAGCTGGGGTTCGACTGGGGGCAGGGCGACTGGAGCGTCGGCCTGACCGGCGGCTATGTCGGTCAACAAGGCAGGGTGAAGGCGACTGGAGACGAGATCAAGCTTGATGGCGCGAATATCGGCGCTTATTTCCGCTATCGCTCGGCCAGCGGTTTTTTCGCTCATGTGCTGGCCAAGCTGGACCGCTTCTCTGTCAAATATGATCTTCAAGGTGCAGCGTCGGCCCGCAAGTTCGATGGCACCAGCTATGGCATCCAGGCCGAGGCTGGGTACCGCCTTGACATGGGCCGGGCCTTCATCGAGCCGGCCGTGAGCATTGCCTGGTCCCACAGCGATCTTGACGGTATCAAGGGCGCCGCTGGCGGCTTTGATGCATCGTTCCACAATGTTGGGAGCGCCTACGGACGTGCTGGAGCGCGAGCGGGTATCGCCGCTATGGCGGGCGGCTGGGCGATCAGCCCGTATGTGGGGCTCGCCTTCGAGGGCGAACTCAAGGACCAGCCCGGCATGACCCTTGTATCAGGCGGAAATGCCGTCTCCTTCCAGGACGTATCGGAGGGCGGGCGCGCGCGCCTGGAGGCCGGTGTCGAGGGAAGCGGCCACAATGGCTTGTCGGCTTTCGCCAAGATTGAGGGCATCACAGGCAAACATGCAAATGGGCTGGCCGGGCGCGTGGGCGTCGCGTTCCGCTGGTAGGAGCGGCATAGGGCCCAAGTCTTCAGGCAGAACGGATCGCCCCCTGGCGGTCCGTTCACCACTTCTCCCGTACCTCGAAGATGACATACTGTACTGGCCGAAGTACGTTGGACCGGTAACAATCCTGATGGGTGCGACCTTCGTAGCGGTTCAGCTCTTGAACTTCTGGATGATTGACAAGACCCGGAACCGCAACGGCAGCAATAGATCAGCTGCGAACTGTTTATGTGTTCACGGCCTAACCATATTCGCGGACAACGGGAGTGAGCCCGGCCAGAGATTGGGCTTGCCTTCCATCAAGACAGCTCCGGTTCCCGCATTGTGACGATGAGATGGTGGCGGTCAGCGTTCCCACGCCAGTGATGCTGGTGAGGATCACCAGCGTTGGCGCTGCCTCGGCGCCTGGGGGTGGTCTCGTTCGATCGCGTGCACGGTAAATCTTTCAACACTGGATTTAAACCTCTCTAACCTTTGTAACGCAATCATTGAAACAACACGCCGATGAGTGCATATAAGAGGCGAGGAGTGCACTCATGCTTGCTGCTTTTCTGGATGATATTCGCGAGGGTGACATGATCGCCCCACGCCGGATGGCGGAACGCCTGCGGCTTCCCATGACACGGCTGTCGCGGCTCGCACACCTCAATCGCAACACGATGACAGCGCATCCCGGGAGTCCTGCCGTGCAGGCCAAGCTGGGAGAGATTGCCCGGATTATCGCGCGCGCAGCCGAGCTGGCAGGGGATGAAGGCAAGGCCATCATCTGGTTCAAGCACCAGCCGCTCCCCGGATTTGGCAAGACGGCCGAGGAATTGGTTGAGGATGGTCATGCCGATAGCGTGATCCAAGATCTCGATCGCATGGCCGCCGGTGTCTATTCCTGACATGGTTCACGCTGGTGCGCAGGCTTGACCAAGTTCCTTTTCCCGCTCGCCGGTAGAGCGGCCCCATGACCTATGCTCTTGGCCAGTTGTCGCTTCCCCTCTGGGGCATGATCGGGATCCGCCATCAGTTCAGTCCAACCTCGGGAGAGGGGGCACGGCTCTACGGCGGCCGCTGGAACAGGCAGGGATGCTCGGCGCTCTATCTGGCGGCGGATGCTGTCACCGCGGTGGCGGAATATTATCAAGGACTGCCGAAGCCCGGGACGCTCGTCCCTTATCACCTCGATGCGGGGAGAATCGCGGATCTCACCGACGCTGCGGCCGGCCCCTGCGATGGGCGCGTTGCTGAAGCCTTGGCGGCGAACTGGAAGGCTGTGGCGTTGCTCGATGGCAAGACGCCGCCGAACTGGGCGCTAACCGAAGAGCTGATCGCGGCCGGAGCCGAGGGCGCACTTGTTCCCTCGGTCCAGAATCCTGGCGGCCGGAACCTGGTTCTGTGGCAATGGCACGAGAAGGGGCAGCAAGGCGACGGGGCCGCGCTCACCGTACTTGATCCTGATGCTGTTCTAGGAGCGCCCCGCTAGAGTTCACCCGAACTGCGGCCACTCTTGGCTCTCGCCGCGTCAAATTCGGCAGCCGCCGGGCGCAGGGGGGCAGGAGGCTTATCGAGGCCCGCCGGCCTGAAACACCCCTGGAGTATTGCGCGATAAGCAACATTTGCCCTTGACCGTCTGGTGCCGGGCCAGACCCGCGGCCACAGGGTTACTCGCCGCTGCGCGCCAGCAACAGCGATCCGAGGGGGATCAAAGCCAGATCAGGTCTCATCATCTTTCGCTACGGTCCAGCTCGACCAAGATTGGCCTTTCTCGCAGCTCACAGCATTCTCTGACGAGGCGATCTGCTCGCGAAAGCGAAGTCTATGTGTTTTACAGCGCAAGCTGGCGTCTGGCCGGCGTGGATGGTTTTGAACGTCCAGTCGCCGCATAGAAGGCTGGGCCCGCTTGGTCCTCTCCCGTCGCGGGGGACGATCAGCGCGACAGGGACTTGTCGGCACCGCGCAAGGCCAAGGCAGCAGGACATGATGTCGCGCGAAGCCATGAGGAGCGATCCTTCTTGCTCAGCGCCATTCGACCAGGGGCTCTTCCTTTCCCGGCGCGATGAACGCGACGCGTTCAAACTCTGCCGCGATCACGCAGCGTGGCATCAGGGTGCTGTCCTGCTGGATGCAATGCACAGGCTGTCCGTCGGGGAAGCCGGTGATGCGGCCTTCAAGCTGGATCTGGTAGCCCTCGGGGGAGGGCATCTCCCCCTCTTCCAGCTTGATGGTCGAGGCATAGGGGCGATCGCCCCGCCTCAGGTTTCGAGGGCTCTCGGGCGAAAAGAACTGGGCGATCGCCAGGCGCTGGTCGCCCGGGGTCGGCATAGCGTCGGACATCAGCTTTTCCCCGCGCACGCATTGATCCGCGCGGGTCCAGGGACGCTGGATCCAGAAGCCCTCTACCGCATCGAACTTCATCTCGCCAGCCAGTGGCGTCACCCAGTCGGCCTCAGCGAGATCAGTGGTCCGGGCACTGAGCCTCAATGCCCGGCTCTTCGGATTGAAAACCCACCCAGCCCAGCTTTTGGCGTCATCGGTCATTTCGCCCCGGCAGCCAAAAGGCATGCGCAGGATGAAGGAGCGCCCCACCAGCGCAGCGCTCGATCCGGGCAGGGCCGAACCGCTCGCCGTTGCATCGGCCGCCGCTGCCGCCACAGACAGCAATGCAGCTCTGTCCAACGGGGGAGGGGGAGTGACAGGGATTTTCGGGACGTTCACCTTCGGGGCAGCCTGTTGCGGTTCTGGCGCTCGCGGCTGCGGTTCAGGCCCCGGCGCCCCGGAAACCAGAGCAAAGGTCAGCGCGGAACCCGCGGCCGCCGCAATGAGATGGGAGAGGATGCGCAAACGGATGTTCTGTTCGGCCATCGGCCAAGCCTAGCAGATATGATGTTGAAATTGACCCCTCCTTTCAGGAATATTCCTTTCCCGATGCCATTTCGCCTGCCCGAGCCTGCCCTTTATGCTACCGGGTCGCCATGACATTGGAGCAACTCGTCACTCTTCTGGTCCTTGCAGGCGTGGTCATCGCGCTCATCTGGGACAAGGTGCGCGCGGATGTCGTGGCGCTGGCGGGGGCTGCGCTGCTGCTCCTTACAGGCGCCGTGCGGCCAAGCGAGGTGCAGGGCGCCTTCGGCAGTCCGGCAATCATCGCGCTTGCCTCGCTGTTCGTCATAGCCCACGCGATGGAACTTTCCGGCCTGCTCGATCTTCTGATCCGTAAAGCTGTCGCGCTTTGCGGTCGTATCGGGTCGCTTGGGCTATGGCTGCTGATCCTGATGTGCGGCGGGGCGTCGGGTTTCCTCAACAACACGCCCATCGTCGTGCTCGCAGCGCCGGTGGTGCGCGATGTCGCGACATCCTTAAGGCTCGATCCCAAGCGCTTCCTCATGCCGCTTTCCTATGTCGCGGTGCTGGGCGGATGCTGCACGCTGATCGGCACATCGACAAACCTGCTCGTCGATGACATGGCCCGCTCCTCGGGGCAGGCGCCCTTTTCCATTTTCGAAATCACGCCGGTGGGACTGGTGGTCGCCGCGGCCGGAGGGCTTTACCTCTTCCTCTTTTCCGGACGGCTCCTGGCAAAGCCCTTGCCTGGCGCGCTCGATCGGATGGAGGCGGCCTTGCCCCACCATGTGAGCCACCCCGATATCGCGGGCGATGCGATCGGCGATGCAGCCGACTTCGCGAAGCAGAGGCCGCTGGCCCCGGCAAAGGCGCTGACCTCGACCGCGATCTTTGCCGGCGTCATCCTTCTTGCCGCCCTCAATATCACGCCCATCGCCGCTTCCGCCTTTGCCGGCGCGGTGCTGCTCATCCTGCTCAGGGTCATCCGCCCCGAGGAGGCCTATGGCGGGTTGAGGCCGGAAATCCTGATGCTGATCGTCGGCATGGTTGTTATCGGCATCGCGCTCGAGCAGACGGGGCTTGCCTCCTCGGCGACCAACGCGCTGGTCGGGAGGGTAGGGCTCTTCGGTCCGCTCGGCGCCCTCATCCTGCTTTATGGCGCGACGCTGGTTCTGACCGAGCTGCTCTCGAACGCTACCGTCGCGGTGCTGGTCACACCCATCGCCGTTGCTCTTGCCGAAAGCCTCCATGTCAGCCCGCGGCCCTTTCTCGTGGCGGTCATGATGGCGGGGAGCGCCGCTTTTGCAACGCCTTTTGGCTACCAGACCAATGTCCTTGTCTACCAGATGGCGGGGTATAGCTATCTTGACTTCACCAAGGTCGGACTGCCGCTCAATCTTGTCACCTGGTTTGCGGCAGTGGCCGCTATCCACTGGTTTTTCCCGTTCTGAGACAAAGCGCAGCGGGTGGAGCCCGCAGCGTCGCGCTGGCTCGGCTGCGAGATCCCAGGAGGCAACAATCTCATAGGGAGCATGGCGCTCCAGCCAAGCCTGTCCCATGCCGAGGCGATGACAATCTGCGCTTTCTAAAAGTGACAGCGGCTTTCACTTTGGTCAGCACCCTTTGTTATGCCCGGTCCAAGATGATAGCGGCACTCAGCACTTGGGATCGCGCTGCGACGACCGGGCAGCACAGCATCGCATCGAGTAGGAGATTGGCATGAGGTTCACCAACTTTCCGGTCGCGGCGTACGGGATGCGGATCGCGCTGGCCTGTGCATCGATCGCCGGCGCCAGCGCGGGTCCGGCTTACGCACAATATGCTGAGGATGTCTCGGCTTCGATCGAGGTCGCCACAGATGAACGCCGCAGGGGGCTCAGTTGGAGCGACGGCGATCCGGTAGTGCGGGGCTCGATCCTGATACCCGTGGCCGCTGGGCTGAGCCTCGAAGCTACGGCGGTTTCGCTATGGGGCGCCAAACGGCACGGCGGCGCAGATGCCGTGGCTGACCTGGGCGCGGCCTATGTGCGGCAGACCGGCGGTTGGAGACTGAGGGCGCAAGCGCGTTATCATCTGTTCCCCGGCGCTGCCGGTCAGGGCTTTGGCGAGTTGGGCGCTGGTGCCGGATATCTGATCGGACCCGCGAGCGTCGATTTCCATGCCGTTTATGCCCCGCGGCAGTCATCGATCGGAGGCGACAATCTCGCGCTCTCCGTTTCCGCCGCTGTGGGGGTGCCCGGAATCCCGATCACGGTTGCGACCTGGATCGGGCGGTCTTCAGGCGATGCGCGAGATACGGTTGCGGCAGCCCGGCTACGGCCTGATGGTTCCTATTGGGACTATGGTGCGAGCGTCGATTATCTGAAAGGCCGTTGGTCTGCCGGGCTGCGCTACACCGACAGCAGCATCAATGCGCCCGGAAGCTGCCATACCGGGGCGACCCTGATCGGTCGGGTGGGATTGAGCCTCTAGCCATTCCGACCGGTCGCATCGGCTCGCCTGCCCGGAGCGTCGGTGTCGCCGCGACCGATCGCTTTGCGCCGCACCGTGATTGTCGGCAGGCTTCATTTCAGTGAACAGGCGCGGCAACGGTGATGGTCTACCAATCGCGCCATAACCGCCTAGGCCACCCAACAATGCAGATTGGCAGGCGTTCGGCGGATCGCGGGGCGTGCTGATTGCCGTTCGCCGTTGAAGCGAACCTCGGTTCCTTCCAAAAAAAATATGGCCGCCGATTTCACCCCCAGCGGCCCTATCGAAAGCGGCTTTGAGAATGCCGGCTGTCACATCAGAATTCGAAGCGCACGCCGACGTTGACATTGTGGCTGTGGTCGGTTCGCAGTTGCTTGTCATCGTGCATTCTGGCCGCCGCTGGCACAGTTCTGCTCCAACCATCCTGCGCACGGCATTCGGCCTTTCCATCGCCGAAATTGACGTTGCTTTGGCGCTCGCCCGAGGCGAGACCCGCGACGAGATCGCTGCTGCGCGCAGAACTAGCGTCCAAACGGTCAGGGCCCAACTCAAGTCCATCTTTGCCAAGCTGAGCGTAACGCGAGAGATTGAACTGGTCACGATGTTTGGGGAGACGCTCCGATTATGACGGCAAGGGCTGAGCGCGGGGAAGCCAGGACATGCAGCTGAATATGGGCGAAGATACCCTGATCGGGATATGACGCTGAACCGCAGAGTTGATAGGATCGCGCCTGCGACCCGAAGGCTCAGGCCTCTATGGTCAATGAGACTTCTCCTAGCTCGACTGCCCTCGTGACAGTCGGGCTATTTTTTGTGCCAAGAACGGCAGCTTACCGCGCGGCTCACATGCTGGGCTGACAGTCGGCAAACGGCCCCATGCCGCCCCTTGTCCTGCGTGACGCTCCGGCACTTGCCGTAGTAACAATTTGCTTGACGGCATGGCTTTCTGTTACTACAGATAGCATATGATCATCAAGTGGGGCGAACCGAAACGGCAAGCGAACATCGCCAAGCATCGCATCGATTTTGCTGACATCGGAGAAGAGTTTTTCGCTTCCGCACTGATCGGCGACGCCAAGGATGGTCGGTACTTCGCGCTCGGCGAGTGGAACGGTTTCATCGTGGTGATTTTTGTCAGGCTTGGCAGCGAGGGTGTTTCCATCGTTTCAGCCCGGCCCGCCAGTCGCAAGGAAAGGAAGCTGCTGTCATGACTCAAGCCAAGTATACGCAGGCCGATATGGATGCGGTGTCGGACAACCCTGAATTGACGGCAGAGGATATCGCTAAGGCCAAGCCCTTCGCTGAAGCCTTCCCGGATCTCGCTGCTACCATCCGTCGTCGGGGAGTACAGAAAGCCCCCACGAAGGTGAGTACAACCGTTCGGTTGGATCAGGACGTATTGGCCCGGTTGAAGGCCGATGGACCGGGCTGGCAGACCCGCTTGAATGACACGCTCCGAAAAGCGTTGGGAGTATAGCGTGATCCGCATCTCTGAATTGTACGATCGGCGCTAGGGGGCTTCTTGCTGGATAGAAGCGCAACGTCCGTGATTAGGGGTCCGACTTTGCCAAATGGAGACAATCAGAGCATCGTGCGCAAAAGTGGGAACCGGCTTTTGCGCAAAAAACGATGCGGCAACAAAGAACTGGAGCGCGCGACCTGCGTCGGATTTAACGCAGCGCGCTCCAGAGGCCGAACAGCTTGCGTCACTTTTTGCCCTCCGATTGAAATGATCACTCGCGCATCGGATCAGAAACTTCTTGCGCCACGGGCGGCAACCACATGAAATCCTATTGATCGGGTGCCCTGACCGCAGTGTAATCCGGTAAAAAAATCAGACTGAGGGCGCGCCGCATCCTCAATCGTTGCTGCGCAGGTTGGCTGTCGTCGGGAAAGGCCTCTTGGCGCATTCGACGAACAAGCGCCCTTAGTGCCGCTCGGCCGGGCCTCTGGCCAGTTCCGACGCTCGCCAGTATCACAGGATAGTTCCAGCACCGCTCGACCATTATTCGCCTCCGATATGCGGCGGCGCACGATCAGCACCGCTGAACAGCCACAGGAACAAAGCTCCGACAAGGACGCAGATTGCACTCAATCGAGCGAATTCACTTTGGTTCAGGCTGCTGAGGGGAACGATCGGCAGCAATATGACAACGAGGAAGGGCGCCCAGCGGGTATGGTGAAGCCGGACCGCGAGCCAACACAACGAGCCTGCGAGCACAACGCTTCCGACGACCAAGCCTACGGATTCGATGATAATGCTCAGCACGTACATCGACGCCTTCCTCGTTGTAGCGGTATCCTCTACTGAACATATTATATCGCGCTACGATATACTGGTCAACCTGTTTGAAGGGCCTTGTCGACCCGGTACGAATATCCTGGCCTATCTGCCGGCGTTAGTCGTACGCGCGCGATCCTTCTTGAATTCGCCACGCATTCGGCAGCTCGGCATCGGAAACCAGAACTCCGCTCGCCGCCGCCGCCAGCGTTTGTCCGCGTGGGACAATATGTGGTCGCCCGCCTTCCGATCGAGGGTGGGCGACCTTCTTGTACCGAAAAGTTCGCGGCACATGCCGCTCCCTAGCGAAGCCGGACAGGAACATAGCTTGGGCGTTGGCCGCGGCGTTGGACGCGCAGCAGAAGAGCGCCCCTTGAGGCGCGCCTCGCCGCCTCGATCCGGCTTTCAAGATCTCCGGCCGATGTGACCGGCCGATTATTTGCCGACAGCACGACATCGCCTCGCCGCAACCCCTTGGCCGCCGCGTCGGACGAGGAGTCCACGCTGGCGATCACAAGGCCTTGGGTCTTCTCACTCATTCCAAGTTGCCGCGCAATACGGGCCGTCAGCGGCTGGACCGAAAGGCCCAGAGCCTTTAGCACCGCAGCTTCGCTCTGATCCTGGGATGGGCCGCCAGACCTGTCGTCGCTGCGCCCCGGTTCAAAGCTCTGGCCCGCAAGCTGCGACTCCTTGGGCCGCAGGTCCAGTGTGACGTGCACGGTCATCTGCTTGCCGGCGCGGATCAGCGCGATGGGTATGCGTTCCCCGGGGTCCGTGTTTGCAATGAGGTAGGATAAGGATTGTCCCGCAGAGACTTCCTTGCCGTCGACCGTGATGATGACGTCGCCTGGCCGGACGCCCGCTTTGTCGGCGGCGTTGCCAGGTTCCACCGACTGGACGAAAGCGCCTCTCCGGTGCGGGATGCCCAGCGCCTCGGCGAGGTCGTCCGCGACTGGTTGTATGCGCACGCCAAGATAACCCCGGTCGATCGATTGACCGGCCTTGAGCTTCTCGACGATAGGCGCTGCGATTTCAGCGGGAATGGCGAAGCCGATGCCCACGCTGCCGCCATTGGGCGAGTAGATGGCGTTGTTGATGCCGATGACCTGACCCTGCATGTCGAACATCGGTCCCCCTGAATTGCCGCGGTTGATGGCAGCGTCGGTCTGGATATAGCGGTCGTAGGCGGTGCCCATGCCTGTGTGGCGATAGACCGCCGATATAATGCCCGACGTCACCGTTCCGCCAAGGCCAAAAGGGTTGCCGATCGCGATGACCCTGTCGCCCACACGCGCGCTGCGGGAATCGCCGAACTTGACGAACGGCAGAGGCTTGCCGGTATTGATCTTGAGAACGGCGAGATCTGAAGCGGCATCGCGGCCTACCAGCTCGGCGGGATACTCCGCGCCGTCCGGCATCGTGACGGTGATCGACTTCACTTCGGCTTCTTGCCCGCTGGGCGTGATCACATGATTGTTGGTCACGACATAGCCATCGGCCGAAATGATGAAGCCCGAGCCGAGCGATTGCGCTTCGCGCGTTCGTGGCCGAAGGCTGCGGCCACCGAACAAGTCTTCGAACGGCGTTCCGGCAAAGGGGTTGACGACCGGCGTCCGGACGCGCTGGCGGGTCGAGATGTTGACCACCGCGGGCGCGAGCCGTTCGGTCAGATTTGCAAAGCCGGCAGCCGCTTGCGGGCGTTGGGCGCTCGGCGCCAGGGGAACCGCCTCGTTCTGAGCGACCTCGGCTTGCGACGCAGATCCCGCCGCGAGAAAAATTGCGCTTGTTCCGATCAGTGCAGAAGCTGCCAGAGTATAGGTATATCGCACGCTTTCCACCTTCCTTTCTTCAATGGCCGTTTCCAACCCGTGCGCAGGGGGCGATGGCCAGAAAACCACCAGGCAATCGACGCATATGCGTACCTGGTAGCCAATGTCGGCGCGATGAGCGGGGGAAGCTCTTCGTCAAGCGCCAGTTAATGGGGATGGGCTATCGTTGTTCGTGGGCATTTTGCATATCCCAGGAGCAGAGGTGTACCGATACTGGTTCCATCGCAACACCGCGCTTGAAAGTTCGTACCGCTGCGCGACTATGCCAAATCCTGCGAGGACAAAAAAGACCATGAAGCAACTGCGTCCAGTGACCCCCATGTTTATAGGAGCGCGCGATACTATTGAGAAAGGCTGAACGCAGCATGACCGTCGTGCTGCTCAACGGGATTTGGTGCCATGCGACGTACGGCTTTTGCGAAGCCCCGGGACATGGTCTGGTGTCTGCTGCCCACGCGCGCCCCGGCGGCGTTACGGTCATCGGGCACGGCTTTGCGCCAGGCGACATGATGATCGGTCAGTGGCGAAAAGATTTCGCGGTCTCGGCGATCAGTCGGGTGCATCAGCCAGTGGCCGGATACATCGCCGCCAGGGACATCGCCAGGCGATATGGTCAGCGATGAACACCGCCTTTTTCCATTTTGTCGATCGCTGCCAGGGCCAGGCCGATGGGTTTGTTGCGACCTCGCCATTGGCGCGATGGCGATTGGGCGCCGTCCTCATGGCGCAGCATGCGGGGAATTTTGTAACGATCCGCAAATCGCCAGCCGATGGCGGGGCCTATGAATTTGGCGGTCTCCATGCCCTGCCAGGTGGAATGGTTCGGACCGGCGACTGGCCCGGAGAGGAAGAGGCGGCGGCGCCGGCGCTGGTCGAGGCGTCACTGCGAGCGCGTGTGCTCAAGGAAGCGTCGCTCACCTCGGCGGCGATACCTGCCATATCCTTCTGCGGATTGGGTCCGGTCGTTTCGAGCTACTCGGTCAAGGGGCAGGCCCGCTTCACGCTGATAGCGCCCTATGCTTGCCCGCTGGAGGAGCGCGCTTCGCTGCAGGCTGACGATCACTCCGTCGACGAATGCGCCTGGGTATCGTGCGCGGCGATCCCCTGGGACCGGTTCGCGCCTGCAAACCGCGTGATCGTAGCGCATCGGCTCTGGGCGATCCTTGCCGATTGCGAGCGTGAAAGCGCCCGCCCGCATGTCGCGCGCTCCGTTGCGCAATGTACGCGTTGGGCCACTTTGATGGGACTGCCTGCGGTTCCTCGTCCTTGGGATGGGCCCGAGCCGATCGAGGCCTGGCGGAATGCATGGGAGGCCGTTGGCTAGGTTTCGCGGTTCATGATCGGCAAGCCTTTGGTCAATCTGTGCCGGTCTGCCTATCTCACAAGCCTTGGAGGCTCCTTCATGACGGGCAGCGGCGGTAGCTGTAGGCCGCTCTGTTCTGTCAGGATGGAGAAAAGAGCGCGGAAATAAGGGTAGCAGGAGAAGCGGGCTACCCGATCAAGATAGCTTAGCGCGGCCTTCTCGTCGCATTCCGCCGACAGGCGATAGGTCGCGAAATAGCGGGCGCCAAGCGACACAGGATGCCGGCGCCCCTCGACACAGGCAACCTTGAAGGCAAAAATTCCACGTAGCTCGAGCGCATCGCAATCGAGGCTCCAGTCCTCGAGCGAGGCTGAAATCCTGTACGCCCAGTTGCGGCGGCTCTCGCCCATGGCATCGGGTTTGAGGTCGAAGCTCGAACTCATCAGCCGCAAGCGAGACAGGCGAGCATGCGCGACCAGCTTGTTGAAATTCTCGGGGTCGATCTTCTCGCTTTTCTTCGACGTCCTGACCTTCAAAGACTTTTTTTCGGTCATGCTGCGAGATCTTCATCAAAACAGGGCTCGTTCACCGCGAGATCGCTGTCGAACTCGACCCATGATGCGATGCCGGCATCGGGGTTCCGGGCGGTCGCCTCCGTCATGATCCAGCTTCCCGTGTCCAGGGACTGCTCTTGCGCCTTGATGACCGAAGGGGCGTGCTCGGCGCGCGCATGCGACCGGCCCGCAGAACTAAGCTCGAAGGAGACGTTACGTCCTTCCTCGACGCGCGTGATGAGCCCGGCATCGAGCAGGAGCGTGCTCACCCTCGTGAGATTGGCCTGCTCAAGCCCAAGGCGTTCGAGCAGCTCTGCCCGGCCGAGGCGACCATCTGCACTGGTTGCAAGTTCGCCGAGCAGCGCTGTTGCATGCTTGCGGCTCAGCACCTCGGACGCATCGCGCGTCTCGGCGAGGCCGATACGCTCGTACACCAGCTGACCGAGCACCTCGATCCGGATAGCCCAGTCACTCAGAGGACCGCGAAACTGGGCCCCGACGGCGCGGAACAGATTATACCACTCCCGAAGATCATCGCCCGCGATATTGGTGCGCAGCATGCGGCCTGTCCAGGAGCGGAGCGCTGAGAATATGTCGCTGGCAATTGCATCATCGCGGCCGATCTCGAGCACCCGGCGCAACAGCGCACGAGCCTCCCTCGCGTCGAGCTCGCCGGTTTCGAGACTTTCTAAGGCGGGCAGAATGTCCGCGAGGGAGGTGAGCCTGGTAGCCATCTTGGTCTCCAATGATGGATTCGTTTTACAACGTTTCAGCTATTGCGCAACCTTCCTGAAAATGCCCTACGCCTCATAGAGGTTCCACGCCTTCTCGATGCAGGTATCGTTCGTCGACTCCTGGGGGGCGAGGAGAATGAATCCCTGGGGCTCACCCTCCTTGCTGACAAGTCCCTGCTGCACGACAAAGGCGCGCAGCCCGTGCGTGATGCGGTCGGTCTTCGCTCGATTGATATGGCCGTCCATGGTCGTGGTCTTGCCCATCGAGGGCACGAGCAGGAAATCGACGTCCAGGGCCAGCCATGGCGGCGCTTCACTGAGGTTGCAATAATCCTTGCAGATCGCCACCGAGGCGAGGAAACGGTCGCACACCAGAACGATAATCTCGTCGCCGCACTCAATGTCTTCAAAGCGATTGGCGTCATCTGCGAAACGGACGATCTTGGAGTGCTGACCTTTTTCCTCGCCCTGACCTGTCAATATGGGAGCGCTGTTCCTGATCCTGCCATTCACCTTTCGGTGCCATGAGCCTGCAATGATGACATTGGGGACGGCGTCCTGGGCAAGAGACAGGACCGCCAGATGATCGGTCAAGGTTGCAAGCGCCTTGTCGTCGATGGTGAGCTCGGGCCAGACGATCGCATGGGCGCGAGACATGCTTTCCGCCTGGCTCTTGATGCAGCCATCGATGTCCGGATGGTCGACGCGCTGCACGCGGAAGCCGTTTGGGGTTTTCCTGGTCTTTACCTGGAGACCCGGGAAGATGGCGCCGCCTAACGTGACGTTATCCTTGACGCTCGAGAGATCAGCGGCAGCCAGCGCCACGATGCGGACCGGCACCTTTTGCAGGGCGGTCGGGATGATGCGATAATATCTGGTCCCTCGCCGGCCATAGCTGAGCTTGTCGCCAGCCGTACTGCCAAGGTCCCGCCGGCGCCTGGCAGGGATGACGAAGGCATTCCCGGATTTGCATAACCATTCGCGCATGGGATCGGAAGGGATGCGCGCATATCGCGTGTCCATGCCGTGCAGGATATGGTCGAGGCTTCGTATCTGGATTGCAAGGGCAAGGAGGCATTGCCGCGTCTGGACGAGGCCACAGGCCCAGGCCTTCCCACCTCCAAGGATGGCTGCTGCCTGCGTCCTGGTTGCTTCCTCGAGCTCCGCTTCGGGAAATTCGGCGTAGATCGTCCGGATATTCCATGGTGCATCGCGCATCGCTGCGTCGAGCTGCGCGAGGCAATCGCGAACGGTTTCGGGATTGGAGAGGTCGAGGGTTGCCTGTGCCTCTGCGAGCGCGCGGCAGCCACTGCGCCACAATGAATCCGGCCTTTGCATCACGAAACGGTCCAGGAAGAAAGCAGAGAAACTAACGACATGACCAGCCTGAAGGTACCGTTGCGCAGGGAATCGCGGGTAGCGGCTTTTGCGTCGATTGGCTAGGAAGCCCATGGCCGTTTGAGCGCGCCTGTGAACTGCGGCATGGCCGGGAATGACGATCCTGGCGACATTGCCCGGGCATGGCTACCCGGCCCCCCTGGCAGGCGCCCGGATCACCGATCTTGATCGAGAGAAAATCGATGCCCTTCGCGCCAGCTTGGGCAGGCTGGATGATCGCAAGGTTGAAGGATCGTGCAGATTGTCGTGATCGGGGGAGGGGGAAAGGCAGATCACCGAGCCGCTCGAGGCGGGAAGTTCGGGTGATTTCCAACCGATCGGAAGCCATCACGACTGCGAAAATCGCGGAAAGTGAGGGGCAGCTGGTCAAGCCAGAACGGATGCCTTTTGGATCGGGCCGCCAGAGCGCACCAGCATGTCCGAGATGAGGTGAGCAGTTCCGCTCGCGACGCCGACACTGCAGCTTGAAGGCCAGCTGGTCCGTTGCGAGCATTGCCTGGTGGGGGCATTCGCGGACGGTTCTGGAATGCATCCACCTATCCTTTTGCCCCACATCCTAACCCGTTGCGCGCATGTAAGGAGCGTGTCAGATTGGAACCCGGCGGCAAGGCCGCCAAGCGCCAAAGGGCATGAGGGCTGGGGGGGCGACATTCCTGAATTGTCCTGCTCAAAAACGCCGGGAGCGCGCTGAACTGCCATTGCGAAAGGCGAACATATGCGCAGCAAGGTCCTCTTGGCCGTCGGATTGATGCTTCTCGAGGCATGTGGGGGTGACAATTCGAGCGCGACCATGAATGCGTCGGGAGAGGCGTCGATCGCCCCCGAGCCAGAACGGAGTTCTGCAGCGCCGGCCGTTCAGAAAGTGGATCTGGATTGTGACAAGTTCAAACCTCAATCCGCAACTGGTGGGCAGCCTGCAGATGATGTAGCCGGGCTACGGCACGGTATGACGGAGGAGCAGGTTCGAGGTGTGCTGCTGTGCAAGAACGCAAGCTATGCGATCAATGCCAACAAGAATAATGCCTCGCTTCCCGCGGGGGGCCAGATCTCCCAGATCAATCTCAATGCGGATACCGGCATGGACAAGGTGAATGTCTGGCTGCTGGGCCCGGCCGGCGCTGAGCGCGTGGTGCATGTAGACCGCACCATCGAATATTCAGGCGGCAAGGAGCTTCCTGTCGCCAACATCACCAAGGAAGTAGCCGGCAAATACGGCAGTTTCGATGACACCGGATATGGCAGCCAGCGATCGGGGTGGATCGTCCGTGCCCGTAACGGTGAGCGGATGACGAACAGCAATACAAATTATGGGGAATGCCGCAGCCACAACCTTCGTACAGACAAGGTTCTGCCGTGTCTGCATGCGATTTCGTACGAGGTGGTGCCGAACCAGCAAAATCCGGCCCTTGCGTCACGCTTCAACGTCGCCATGACCAGTTTCGCGATGACCAATGAGATGATCACCGCCACGATGGACCACCAGGCGGATGCGGTCAGGCGCGCAGAAGAAAAGGCTGATACGCAGGGCCTGGATCTGTAATCATCGCCGACTTGACTGGAGGCAAATCCGACGCCCCAAATGCGCCCGATCTTCCGTCCTGTCGGGATGGCGGGTCCGACCGCCCCCTTCCGGCAACAGAGGAGGAGAGAGCATCGGCATTGAATACGCAAAAGGCAATTCACCGAGCTAACGGAAGGTGACATTGCCAAGCAAAGCCTGTTGACAGGATGAACCGCCTCATTCATCCGGCATCAACGGCGATGGATTTCCGCCTGGCTTCGGCCGAACCGCCTCGGGGTTGATGATTCCTACCTGCTGCGTTTCGCAACAAGGAGGAATCGTGCGCGCTACATTTGCCAATCTTTTCACGTCACTGAACCTTGAAGGGCATGCGCTGGCGCGGCGGGATCACGCTGCATCAGTGGTGTGCTGGACACTGTTGCTCGTCCTCATGGCGATCGCTGTAGGGACGCTGTGCGCCGCTTTCCTCTGGAGCCTCGAGGCTGCGACCCGCGCGCGTTTCGACCATCCCTGGTTGATCTTCCTGCTACCGATTGGTGGCGCGGGAATCGGCTGGCTCTATCATCGCCTTGGCCGATCGGTGGAAGGCGGCAACAATCTGATCGTCGAGCAGATCCACGAGCCTGGCGGCGGGGTCCCGCTCCGCATGGCGCCACTGGTCTTCCTCGGCACGATCGTCACCCATCTGCTCGGTGGCTCGGCCGGCCGCGAGGGAACCGCGGTACAACTGGGCGGCAGCCTTGCCAGCGCAGTGGCGGGATGGTTTCGCCTCGATCCTTCCAGCATCCGGGTCATCCTCATGGCGGGCGTTGCCGCCGGCTTTGGCGCGGTATTCGGTACGCCGCTCGCTGGGGCTGTGTTCGCGCTGGAGGTGCTTGCGCTCGGGCGGGTCGAATATTCCGCGCTCGTGCCGTGCCTCGTGGCGGCGCTGGTGGGTGACTGGACTTGCCATGCCTGGGGCATTCACCATACGGCTTATGCGGTCGCTGCTTTGGGCCCTACGGAGCCCAGCTTGCTGTTCGAGCCCCTGCTTCTGCTCAAGGCGGCGATGGCGGGGTGCGCTTTCGGCCTTGCCAGTCTGCTGTTCGCCGAGGCCAATCATGCCTTGGGCGGCTGGCTCAAGAGGATCATTCCCTATGGTCCCGTGCGCCCTGCGATCGGCGGGCTTCTCATCATCGCGCTCGTTTATCTGCTGGGCACGCGCGCCTATCTCGGGCTTGGCGTATGGAGCCTGATACCGGGGGATCCGACTATCGCGGGCTTCTTCCAGCCTGGGCGAGATAGCTGGAGCTGTGCGCTCAAGATGCTGTTCACCGTGGTCACGCTCAGCGCCGGATTCAAGGGCGGCGAGGTAACGCCGCTCTTCTTCATCGGCGCGGCACTCGGTCATGCGCTGGCTGCGCCCTTGGGTGTTCCTGTTGATCTGTTTGCGGCGCTGGGTTTCGTCGCCGTGTTTGCAGGCGCCGCCAATACCCCGCTCGCCTGCACGATCATGGGCATCGAATTGTTCGGCGCGGGCGCGGCCTTGCCGATCGCTGTCGCCTGCTTCGTCGCTTATGTCTGTTCGGGCCATAACGGCATCTATCTTTCGCAGCGTGTCGCCGTGCCGAAGCGGTCGCGGACGATGCTGCCCCCGGACCTGACGCTTCGGGAAGCACGCGCGATGCGCCCATCGCCGGACCTCTCGGCCATCTTCCTCCCTCAATCTTCGGAAGGCACGCTCCTGACCCAAACCCATCAACTGACGTCGCGCGAGATCGGCATGATCCGCATCTATCTGAAACCCGCCGACAAGGCACCGCCTGCGCTGTCCAAATCTCGTTGGGGCGCCAAGCCACTCTATCGCGCGCTGGTCACGCAGGCGAAGGCCGACGGCATCATTAATGCTGTCGCCCATCACACCCATTATGGCTTCAGCAATCATGGTCCGGTGCGCGAAAGCGGCGCAGACCTCTCCAATCCCCACCTCACCATGTGCGTGGAACTGATCGGAGCGAAGGATCAGCTTGAACTGTTCTGCAGGACGCACGGCGCGCTGCTCGCCGACAAGGTGATCGTCTACAAGCATCTGGAGCATTGGCATGTGGGGCCGGGCAGCCTCGAACATGAGGATGCCAGCGCTGCGCAACGCGCTGCGGAAGCGCAATAGCTCAAGGCGAAGAAAGGGATCGCGCTGTCGCAGTGGCTCAGCGACCCTGCTGTTCTGGAGAAGGAAGGCTACCATGTCCGATACCGCCCACTCATGGAATTTTTGGACCGGACTTTCTGCCCTCTTCGCGGCGCTGGTGGCGATCTTTTGAAAAAAAGGTCGACGTCGAGGGCATCGATTCAGATCTGGCGCCTCTTTCTAACAATGCTGATCGTCGTCTTTACCGGACTGCCCGGGCATGTCGCCAGCGGCGGCTTTGATGCAACGGTCACGCGCGCTCATGAATGGAGTGAAAGCAGCACGTGCCTCACCGTTGCCGTAGGTGACTGTCGCCTGCAGCCTCGTTCTCGATGGATCGGCTGGCTACAACTTTCGTGCGATCTGTCAAAGATCAGAGGTTCCTCCACATTCAACCCGGGATGATGTCTGCTTCGTATCCGGCAGATTCTTGGTGGCACGTCGGTTCCCGGCGCCTTGCAGATGATGGATGTCCAGATGGCCTTCAATGGCTGCTGCGCGCCGGTGCGTCCGCCTCAGCTAGGTGTTCGCGCATATAGGTGCTAATCTAGCTGTTCCCATCATGAGGATCGGATTGATGCGCGTTCGCTTTCCCGGGATTGCCACCGCCTTCCTCATCAGCATGCCAGCACTTGGCGCCCCTCCGGCTGCAGAGCAGGCATCTGTGTTCAGGTCAGCGGGATTCACCCAGCATGGCCAACAATGGAGGTCGGGCAACTGCGAGCCGCCGGAGCTATCCTATGAGCCCGGATCGATCACCATATTTCGGGACCTGAATGGCGATGGCCGACCAGAAGCGGTGATTACCGAAGGAGGCGGCCTATGCTATGGCAACACAGGCCAGAATTTCTGGCTGCTCTCCAAACAGTCGAACGGCACATGGAAAATCCTGGTCGAGTCTCTAGGCATGCCCGAGTTCCTGCCCGCTCGAGGCGCCAACGGTTATCCGGACGTGCTCGTCGGCGGACCCGGCTTTTGCTTCCCTGTGCTGCGGTGGAACGGCCGAACGTACACGCGTCATCATTTCGAATATGAGGGCAAGCCCTGCCGGCCTCCATCCTGAGTTTGTTCAAGCGGACTGTGCAGGCCAGGAACAAGGATGCACTGCGGCCTCTGGGCAAGGGACAAATCGCGGTCATCAAGCGATCGGACGCCTGCGAAGGGGTTTGAAATCTCGCCATGCAGACAGATTGTGAACCGGCAGTCGCCTGGCTCAACCGCGATTGCCGGGGTGCCAGGGACTTCGAGCAGCCCGCCGCCCCTGCCAAGGGGTAATTCTTGGCAGGGGCACGTACGCGGTCATTCGCCCAGCTGCGAGGGCCTGTCAGCCAACGGCATGGCTTTTGGTCCGACCCTTGGTCCAGCTGCCTGCACGCCTGCTGGCGCCCGGCGCTTTCAAGCATCAAAAGTCGATCGAGGCAGATGCCTTGAAGGTGCGCGGCGCGCCCTGCAGCAGGTCCGGGCGAAAGCTGTCGAAGGCCGACGCCCAGTAACGCTTGTTGGCGACATTATCGACACCAGCACGCAGGGTGAGCGGGCTGCCGCCCATCAGCGTCACATAGCGCACGCCAAGGTCGAACCGCGTCCAGTTGGGCAGGGACAGCGTGTTGGTGAGGTTCGCGGCCTGCTTGCCGGTGTTGACCACCCTGCCCGTCAGGGTGAGCGCGGGCACGAAGGGCACATCCCATTCGACATTGGCGTTGAGCATATATTCGGGAACGCCGGTCGGCTTGTTCCCCTCGTTGACCCCGCCCTGGGTGCGGCGCAGCTTGGCATCGATCACCGAACCGCCGGCGATGATGCGCAGCCCGTCCACCGGCTCCGCGTCGATGCTGAGTTCGATGCCGCGATGGCGCTGTACGCCGAACGGTCCATAGACCAGAAAACCTGGGCGCGTAGCATCAAGCGTGTATATCGCGATGTCCCGGTCGATCTGGAAAAGCGCCAGGCTGGCGTTCACCTTGCCCAGCGACAGCTTGCCGCCGAATTCATATTGGGTGGAGACAAAGGGCGCTAGCACCTCGCCGCCGTTGCTGACGGGCAGGGTGCCGCCGCCGCCATCGGCGGTGGCCGCAGCGGTCGCGCCGGGAACCAGCCCTTCGATCCGGTTGGCGTAAAGCGACACGCCCTGCGCCGGCTTGATGACCAGGCCCAAGACGGGCGTCACGGCATCTTCGTCATACTGCCCTGTCAGACCTCCGGCGGGGATCGCGCCTGTTGCGCTTGCGGCATAGGATTTGCTTTTGATCCTCTGCAGGCGGAGGCCAGCGGTAATCAGCACGCGGTCGTTCCAAAACCCGATGGTGTCGGATGCAAACAGGCTGCCCAGCTTCTGGCGGGTGATGGGAAAGGGATCATTGATGTCGCCGCCGACAAAAGTGCCGACATCGGGACGCGGGACAGTGACCGGATCAAAGATATTGGTCGTGACCGGCGACGCCGCGTAAAATTGGAACGCGTTGCGGTTGACCAGCCAGTTGATCGAGCCTCCGAAATTGATCTCGTGAGTCCACAGGTCCGAGGCCAGCCTGGCGCGCAGGCCTGCCGTCGCCGCTTCGTTATTGTCGGTGCGGGGGATATAGGATCCCTGCGCCGTCGCCGCGCCCGTCACGGCGTCGGTCAGCCGGATCGTCTGGTAGAAGCCGCGCTCTGATCCGTCGCGCGCGCCGAACGCCGCATAGATCATGGCGTTGTCGGCGATGTCATATTCCGCGCGAAACTGACCGAAAATGTCGCGCAGGGTGGTGTTCTGCCAGGGCTGACCATAATTGGTCGTGGCGCCGGGAACGGCGGGAATGACATTGCCGATGACAAGCTTGGGGCGCTGATGCGCTACCTTCACGCGCTGATAGACGATGTCGAGGGCAAGGCGCAGCGGGCCGCTCTTATAATCGAACGCGCCGCCCAGCACATAGGAGCTGCGGAATTCGTCGTCGATCGCCACATCGCCCCGGCGCGCCGTGCCGTTGATCCGCACGCCCCATTCGCCGTTCGCGCCGAACCGGCGGCTGACGTCGAACGCGCCGCCAACATGCCCGGGCCCTGTGTAATTGACGGTCAGGCGATTGAGGTCGCGCTCCCCTGCGCGCTTGGGCATCAGGTTGACGCTGCCGCCGACCCCGCTGCCGCCCGGCGCCGCGCCGTTGATGAAGGCGCTGGCGCCGTTCAGCACCTGAACAGACTGGGCAAGTTCAGGCGCGACCAGTTGGCGCGGCGCGATGCCATAGAGGCCACCAAAGCCGACATCGTCGCCGCTGAGCGCAAAACCGCGAATGACAAACAGTTCGCCGGCAATGCCGAAACCCAGGGTCGTGCGAACCGACGGATCGTTTTCCAGCACCTGGCCGAGCGTCTGCGGCTGCTGGTTGAGGATCAGCGCCTCATTATAGGTCTTGATGTTGAAGGGCGTGTCTTGCGCCGCTTTCTCGCCGAATATCCCGACGCTGCCGCCACGCAGCACGGCGGTCTGGTTCAGCTTCTGCGCGGTGACGATGATGCTATCGTCCTGGGCAAAGGCGGGCACGGCGAAGGCGGCAAGCGAAGCGCCCATCATCAGGCGTGTGAAATGGGATGTCACAGGATAGTCCCCCGGTTGGAAATAGGATCGAAAAAGGATTATTGAAATCAGCTTCGGCGCCTCTGCATCGCCCAGGCGACCGCCAGCACGGGCAATGCCAGCGCTGCCCAGGACAGCCAGTCGGCAGGGCCCTCGCCCGCCAGCGCCGCCACCAGCCCGAACAGGCTCAGCACGCCGATGACCAGAGGTGCGGCAAACACGGCACCTGCCGAACGCACTCGATTTTCGCGTCTGCCGGTCATTCGGCGGGCACCGGCATTCCACCGGTCTCCACCTCGCGGACATGAGCGTCAGTGCCTGCGCGCCGCTTGCCCTGCCACAAAAGGAGGCCGGTCCACAGCACATGAAGCGTGAAGAGGTCGAGAGCCGCCCACAGGATTTTCAATGGGAGCCCGCCATAGTCACCGAAATGGAGCGGCTGCGAATAGGACAATGCGACCATGTACCAGGGCATCTGGCGTATGTCGGTGAGTACGCCCCGCTCCGCATCGACGAGCGCCGGGGTCAGCACATGCTCGGTCAGCTTGGTCGTGCCCTGCAGGAAAATGGCATAGTGATGCTTGCTGCTGAATGCGCCACCGGGAAACCCGATGAATTGCGGGCTATTGCCCGGCCGCTCCTGACGCACAGCCGCCATCGCCTTGTCGATCGAACCGTAGCGCGATGGCGGCAGCGGCGGCTGGCCGGCATAAGTGCGGGTCATTTCGGCCAGCTCGCCCATCTGCCACATCTGGCGCAGGGGCGTGGCGGCTGCGTTGATCACGCCGGTCAGCCCGACGACGCTCATCCAGGCAAGTGCGACGATGCCTAGCAGATTGTGATAGTCCATCTGCCGCAGCCTTTCGCTGCGGCTAACCCGCAGCGTGCCAAATTTCAGCTTGCGCATGAAGGGCGCATAGAGAACCGCGCCCGAAACCAGCGAGAGGAAGAACAGGAAGCCCATCAGTCCCAGGAACAGCATCCCCGGGAGGCCCAGAAACATGTCGGTGTGGAGCTGCAGCAGAAAATGCATCGCACCTTCCTCGCTTTCCCGACCGGTCATTTCGCCTGTCGCGCGATTGAGGACATGGATCGTCATGTCCGCCGCCCTGCTGTCGGGACGCGGAGCGGTTGTGATGGTCATCAACGGCGTTTCATTGTCGAACGCCATGAAGACCGGGACCTGGCCGGGTTCATTCGCCAGCACCTTCGCCAGCATCGTGTCGAGCGGTTTCAATCCTGCCGCATCGCTCGAGGAGGGTGCCCCGGCGGTCGCTACCCTGTCAGGCTCACCCGACAGCAGATCGATCTCATCGTGAAAGATCAGAGGAAGCCCGGTGGCGCACAGCATCAGCAGGAACAGCGTGCAGATCAGGCTGGTCCACCTGTGGACAAGATACCAGACGCGGATGGTGTCTCGGGTCATCGGAAAGCGGCTTGCCTCTATAATGCGAATTATTCGCGATAACGAGGAACGGGCCAGCATTCAAGAGGTTTGGCAACTGATCTGCCGATGATTTCCCAGCATTTGATGACCATGTCTGGTCACGACATGCGCGGTAATCATGAGCGCCTTCCCGAGCGCGTGGTCGATTCCCGCGACCATGACGCGCGCCGACCTGTTCAGCGGTGGGGGAGCGCATTCCCCGTCCCTGCGGTTCTTGACCGTCGTTAACTGAAGGCGCTGAGCACGCTCTCAAGCCTGCACCGTCTCTCCGGCCACAAAATTGCGGCCGGCGGATGGATTCTCCATCTTGCCGGTGCCATCGACAGAAAGGCAATGAAGTGGCAGAATTCTTCCCGCCCGCCCGCGCATTTGGCAGGCTCGTCGAAGTCGAAGCGTCGTTTTTGAGCACCTGTGAGGGCGGCGATCCCCGCACGCCGGACAACCCGTCAATCTGGCTGTTGGGCATTGAGCCTGGCTGGTCCATAGCGGTCCAAGCAGCTGCCCAGAAAAAGGACCCCTAGCGTACTGCGATGGAAGCCGAATATTCGGTCGAACTTCAGTTGATATTTCCATTCAACCGACAGGCTTTCAAACTTCTGAGCGTTCTTAATGACGGAGCGCCTGTTGATTTGCAGGCCTCGCAGGTCTCCCGCCATTCGCATCGACAAAGTCGATAAGAGCCCCAGATGGAGTCATTTCGAATCAAAGAGCGTCCCCGCTGCCACCGCAGGCGGCTGTACGCGCTGTGGGCCGCAAATTGTTTCAAACGGAATGGCGGGATTTCGGCGCGAAGTTATTTCCCCTCGGGCAAGCCCAAGTTAATCTAGACGTTACCAAGAATGCCCATTGACCGCGTAACGATCGCGGTGGCATATTCGGTTGATTATCAGGGGGACACAATGGACCGTCGTAAATTTCTGAAGCCCTTTGCTGCTTCCGTTGCTACTCTGTTGGCTACCGCTCAAGCGCAGGCGGTCGTGCATCCTGAGGTCGCCACCTCAATCACCAAGGTTGCCGAACAGACGGGGGCCGCGCCGGATCTGGTTCTTTCGAAAGCTGACGCTCCAGTTCAGCTCGCCATCCATGGCAGCCATAGCTCGCATTCCAGCCATAGCTCCCATTCGAGCCACAGCTCGCATTCTTCCAGCGCATATTAAGAAGGCGCGCTCGCGGCGACCCTATCGATGAACTCGCTCACCGGCGAGGCTCGGACAGTGCAGCTGTCCCGGGCCGTCTTTTCCGTAGAGGCTGTGAAGCGGGCCTCCTATTCCCTCATGGCGCTATACGACGTGTCCGTCACCCTTTCGGACGACGATATTGTTTGCACATTGACGCCCGCTACCAAAGCATCGCCGATGGAGACGGCAGAGCGCGACTTTCGGCGGGAAGTAGTCGATCAGGATCTTCGCATTTCGATCGAACAGCGCACCGAGGCTTATCGGGATACCATCCTGGGTCTCGCCTTCTCCCGCACCGGGCTTCAGGATGGCTAAGTTCCGCGATGTAGCTGCGTTCGACGAGTCCGGTGACGCTGGCTACACAATGATGCCCTGGCGTTTTACAGCCCTCGATAATGAGCGTTGCGTCGCGACTAACATGGCCGGCGAATATATCGCTATGTCGCGTGAAGAGGTTTCCGACTTCGCTTCGGGTCGCCTGACGGTGGACTATGATCTTTATAGCGACCTCAAGGCGAAGCACTTCCTGATTGACGCCGATACAGATGTCGCCGTCGACCTCCTGGCTCTCAAAGTCAGGACGAAGCTCGCCCCATTGGCGAACTTCACCGGACTTCACATCTTCGTGACGACCCTTCGGTGCGAGCATAGTTGCCCATACTGCCAAGTCTCCCGCGCCAACGACGACAAGCGCGAGTTCGATATGACCGAGGAAACGGCGATGCGCGCGCTCGACCTCGTCTTCAGATCACCTTCCCCCACGATCAAAATCGAATTTCAGGGTGGCGAATCGCTTCTGAACATGGCGATGATACGTTTCATCGTTGCGGAAGCTCTCCGACGCAACGAAACGGCGCAGCGCAATCTGGCGTTCGTCATCGCGACAAATCTGGCTATACTCGATGAAGAGATGCTGGCATTTGCCCGCGAACACGGCATCCTTATGTCGACTTCGCTCGATGGCCCAGCGGATCTCCACAACCGGAACCGTCCACGGCCCGGCAAAGATTCGCATGAGAAGGCGATCGACGGAATCAGGCGCGCGCGCACCGCTCTTGGTCACTACAATGTCGGCGCGCTGATGACAACGACAGCCGCAAGTCTTTCTCGCGTGCGCGAAATTATCGACGAATATGTGAGGCTCGATTTCGGCGGCATCTTTCTCCGTCCACTGTCCCCTTATGGCTTCGCCATTAAGACGAAGACCTACGCCGCATACGACCAGAAAAAATGGCTCGACTTCTATTTCGAGGGGCTGGACTACATCATCGATCTGAACCTCGATGGCCACGAGTTCATCGAGCATTATGCCGCGATGGTTTTGAAGAAGATGCTGACACCGTTACAGACCAGCTATGTCGATCTCATGAGTCCTGCGGGAATCGGGATCGGCGCGATCGTCTACAACTATGACGGCACCGTCTACGCATCAGACGAGAGCCGGATGCTCGCGGAGATGGGCGACACAACCTTTGCGCTCGGCAACGTGCATGAAAATGACTTCGCCGACATCATGCTCGGTGACGCGCTTCTAAATCCGTTGGAGCAGTCCTTTGCCGGCAGTGTGCCGGGCTGCTCATGGTGCGCTTTCGAGCCATGGTGCGGCGCAGAGCCCGTCTTCCACCATGCGACGCAAGGCGACTTCGTCGGCAAGAAGCCGCTTTCGTCCTTCTGCACCCGCAACATGGCGGTCTTCAGGGGGCTGATACTACGTATGGAAGCGAATCCGGACATCAAGCGCATGTTCGAACGCTGGGCCAATATTGTATGATCACGCTGCGCGGACGTTCTGTTGAGTTCAATCCGGCCGCAATGGAGAGCGGATCACCTCTGCTACGCCTGACTACCAATCGCACCCGGCCCGCCCCTCTGCGCGCGGCCGAGGGGTTCGTCCACGAGGGCGGGGACATGCCCGACGGCTTTGGCTGGTATCTGCTCAAGGCAACCGAAGCCATGACGCTCGTGCCTCCGGGAGTTCCTGCAGCCGTGCTACCTGCCGAGTTTGACCATCTCGCCGATGGCGATGTCGTCAGGCTGGAGCCATCGCGCGGCGGCCTCCGAACGCTCTTCCGCAAGGCGGTCCCTTACAACCACTTCCTGCTTACCGAACGGTGCAACAACTATTGCCTCATGTGCTCCCAGCCGCCGCGAACCGTGGAAGACGGCTGGATCGTAGACGAAATCCTGGAGGCGTTGCCGCTCATGGATCGCCAGGCAACCGAAATCGGTTTCACTGGCGGTGAACCGACACTGCTGGGTGACAGGTTCATCGAACTCGTGCGGGCAGCCGGTTCCCATCTCCCAACGACCGCTCTTCATATTCTATCGAACGGTCGCACCTTTGCTAATGGAACGCTCGCGCGCGACCTCGGCGCCATCCGACATCATGACCTCATGATGGGCATTCCAGTCTATGCTGACTTGGCGCATGTCCACGATCACGTTGTACAGGCCAATGGTGCGTTCGACGAAACCATTCGAGGCATTCTCGCGCTCAAAGCCCATGGTGTTCGTGTTGAAGTGCGCGTTGTCCTCCAACAACAGACCATAGCCCGCTTAGTCCCACTGGCTCGATTCTTGGCGCGAAACCTCCTCTTCATTGATCATGTTGCTCTCATGGGCCTTGAACTTACAGGCTTTGCTCGCGCGAACTTGGACCAAATTTGGATCGACCCCATCGACTATCAGGCAGAATTGGTAGAAGCCGTAGGCATCCTTGATCGAGCCGGGCTTAAAACATCGATTTACAACAGTCAGACGTGCGTTCTCGCGCCGTCGATCCGACGCTTCGCTCGCCGCTCAATCAGCGACTGGAAGCAGGACTACATGCCCGAATGCTCAGGCTGTTTGGGCAGGAACGGATGCGGTGGGTTCTTTGCCTCCGCCAAGCTTCGTTATAGTCGAGCCATTTCGCCGATTACTGAACAGGCAACCTAAATTGCCGCCACTCCTTTACATATCGCACAATACACGGGCTCCGGCTTAGATGATGATGGCCTGAGCGGCATTTAGAGCGGTGATGGTCGTCTGTACCTCGGCATAGAGATCTGCTTCGACCCCTTGCGTATCGATTTCGACGACAAGAGCGAAACGAACCTGCGGTTCTCCGTCCTTCAACATCGCAGTGTGTTGCCACCATCCGGCGACTGGATGAATGGCCAGGAGATTGCGGCGGGCAAGATCCGAGGCTTTGCACGTCAACTGGTCGATATGGAGGGAGCCTACGTCGCGTCTGCTGCTTCCAAAGTCCCACAGATCGTCTTCATCGACCTGAGGCCCGGCCGGCTCGGCGGCCTTGCTGATGCGGGCCATGAACTGCTGGGCATTCTCGCCGGCGCGGTTGAGCTTGAACCGGAGGTTGTGGGATGCGTAGCGATAGCGCGAGCCACGGGATGCTTCGGCGGGATTGGGGGCAATGAAGGAGCTGAGCGCGACCCTGAGCGTCACCTCCGCATTGCCGAGCTTGCGCAACTCCTCGACCGGCCATGGCAGCGTGAAGAGCCGCATCTCCTTATGGACGCCTCCACCTGTTTTCTCCGATAGACCGTAAGGAATGATGACGTCCTGAACGATCAGCGACAGGGCGTTCGATGCGCTACGATGGGCTCTGTCGAGATCGGGCACCCCGTAGCCATAGCGCTGGAACAGGCGCGCATAGCTGCCCTTGTTTGGTTGCGCGGGAAGGTGCGAGCGCATCTGCGGCGTCCAGCGGGCGGATGCCACATAGAGCGCCCGGATGGTTTCGGGCCAGAGCAGTGGATAGTCTGACCACAACTCGGTGATCTGTTTGGCCGCGATGGCCGTTGCAGCGCTCGTGTCATAGGTGAGGCTGAACGAGCGTTGGGGATAGGCATGATGGACCGTGAGCAGCGACAGATCGCTATGCCGCATGGGTGGAGGCACTGTGCCGGCAGCCCAGTTGCCGCCTTCAAGGACAATGTCGGGCTTGAGTGGCCATGTCGATGACCACGATGCTGTTCGGGAGCTGGGCGAGAGGTCGCCAAAAGGCGCAACGAAGGTGAGGCCGTCGGTCGCCGGAAGCATCGTCTTTTCGGTGTAGGCCCCAACACTGATCGCATTCCACGCCTGCGCCGGTGATTCCAGCTCATTGTCGGGATGGTCGCAGGTGCCGAGATATGGATCCGCGGTGAACTTGAAATTGTCAGTGTTACCGGCAGACACCAGGATCAATCGTGGGTTTGTGCGCTGGCCCGATACGCCGGCGGCAAGCTGGTCGACTTCGGTGGACCATGACGTCGGCGCACCGTCGTGGGGAGTGTCCTCGTCAGTTGTGGCGGCCATGGTGAAGGTCCGCCTGCGAATAGTGTGCTCGACAGTGTCGATCGCGCGGCGGGTCATAACGCCCAGCAGGTGATGCGGGTTCCCCCCTGCATCCGGAACCAGTTTCACCGATTCCAGCCGATGCGAGACCGTAACCGGCATCGTTGATTGCAGGGTGAAGGTCAGATCGCCGAAGAGCGCGAGGCCGGCGAGCTGGGTTCCATGGCCCCTGACGTCCTCCAGCCCCCATGCAGGCTCAGCGGCATGCCGATCCGGCGCGAGCAGCACAGGAGCGAGAAGCGGATGGGCGCGGCTGATGCCCGTGTCGAGGAGGGTGACATAGCCACCGTTCGCCCCGCCGGTATAGGTCGTTCGCTGGGAAAGGTCCTCAACCCAGGCAACCTGCTCCTGCACATCCATTGCGTCGAAGAAGTCGGCGGTGGCCGCAGGCGCTGCAAGAGCGCGAACGCCGCCAAGTCGTCGCACGGCGAGGGCGATATGATCCCGCGTTGCCTGCCCTATTACGACCACATCTTCCGGGAAATACAGTCGATCGGTTTCGATCTGCACCTGATAGGCAGCGGCCTGGGCAGTGAAAGCGTCCACTTCTTCGGGCTCCAGCCAGATTTCCCAGTGCGTCTCGCCATTATCTGCGGGGAACTTGTCCTGCGGACCGCGCCAGAGCGCCCGCAAGCCAGCTTCGGTGATGGCGGCCAGGCTCTGGACGAGATTGGCGTTCTTGGGCCGACCAGGGATGAGCCGACCGTCCTTTTCCCTGTCGGGCGTATCTTCCGTTTCGAACTGTTCGATCTTCTTGCGGAGCTTCTCGACGCCCTTTGCCGTGGCGAAAACGGTCGCTGTCTCGATCGTACCCGCTTCGCTGACCTCGGCATCGCTACGCAGCAGGGCAATGCCGCTCGATCCCAGACTATCCTTTGCCAGCGGCTCGTTCGGTCGTCCTTTGACCTCAAGATAGACGCCGGGGAGGCCGTCGGTCGCTACCGGGGGGAGGAGATCAATGGCTTGAAGCAGAGCCTGGGCGTGGCCCGACCGATTGAGGACGTCACTTGGCGATTTGCCCCCGCCCCCGCCTTTTGCTCGAAACGGATGCGCCTGTCCGAGATCCTTCAGAAGAAAGTGCCGTAGATTCCGTGGCATTCGCGCCTCTTCCCAGTCCCTGTAGCGAGCGACGGCGCTCCAGC
Source organism: Sphingobium sp. TKS (assembly GCF_001563265.1). Classification (NCBI taxonomy): domain Bacteria; kingdom Pseudomonadati; phylum Pseudomonadota; class Alphaproteobacteria; order Sphingomonadales; family Sphingobiaceae; genus Sphingobium; species Sphingobium sp. TKS. The sequence goes on along the minus strand of NZ_CP005085.1, from coordinate 251,002 downwards.
GAGTTTACCAGATCAAGCGTTGTTATCGTGTTCCGATCGCCAAGTACTGCCCGGCGGGCGGCGTCTTCGGCCGCGGCTATGACGTCAGCTGTCGACAGACCGATGGCACAGTCGGTGACCCTCTTCCACGACAGGCGAGCATAGGAGAAGCCGGTCAGACGCCGTTCGAGAGCCTCGCGGATCGCGGTCGCATCGGGCAGCTCGTAGGAGAGAACGAGATCGAACCGACGCAGCACCGCGCGATCAAGGATCTCGGCGAGATTTGTGGTAGCGATCACGATCGAGGGGCCCGTGTCCTCGTCGAGAAACTGTAGGAATGAGTTCAGAACGCGGCGGGCTTCGCCGACATCGTTTCCGTCGCCTCTCGCTGCTGCAAGGGCGTCGATCTCGTCGAACAGATACACGCCACGCGTCGTTTTGATCGCGTCGAACACGAGCTTCAGCTTCTGGGCCGTTTCACCCATGAACTTCGTGATGAGGCCGTGCAGCATCACCGAGAAGAGCGGGAATTGAAGCTCGCCGGCGAGGCCATGGGCGCTCATGGTCTTGCCCGTGCCCGGAGGCCCGGACAGGAGAATGCGCCGCCTCGGCTTGAGGCCCTTTTCCTCGAGCTTCTCGCGCATCCGCGTTTCTATGACGATGTGCGATAGTTCCTCCTCGATCAGAGGCGGCAGGATGACGCTGTTCAACCGCTCGCTTGGATAGGAGGCGAACAGGAATTGCGCGAGATCGCCGCGAGGCGCAGCGATCGGTGTGAGGTTGGGCGTTCGCGAGGCCGGTTGCGGCGGTGTCTGGCCGGCATTGGCCCATTGACGCAGGGTTTCGGCGAGCCGTTTATGCCCCTTCTGCTCCTCGGCAGCAGAGAGCTGCATGGCGAGATCGAAGAAGCGATCGGAATCCCCCTCCGCGTGGCTCTTTACGAGACCTATGAGTTGCTGCGCTGATGCCATTTTCATTATGTATCGCGCAATTGCTCGCGATACACCCCCCCATTTGCCTGTTTAGATAACGCAGCAATTGCGCGTTGCGTCAATCCTGGACTGAGCCCGGAACGGCCGCTCATCTCCATTCCCTGGCTGCGGGCCCGATACTGACCAGTCGATGACGGCAACGGCGCGAACTGGACCATTTTGCGCTCCGAACGGGCGCGAAGATGCTGGTACCAGACGCAAAAGAGCAAGTCTGTGCCAGGAGACAGGGTCGCGGGGTCAGCGGCTGCGACACCGTTGAAAATGACAGCGACCCGCCCACGTTGCGAGTTTGTGAGTTTATGTTGCAGCGCAGCGTGGGGCCTTGCGTTACCGGGTCGGCGGCTTAAATGCGGCGAAAAGCAGGTCGATGAGGTTCATATTGGCTGGGGAGCGTCCGGGTCTGCGGCAGGCTGCCGCATGGCTCTCTCAAATCGTGGGACCCGACAAGGGCTATGTGAATGTAGGCCTCGTCTACACATTGGCGATCACGCTGCTGTCGCTAGCGATGCCGATTTCGGTGCAGCTGCTGATCAACTCGGTGGCGCGCACTGCGCTGATTGCGCCACTTTGGATCCTTTCCGGCGTTCTGCTGGCCCTGTTGCTGCTGGTCGCAGGCTTGAGCGCGTTGCGCATTTACCTGCTGGCCATGTTCGAACGGCGCATCTTCTCCCGTGTCGTGGCGGAGGTCACCGTGCGTGCGGTACACGCGCAAAATCCATTTTTTGCGGACGACAGTCGCGGCAGCCTGTTCAATCGCTATTTCGACATGGTGGTCGTCCAAAAGGCGGTGCCGAGCCTCGTGATCGGCGCCTTCACAATCATCCTGCAGGGTGCTGTCGGCCTGATAGTGACCAGTTTCTACCATCCCTTCTTCCTGGCGTTCAACATCATCCTGGTGGCGACATGCCTGCTCATCTGGCTGGTATGGCGGCATGGCGCGATCACCGGCGCTGTTGGCGTGTCGCACGCCAAGCATGAAGCCGCGCACTGGCTGGAAAGTGTCGGCGCGTCCAACGGCTTCTATAAATCCGCGCGCCATCTCGATTTCGCGATGGACCGGTCAGAGGCAGTGACAGCCCATTACATCCAGGCGCACCGGCACTATTTTCGCTACAGCTTTGCGCAGGCGCTGGGCTATTTCCTGGTCTATGCGCTCGCTGCGGCGGCGCTGCTGGCGCTCGGCGGGAACCTCATCCTCGCGGGCCAGCTTTCGATCGGCCAGCTCGTGGCGGCCGAGCTCATCATGTCCGGCGTCTTCTACGGCATCTATCAGCTGGGCTGGTATCTCGACACCTTTTACGATCTGGTGGCGAGCGCAGAGGAACTGTCGCAGATTTTCGCCATCCCGCAGGAACCCAAAGGTCTGAGCGGTCAGGCGCCGCCAGATGGATCGGTGCGTTTTCGCAATGTTGACCTCGCAGGATCCCGCTTCGATTTCGAAGTCGGCAGCGGCGAGCAAGCCGTCATCGTGGCGGAGCCCGGGATCGAGAGCCAGGTCGCGCTTCTGCTCAAGCGTCATGCGAGCCCTGACAGGGGATTGCTGTCGATCGGGGGCAGCGAATTGGGCAGCTTCGACATGTATTTACTGCGATCCGCCGTGATGGTGCTGAACCGGCCCACGATCGTGGACATCACCATCCGCGAATATCTCAATCTGGCGGCAGGTCGCAATGCTGACGGCGCCATGATCATGCGTACGCTCGACATGGTCGGTCTTGCCGCGCGCATCGCGAGCCTGCCCGACGGGCTGGACACGCGACTGGCCAGTTCAGGCTCGCCCTTCTCGATCGTCGAGGTGATGCAGCTGAAGCTGGCCAACGCGTTGCTCGGGCGGCCCAAGGTGCTGTTGCTGTCGCAACTCTATGACATGATGCCCGCCGGACCGTTGCGCGCGACGCTAGGGATGTTGAGGGAGCATGGCACGACGGTCCTTTTCTTTACCGGCCGGCCCGAAACGCTCGATCTTGATCGCTGCTACTGGCTTGGCGCGCGTTCGCAGCGCCGTGTCCGTCGTCAGAACATTTGGCACAACTCGCGGCGTAGATTAGCGGAGTGCGGGCTTCGTCTGGGGGTTGATGTTAGGCGGCGAGTTTGCGGTGTTGCAAGCGCCGATGTTCGATGGTCTGTCGCTTGATCCTTTCACGCTGTTTGATGATGGCTGGTGCCCTGCCGAAGTAGGCGTCGGCGGGCGTCACGTTGTTCAGGCTCTCGTGGTAACGCTGGTTGTTGTAGTGCTCGACGAATGCCTCGATCTGGGTTTCGAGGTCGCCGGGCAGGAAGTAGTTCTCCAGCAGGATGCGGTTTTTGAGGGTCTGGTGCCAGCGTTCGATCTTGCCCTGGGTTTGCGGGTGCAGCGGGGCACCGCGAACATGGCTCATCTTCCGGGCCTCGATGTATTCCGCCAGTTCGCCCGCGATGTAGCTGGGGCCATTGTCCGACAGCAGCCTTGGCTTGTGCAGCACCGTGGCGCTGTCGCAGCCCGATGCGGCCAGTGCCATGTCCAGCGTGTCGGTCACGTCCTCGGCGCGCATGTTGGTGCACAGCTTCCAGGCGATGATGTAGCGTGAGAAGTCGTCGAGCACGGTCGACAGGTACATCCAGCCCCACCCGATAATCTTGAAGTAGGTGAAGTCGGTCTGCCACATCTCGTTCACCCGCGTGGTCTTGGTGTGGAACTGATCGGCGGCCTTGATCACCACATAGGCCGGGCTGGTGATCAGGTCATGGGCCTTCAGAAGGCGGTAAACCGTGGCTTCCGACACGAAGTAACGCCTTTCGTCGGTAAAGCGCACCGCCAGCTCCCGTGGGCTCAGCTCGGACTGCTCCAGCGCCAGTTCGATGATCTGATCATGGATGTCAGGCGGGATCCGGTTCCACACGCGGCTCGGTGCCGATGACCGATCTTCCAACGCCTCCGGTCCGCCTGCAAGGAACCGGTCGTACCAGCGGTAGAACGTCCGGCGTGCGATCCCCAGCTTGTCGAGAGTGAGCTTCGCCGGCAGATGCGACTGCTCGACGATCCGGATGATCTCGAGCTTCTCGGATGCGGGATACCTCATTCGTCGTCGCCCCCATCCGCGATCATGCTTTTTTTGAGCAGACGGTTTTCGAGCGTCAGGTCGGCCACGCATTCCTTCAGGGCACGGGCTTCGCGGCGCAGGTCCTGCACCTCGCCGCTGGTCGCGGCACGAGCCGTGTCACCCGCCAGGCGCCGCTTGCCCGCTTCCATAAACTCCTTCGACCAGGTGTAATACAGGCTCTGTGCAATGCCTTCCTTGCGGCATAGTTCGGCAATGCTGTCTTCGCCGCGCAGCCCATCGAGCACGATGCGGATCTTGTCTTCGGCCGAGAAGTGCCGCCGGGTCTGCCGCCGGATGTCCTTCACCACCCGCTCAGCAGGGGCCTTGGCAGACGATTTTTTCAAGGAGTGTTGGGGCTTCATCTTCGTTCCTTCGTCACTACGACGAAGCCCCAACACTCCTTAAATCACAACCTCAAATCTGTGCCATTGGTGCTGACGGCGGACACGTCTCTTCCTTGTCCTCAGCCTCCTTGACCCTGAGGCGGCATCGCGTCTGGAAAAGGGAAACCAGCGAGTTTCCGCGATCCCGGGGCACATGAACGACGACCAGGACGGGCAGGCGATAGCCTGCCGGAAGGGCGGGAAGGATCTGGAGCAGGGCCTCCACCGCGCCCGCCGAGGCCCCTATCGCCACTGCGCTTGGCTCCTCCCTCATGTCTCGTTCCTCCGGTAGATTTTCTCCTCGCGGATGAAATCGGTAAAGGCATCGGCATGGCGCGAGAAACGCAGGCTCTCCTTGGAGCCCAGGCCCAGAAATCCTTTGCGGGCGAGCGATTCCCTGAACAGGCCTATCGCCCGATCCTGCAGATCGCGGTCGAAATAAATGAGGACGTTGCGGCAGGAGATGAGATGCATCTCCGCAAAGACGGCGTCGGTGACGAGGCTGTGATCGGAAAAGACGACCCGCTCGCGCAACCCGGCATCGAACGCCGCACGCCCGTAATCGGCGCGATAATAATCCGAAAGCGAGGAGCGGGCGCCTGATTTTTGATGGTTCTGCGTGAAATTGCGGATCTGGTCGAGCGGATAGACGCCTGCCTGCGCCACCTTGAGGGCCTCGGGATTGATGTCGGTCGCATAAAAGATCGTGCGCTGGTCAAGCCCCTCTTCACGGAACAGGATCGCGAGCGAATAGAGTTCCTCGCCGTTGCTGCAGCCCGCGACCCAGACCTTGAGAGAGGGATAGGTGCGCAGGTGCGGCAGGACCTGCTCGCGAAGCGCCCGGAAATAGGAGGGATCCCGGAACATCTCGCTTACCTGCACGGTAAGGTAGTTCAACAGCCGCGGCAGCATGGCGGGATCGTGCAGGATGCTCTCCTGCATGCCTGAGATGCTGGCAAATCCAAGCTGCTGCCGCGCCTGGAGGAGACGCCGCTTGACCGAGGCGCGCGCATAGTACCTGAAATCATAATGGTAACGCTTGTACACAGCTTCGAGCAGCAGCTGGATCTCGATATCCTCGATGGCGTCCCGGCCCGTCACCGGGGCATCCATACACGAACGAGCGAGAGCAATTTGTCGACATCGATGGGCTTTGCCATGTAATCGTTGGCGCCCGCCTCCAGGCAGTGCTGCTGGTCGTCCGGCATCGCCTTGGCCGTCAGCATGACGATCGGCAGCTTCGTCCATCGCGCGTCCGCCCTGATCAGCCGCGTCGCGGCCAATCCGTCCATGACGGGCATCATGACGTCCATGAGCACCAGGTCGATGGCCCGCCCGGGCTCGGCCGAGGCCGCTTCCAGCGCGTTGATCGCCTCCTGGCCGTTGCGGGCGATCTCGATCAGCGCGCCGCGCGGCTCGAGGACGCTGCTGAGCGAATAGACATTGCGGATATCGTCCTCGACAAGAAGGATGCGGCGTCCCTCGAGCATGGCATCGCGATGCCGCGCCTTCTGGATCATCCGGCGCTGTTCAGGCGGAAGCTCGGCCACCACCTGATGGAGAAACAGCGACACCTCGTCGAGAAGGCGTTCGGGCGATTTGGCGCCCTTGATGATGATCGAACTGGAGTAGCGCCGAAGCCTCTGCTCGTCGTCGGGCGAAAGATCGTGGCCGGTATAGACGATGACAGGCGGGAATGCCCGGTCCTCATCCTGGCTCAGCGTCTCGAGCAAGGTGTAACCCGAAGTGTCGGGCAGCGTCAGGTCAAGCACCATGCAGTCGAAGCTTTCGCGGCGAAGCTGCTCGAGGCATTCGGCCGCCGTGCCGACGGCGACGGTTTCAACGTCGTCCGACAACAGCAGCTTGCCGACCGCTTCACGCTGCACGGGATCATCCTCGACGATCAGTACGCGCCGCATGCGGGTGGAGAGCTTGGCCTGGAGACCGGCGAGAACCTGCGCGAGCTCCTCACGCCTGATCGGCTTGACATGATAGCCCACGGCGCCCAGCGAAAGGGCGGTCTGGCTTTGATCGGCCGCGGAGATGACATGGATCGGAATGTGCCGGGTCTCGTCGTCATGCTTGAGGCGGTCGAGCACCGTCAGCCCCGACTGGTCAGGCAGCCCGAGGTCAAGGACAATGGCACTGGGCCGGAACGTGCCTGCCAGGTCCACCGCTTCCCCGGCCGTCGTCGCGATGATGCACTGGAACCCCATTTCCCGGGACAGGTCGCGGACGATGGAGGCGAAGGCCTTGTCATCCTCGATGACGAGCAGCAGCTTGCGGTCGGCGGCGATCGAACCGCGATCGTCCTCGATCGTCCAGTGCGGAGCGGGGACGGCCTGGGCTGCTGAGGACTGCGTCTGACCCTGGGGCGGGGCGGGGGAGGGGGAGACAGGCCTTGCCGTGGCTGTCTCCTCGAAGCTTCGCGCGGTAACGCCCGCAGGATCGTATACGAGCGGAACCGTCAGCGTGAACGTGCTGCCCTTGCCAGGCTCGCTCTCAAGGTCGATCGCGCCTCCCAGCAGCCGGGCGAGTTCGCGCGAGATCGAAAGGCCAAGGCCAGTGCCGCCATATCTGCGGTTGATGGTGCCGTCGGCCTGCTGGAACGCCTCGAAGATGCTCTGTTGCTGGTCGGGCGAAATGCCGATGCCGCTGTCCTCGACCGCAAAGGCGATCCGGCCGTCCGCCGCCGGCGCGATGGCGAGGCGAACGCCGCCACGCTCGGTGAACTTGAAGGCATTGGAGAGAAGGTTCCTCAGCACCTGTTCGATCCGCAGCCGGTCGGTCTCGAGCGCGCCTGGCGCTCCTTGTGCCAGGACAATCTCGAACGAGAGGCCGCGATCCTCGGCGATGGGGGTGAACTGTTGGCGGATATCGCCGGCGAGCCTCTGTATGGACACCGTCTCGGGCTGGATCTGCACATGCCCCGCCTCGATCTTGGACAGATCGAGGATATCGTTGATGAGGGTGAGCAGATCGTTGCCAGAGGATTCGATTGTCCGGGCATATCTGACCTGTTCGGCCGAGAGGCTGCCATCGGGATTGTCGCCCAGGAGCTTGGAGAGGATCAGCAATGAATTGAGCGGCGTGCGCAGCTCATGCGACATGTTTGCAAGGAAGTCGGACTTGTATTGGCTTGCCTGTTCAAGTTCACGGGCCTTGAGCGCCAGGGACGCTGCCGATCGTTCGAGCTGATCGCGCTGGCTCTCCAGCGCCTGCGTCTGCTGTTCAAGCTCGCTGTTCGTCTGCTCGAGTTCGACCTGTTGCTGCTCGAGGCGCACCTGCGTTTCCTTAAGGGCGCGGCCCTGTTCCTCCAGTTCCTCATTGGATACGCGAAGCTCTTCGCTCTGGGCCTGCAGTTCGCCGGCCTGGCGCTGCGTCTCTTCCAGCGCATCCTGCAGTCTCGTCCGGAAGCGCGCCGAGCGCAGGGCCATGCCCATGCTTCCCGATGCCTGATCGAGAAAGTCGAGGATGCGCTCGTCGACCGGATCGAAAAAGCCCAGTTCCATGACCGCGTTGACCTTGCCGTCCACCTTGCCCGGCACGATGACCAGATGTCGCGGCTGGTCACGACCGAAGGCTGAACCGATGGTGAGATAGCGATCGGACAGGTCGTGCAGGACAATGGGGTCACCGTCGGCGGCGACCTGTCCGAGCAATCCTTCCCCCAGGCCAAAGGCCGCGGGCATGTCGGCGTCGGGAGGCACGCCAAGCGTCGCCACGCGCAGAAAGGTGCCGCCCTCGCCCTTGAAGAGCGCGCCGCCCTCGAAACCGAGATATCGGGACAGATAGGCAAGGATCGTCGTCCCCAGCGCTTCGACCGTCTGGTCCCCCTGCATCGCGTCGGCCAGGCCGAGCTGTCCCGCCTGCAACCATTCTTCCCGGACGCGGGCGCGGCTGTTGCGGCGCACGAGGATGAAGACGGCGATGGTGAGGCCCGCGCCCAGGAGCGCCGATATGAGGCTGCTGGTGACGGCCGTTCTCGAGGCACTCGCCATTTCCCCGATCCGCACCTGCCGCAGCCGCATCTCCTCGCCTGCCATCGTATCGAGCCGGGCGCGGATGGCATCCATCTCGATCTTGCCACGGTCGCTCCTGACCGTTGCAAGGGCGGCAGCCATGTCGCCCGCGCGGCTGGCCGCTATGCTCTCGTCCAGTTCGGCCAGTTTGGCCTCGATATGGCGCCGCAGCCCCTCGAGACTGGCTTGTTGCACCGGATTGCCGCCGGTGAGCCTGGCGATGCCGTCGAGGCGGCGAGGCAGTTCTGCAACGGCGCTCCTGTAAGGCTCAAGATAGGTCTGGGCGCCCGTGAGCAGATAGCCGCGCTGCCCCGTTTCAGCGTCCTGCAGCGTGGAGCGCAGCTTGTCGAGCGCGCTGAGGACGCTGTGCGTGTGCCGGATGGACTGGTCGCTTTCGCGCAGTGCCTGGATATTGAGATAGGCTGTCGCCCCGCTGATGAGAAAAAAGGCAAGTCCCAAAAGGAGACCCGCCATGGACCAGGTCTTCACGCGCGATGCGACATGGACGCCGTGTTCTGCTTTGCGCATGATTGATCGGATCTCGTTCTGGAGGGGAGCGCAAAAAGCCTAGCGACTGTTGCCCGGCAATCAAGCGCCGTCACTCCCTGCGCGATGCGATCGGGTCGATTATCAGACGAGAGGGTGGGAATGCGCGCCATGCAAACGCTGCGCCACGGGCAAAAATTCCTCCCGTTTCAAAGATCATCGGACCGCCTGGCGGGGCGATAAGCTGGGCCAGGGCGGCTGGGCGCTTCGATGCGCGCCGATCGATCCGAGGCATAGGAAAGTCATAATAACCCTGTGCGGTGCACCAGGCTAAGTTGCCGGTCCGCCAGCATTTCAATCACCTGCAAGAACCGCTGATGCCCACCATGATCACCCTCTTGTCGCTGGCCCTTGCGGTCAGTGCGACGAAGGACATTCCCCGCTCTTCCCAGGGCAGATCCAGCGATGCCGGCGGCGTTGCGCAGCCCGGACGAGGCGGCGCAGACCCCAGTCCATGGCAGCGGGCCAAGGGCCGGATCGGGGTTGCAAGCGATCCTGCCATCGTCCGCACCATCAGCCAATGGCGCGCGCTTTTGCGCAGTGACGCTCTGGGCTTTTCGGCTTATGCCGGCTTCATCATGGCGAACCCTGGCTGGCCCGGGGAGAGCCGGATGCGCCGGCTGGCGGAAAGCAGCATCAATCCCGACAGCTATGATCCCGATAAGGTCATCGCCTTCTTCACCCGCTTCCCGCCGCGCACCGCGACCGGGAACGCGCGCCTTGCCTTTGCGCTCATGCAGGAGGGCCGGATGGACGAGGCGCGCAGAGCCGCGCACGATGCCTGGATCGGCGGGACATTGTCGAGAGGTGACGAGGCCGAGCTGCTCGCCTCCTTCGGCGCGCGCTGGACGGGGCTGGACCATGACCGGCGCGCCGACGTCCTTCTCTGGAAGGGCGACGTCGCGGGCGCGCGGCGGATGCTGCCCTATGTCCTTTCCTCTCGTCGTCCCATCTATGAGGCGCGGATCGCGCTGCGCCAGAAGATAGCCGATGCGGCAGCGAAGATGCACCGGGCGCAAGCGGCCGGCGCAAGCGATGCCGGCTTTGTCGCGGACAAGGCGACCTGGATGCGAAAGACCGGCGACCGGATCGGGGCACGCCAGTATCTCGCCAATCGCCCGGCGCTGGCCGTTCGGCCGGGTGACGCGGAAAAATGGTACGAGCTGCTGTTGGCCGAGGCCCGTGCCGCCGCGAAGGAGAGCCAGTGGAGCTTTGCCTATGGCATAGCGAGCAAGCTGGACGATGCCTATGCGCCAGGGACGGACGTCAGCGACCGGCCGATAGGGGAGCGCGACGACTATACCAGCCTCGCCTGGCTTGCAGGCTCGACCGCTTTCTACAAGCTCAACAAACCCCGGGCGGCCATGGAGATGTTTCGTCGCTACGCCACGGCCGCCAAGTCGCCCCAGACCCGGTCGAAGGGCTTCTACTGGGCTGGCCGCGCGGCGCTCCAGGCGGGTAAGGCGGGCGATGCCAAGCGCTATTTCGCGCGTGCCGCGGTTTTCCCGCGCCAATTTTACGGCCAGCTCGCGCTGGAACGGCTGGGTCGCCCGATCCCCGCGCCCGCCCCTGCCAGGCGCCAGGCTTCGATATCCTCCGCCGAGCGCTCCGCGTTCGCCAGCCGCTCGGTCGTTCGCGCGGTGAAGGCGCTTGGGCAGATGGGTTATTGGAAGGAGCAGAGCCAGTTTGCCCGCGCCATCGCAAACCACGCCGCCAGCGATGCCGAACATCATCTCGCCGCCGAACTCGCACAGAATATCGGCCGCCCGGACATGGGCGTCATGGTCGGCCGGCGCGCGCTCTCGAGCGGTCTGGCGGGCTATGGGAAAAGCGCCTTTCCGCGCGTACCTGTTCCCGCTGAAGCACGATCCAGCTGGACCATGGTGCATGCCATCGCGCGGCAGGAAAGCCAGTTCGACAGGAGCATCGTCAGCCATGCGGGCGCGCGGGGCCTGATGCAGCTGATGCCCGGTACCGCCCGCGAACAGGCCGGGAAGCTGGGATTGCGCTATAATCCTGGATCGCTCGATGACCCCGGCTACAATATCAGGCTCGGAGCATCCTATATTGAGCGGATGCTCTCTTATTATCGCGGCAGCTATCCCCTCGCTGTCGCGGCCTATAATGCGGGACCGGGCAATGTGAACCGCTGGCTTCGCGCCAATGGCGACCCAAGGGCGCCAGGCGCCGACATGCTGCGCTGGATCGAGGAGATCCCCCTCTACGAAACGCGCAACTATGTGCAGCGCGTACTGGAAAATGCTGTAACCTATGATCTGATGAACCCTGAGCGCGCACCTTTTCGCGGCTCCGACACACCGCTTTCCAAATATCTGGGCAAGGAGGCAAAAGGCTGATTATCGGGGATGGCAGCGCCGACATTTTCGAGTTTTGTCCAGGATACTTTCCTCTTGCCGCGCCTGCTGAACTGGGACCAGGTGCCAGGATGACGCGAGAACCCGCTCGGCGCCTGTGGCTTCTCTTCCTCATTCTCGTCCTTTTACCGGCCATGGGCGCCAACGCGCGTCCCTATCATCTCGACGCCGTCGACGGGAATGACGCGAACGATGCGTTGCTCCCCGGCACGGCCTGGCGCTCCCTCGCCCGGCTGCGGGAAGCGAAGCTGGAACCGGGCGATCAGGTGCTGTTGGCCGCAGGTTCGGTCTGGCGCGAGCCCCTCGTCGTTACCCGGTCGGGCCGAAAAAACCTCCCGATCATCGTGAGGGCCGCCGGGATTGGAGCGCGGCCGCGGATCGAGGCGGGAGGCATTTCGCAATATGGGGTGGCGGTCCTGAACGCCGAATATGTCGAGGTGAGCGGCCTTGAAGTCACCAATGACGGCCCGCCTGGGGGACCTCGCTACGGTGTGCTGATATCGCAGCGGGATGTGGGGGTCGCCCGCAACATCGCCGTGCGGGACATGTATATTCACGATGTCCGCGGCACCAATGAACGAAAGGATAATGGGGGCATTGTTTTCCAGGCGCTGGGCGGCAAGAGGGCGACGCGCTTTCACGGCCTGACGATCGAGCGCAACATCATCTGGAGGGTGGATCGTTCGGGAATTGCCGGCATCAGCGATCAGGTCACGCTGGACCGCTGGTTTCCAGGCGAGCGCGTCGTCATCCGCGACAATTATCTGGAGGATATCGGCGGCGACGGGATCGTCCCGCGCGGAACCGACGGCGCGCTCGTTGAACATAATATCGTGCGCTACGCCGCCAGCCGCGCTCCAGGCTATAATGTGGCCATCTGGCAGTGGAGCACCGACAACACGCTGATCCAGCTGAACGAGGCAGCCTTCACCCAGGGACGATGGGACGGACAGGGCTTTGACGCTGACTTCAATTCGCGCAGGACCACGATCGCCCATAATTTCAGCCATGACAATGAAGGCGGTTTCGTCCTCATCTGCTCGCCCGGACGGATCGGCCCCGATAATGTCGGCAACCAGCGGACCCTCGTGCGCGGCAATGTGAGCCGCCACGACGGCGCGCGGGTCATTCAGCTGGCCGGGGGCATTTCCCATGCCCGGATCGAAGGCAATGTCATCCATTTGGGGGGGCAGCAGGATGTCGCCATGGTCGCGGCCACCCAATGGCAGGGCTGGCCCAGCGACGTGAAGATCGCCAACAATCTTTTCGCCGTTGCCGGTGTCGCGCGCTATGGCCATGAGACAGGACGCGACGGACCCGACTATATCCTGGGCCCTGGCTTCCCGCACTCACCTTCCATCCTGTTCGAGGGAAACCGCTTCCTTGGCCTCCATCTCGATCCGCCTGAAGATCCGCGCGGCATATGGCAGGCGCAGTATCAGCCTGCGACGGTGGACTGGGCGGTGCCCACCTTCGATCCTTCCAGGGCCGAGGGGTTCGATGCCTTCCTGACAGCGCATCGAGACTGGATGATGGCCATGCTTGCAAGAGAGCTTGGCCAGCCCGTGCAGCTTCTTGCCACCCGACGTTCCACCTGGATCGAAGCCCGGCCCCGATCATGACTCCGGGCGAGCGCGCGATTTCTAGGCAGGCCTTCCCTATCGGCAATGGCGCTGCCTGTATCGTGCAGGCTGGTGGCGTCCGGGATGTCCGAAAATGCGGTGGGAATCCGGCTCAACAGCGTTCCCGCGTCGTTTTGCCAATCGTCCTCGGCCTGCCATCAGGCAAGGCTCAGGCGCCTTGCCGCGCCTGTTCCATTCTTTCGCTGTGCGCGAGCCGCAGCACGGCATATCCAAGGAGTCCCGAGAGCAGCGAGCCCGCCAGAATGCCGATCTTCGCTTCCGAGATCAGGATAGGAGCTGCCGGGAAAGCAAGCAGGCCGATGAACAGGCTCATCGTGAATCCGATGCCGCACACAAGCGCCACGCCGAACATCTGCCAGGGGCTGGCATGGGCCGGAGCATCGGCCAGTCCCAGGCGGACAGCCAGCATCGACAAGCCGAACACACCCAGTGGCTTTCCCAGCAGCAAACCGGCCGCGACCCCCAGGGTGACTGGCGCTGTCAGCGCATCCAAAGACAGATCGAGGAAGGGAACGCCCGCGTTTGCGAGCGCAAATAGCGGGACGATGAGAAAGCCCACGGGGATATGCAGGGCATGTTCCAGCCGATGGAGGGGGCTGACGCTTTCATCATCGGATTGTCCGGGTCTTCCATCCATCGGGATCGCCAGCGCCAGAAGAACGCCCGCGAGCGTCGCGTGAATGCCTGAGCGATAGACGAGCAGCCACAGCAACGCTCCCAGAAGCAGATAGGGCGCAAGACGGCGCACCCCGCGGCGGTTGAGGGCGAATAGCAGCGCAACCACGCCAGCCGCTCCCGCCAGATCGATGATCGAGAGCTTTGCCGTATAGAACAGGGCTATGATGATCACTGCGCCCAGATCGTCGATGATGGCGAGCGCTGCCAGGAACACACGCAGCGAGGCGGGAACCCGTGTTCCCAGCAGAGAGATGACGCCAAGCGCGAAAGCGATGTCGGTTGCGGCGGGGATCGCCCATCCGCGCGCGGTCGGCCCTGAATTGAAGGCGAGATAAAGCAGGGCCGGCACGGCCATGCCTCCAAGGGCCGCAACCCCGGGCAATATGCGGCGCGACCATGTGGAAAGCTGGCCGTCGACCATCTCCCGCTTGATCTCGAGCCCGACCAGCAGGAAGAAGAGGGCCATGAGCCCGTCATTGATCCAGTGGATGACCGACATCGGCCCGAGATAGGTGCTCAGCAGTGCCTCATAGGCGGGGCCGAGAGCAGAATTGGCGATCAGCAGCGCCACGGCGGCCGTTCCGATAAGGACAAGGCCTCCCGTCGACTGGTTGGTCAGGAACAGGCGCAGCGCGCTAGGGGGTCTGTGATGATGTTCGGGCATCCGATCTCCGGACAGGATTCTGCCGTGCTGGCGGCCCGACCAACACATTGTGAACCTGCCCGCCAGCTCACAAGCGTGCACCCACAGCCGCTATCGCAGCAGCGTCCGGGAAGTGCAAGATCACGATGCGCCAAAGAGGCTGATCGACCGGGTCACGCCGCCGCATGCCGGGGCATGCTCCTGGTGTCAGCGACACCTGCGATATTTCCGATGCCCTTGTTTGGGTGAAGCATCAGGCCGATAAAAATCCTATAAAAACACTTTCCCCGGTCCCGTGCTATGGTCGCCTCCTGCGAAGGAGAAATTTGATGGACGCAGAGTGTTGAACGATCACACGAAGGATCATCTCGATTTTACTGTGTCGAAAGGCGGCGCCGGCTCCCTGGAGGATTGGTGCGGCTCACAGGCCGTGCGCGGGGTCCAGTCATTGGTTGAACAGCGGCTTTCGCAGGGTTTTGCCGAGCTGGACTGCCAAACCGGTGATGTCGAGGTGCGGCAGCAGCTTTACGCCACGCTCGTGGGCAAGGCGATCAGCCTGGCGCGGCAGCGGCTGCCGGACAATCCCTTTCTTGAAGATGTGCTAAGGGCGAGCCACTTTGATGATGAAGTCGCCGCGCAGGCCGGCCAGGCAGGCGAAGCCATCCCTTTGCGATCCCCGGTCACGATCTGACAAGGGGGCTTTCCGGCGCGTCGTCCAGGAAGCCGATGAAGGTCCTCCACCACCAGCTAGTATCCTGGGCCTCGATGACGTCATTCAGTAGCCGCCAGCGTCGCAGGCGTTCAGATTTCGACATCGAGAGCGCCTGGAGGCACGCCTCGGATACCTCTTCGCTGCTATAGGGGTTGACGAGCAGCGCTTCATCGAGTTGGGCAGCGGCTCCGGCAAAGCGCGAAAGGACCAGAACGCCAGGATTGTCGGGATCCTGCGCGGCGACATATTCCTTGGCAACAATGTTCATGCCATCGCGCAGCGGCGTCACCAGTCCCACCCGAGCCGCACGGTACATGCCCGCGAGCGTGGCGCGGTCGTAGCTCTGGTTGACATAGCGTATCGGCACCCAATGGGGGCTGGCATAGGCGCCGTTGATACGGCCTGAGAGCGCTTCCAGCTCGGATCGGATTTCGCGGTAATGGCCAAGATCATCGCGCGCGATGGGAGAAATCTGCAACAGAAACAGCTGCTCGTGCAATCTTGGATATGTCGCTAGCAGCCGTTCAAATGCACAGAAGCGCTCCTTAACTCCCTTGGAATGATCAAGCCTGTCGACGCCAATGATCATGGATCGATCGGCGCGGCTCTGGACCATGGAATGATAAGCCGCCTTCGCGGCTCCGCTTCGGACTATGGTTTTGAAGTCCTCACTATCCAGTCCAACAGGGCAGACGACCAGCTGGATCGTTCGTCCATTCCACGCAATCTGGTTCTTTTCATCCTTTTCCAGACCCAACTGTACGCGCAGATAGTCATGAAAGGATTCGAGCCAGTCCTCGGCCTGGAAGCCCACGACGTCATAGGCCAGCAGGAGCTCGACGAGCTGACGGTGGCTGGGCAGGGAGAGGAGAAGGCGCATGGGTGGCCAGGGAATATGCAGAAAAAAACCCAGACGGTTGGACCGTCCTAGCCTGCGTATCTGATCCCCCAGAGGGATGAGGTGATAATCATTCACCCAGACGAGATCGCCCTCTTCGATCAGGGGGACCAGTGTTTGGGCGAACCGCTCGTTCACCCGCTCATAGCCATTGGCGAACATCCGGTCATAGCGGGCAAGGTCGAGGCGATAGTGGAACAAGGGCCACAGCGTGCAGTTGGCATAACCGCTATAATATTCCTCCACGTCCCTTGCCTCGAGATCGACGGTGACCGTCGTTATCCCGTTCTCCTTCTCGAAATGCATGCCGCCGGAGAAATGCTCGGCGATATCGCCCGACCAGCCGAACCAGATGCCTCCGGATTCCCGCAGCGCTGCTGAAAGGGCGACCGAAAGCCCGCCCTGGTTGCCGCTGCCATCCTCGAGCCTTGCGGCCTGGACCCGGTTGGAAACGATGAGGAGGCGTCCCAACGTCAACCGGTCCCGATCAGGCGATAGCCAACGCCCGGTTCGGTGAGGAGAAGGCAGGGATCTGAAGGGTCCTGCTCGATCTTCTGGCGCAAAAGGCCGATATAGACACGCAGATATTGGGTGTCGGTGGCCTCCGCGCCCCAGCCCGCGGCGAGCAATCGCTTGTGCGTCACAACCTGTCCAGCCCTGCGCGCCAATGTCTGGAGGAGATCATATTCCTTTGGCGAGAGTTTGACGGTTTCTCCTGAAAGCGTCACGCGGCGGGTTGGAAAATCGATCGCCAGTCCACCCGCGCGGTAGGTTGATGCCTCCGCCCGGGAAAGAGAATGACGCCGGATCGCCGCGCGCATCCGCGCCATCAGCTCTCCGATCTCGAAGGGCTTGTTGACATAATCGTCCGCGCCCTCATCGAGCGCGGCGATCTTCTCTGCCTCCTGATGCCGCGCGGAAATGACGATGACGGGCACGTCCTGGTCGAGCCGGACGCGCTGCAGCAGCGATTTGCCGTCGATGTCGGGTAAGCCCAGATCCAGCAATATGAGGTCGAATTCGATCGCCTCTATGGCTGCCTGGGCGCTGCGTCCGTCCTGTGCCACCGTGATGCGATAGCCAGCTGTCTCGAGAACGGGCTGAAGTACGTCGACCAGGGAAGGCTCGTCATCAACGACAAGGATGTGCAAGGCAGTCATGCGGGCGAGCTTTCCGTGGCCAGGGGTAGCATGATGGTGATGACGGTGCCGCGCCCGCCTGGCCCCGGAGAGGCAGCCCCGATCCGGCCGCCAGCCGCTTCTGTGAAGCCCTTGGCGATGGCGAGGCCAAGTCCGCTTCCGCGTGGCGACGGGCGGGGGCGGGCAACCCGGTAGAAGCGGGTGAAGACCCTTTCCAGATCGTCAGGCGGGATGCCCTGTCCTTCGTCGGAGACGCAGATGACGCAAAAATCGCCGTCGCGGCCTACATCGAGGTGGATGCTGGTTCCATCGTCGCTGTAGATGATCGCATTGTCGAGCACATTGACCAGTACGAGATCGAACAGCGCGGCATCCACATTGACCAGCAGATCCTCGTCGCTCATCCGGCGCACGATCCGGCGATGGCTCGCCCGGGGACGGACCCTCTGGACGATCGCGCTCATCGTGTCGGCCACGCCCAGCGTCTGCCTGCGGGCAAGCGATTGTCCCGCCTCGAGCCGGCTCATCTCCAGCAGATTGGAGGTGTAGCGATTGAGGCGATCGCATTCACTGACGATGCCGCGCAGCAGCCGCTCAGCCGCTGCCGGATCGAGCCTGTCGCGAAACTCGATGAGGCTTGAGGCAGAAGCGCTGATCGCGGTGAGGGGCGTCCGAAAATCGTGGCTTACCGACGAGATCAGGGCCGTCTTGAGTTCCTCTGTCCTGGCCTGGGCGCGCCGCTCGGCATTGCTCTCTGAAAGCGCGGCGCGCTCGACCGCCAGGGCGATGAGATTGGCGAGCGCCGACATGAAGGCCTTGTCGGGTGGCCGGGACAGGCCGTGGCCGAACAGAATGGCCCCTTCAAATCCCGCGGCGCTGTCGAGGCGATAGACGGTATAGGGACCCTCCTCCCGGGGGCTGTCCTCGCTATCTGCCGCTTTCCGCACAAGCTGGAGGCCGATGTCATCGCTTGGGCCGTTTACGGCGGCATCGAATGTGTCGTCTCTCACGAGGAAGAGCGTTGCCAGCGTATCGAACGAACCTGACAGATGATCGTCGAGCGCGCTGGCGATATCGGGGACGCGGACGGCGGACTGGAGGGACCGGCTGATCTCGAGCAGGCTGCTCAGCTGGCGGTAGCTGTCGTCGGCGGCCCTCGCGCGATCCTTCAGCCTTGCGGCGAGGACCCCGGCCACGACAGCGCACAGGCTGAACAGGAGCAGGGGAATGACGTCCCGGCCAGTGGAAATCTCGAAGCTCAGAACCGGCTCGACCAGATAGAAATTATAGAGGAGGAAGGCGGCTGTTGCCGCGGCAAGTGCCGCGCCCAGGCCGCCGAGCGCGCCGCAGATCACCACGCCCAGGACGAAAAGCAGGGCGGCGGCCACGCGTCCCAGCCCGGGCTGGGCATAGATGGCGATGAACCAGGACGGCAGGACGACAGCCCCGGCCAGGAGCGCGGCACGCCATGAGAGCGCCCCTGCGCGCGGTTGCGAAAACGTCCTTTGATGCTTCCTGTCGATCATGGACGCAAGATCGCCCGCCGGCTGAAGAAAAGAGGCATTTCCCGTCTTAGCCAGCAGGCCCGGGGCGGTCCATGTATATAAAAGCTATAATAACGCCACGGCGCCGTGTCTGTCTAAAAGGCAAGAGAGAGGCGTCCGGCTCGCGGCCGGACTGACAGTCCATGAGATGATTTGGATGCTGTACGGCGAAATATCTTTGCGGCTCATATCCTCCCCGCGGCGCACCTGCGCCAGGGACATGATAATCGCCCTTCCCTTTTACCAAGACATAAGGGCGGCATGAAGCACAAGGAGCAGTTCACGACCGCAGCGCCGACTGGCAGACCCCGATTTCCCAGACCGGTCATCATTCTTGTGGTGGAAGATGAAGCCCTGGTCAGCATGAATGTGTGCGAGTTTCTGGTCGACCAGGAGTTCACCGTTTTCGCCGCGCAGGATGTCGAGGAGGCGCTTGGCGTTCTCCACCAGCTTGACGGCCGGATCGACCTCGTCTTCACCGATGTGAACATGCCCGGCGCGCAGGACGGCTTCGACCTGGTTCGTGAGGTGAGCCGGCGCTGGCCCGAGATCAGGATATTGGTGACCTCGGCCGGCCTGAACGGGCAGGAGCCCCCGGCGGACCTGCGCACTTTGGTCCCATCCTTGCCAAGCCCTACCGGCTCGATGTCCTCGCCTTGAAGATCATCGACGCCATATTCCCGCCTTCTGAACCAATAGACCTATTGGCGACCTAGGCATTCCCTCAAGGCAACCGTGGCTGCTTGTCGGAGTTCAACCTCCCTGAGAGCCATCAAAGCGGAGAAAAATCGATGTATAAAACTGTACTGACGACCCTCTTCCTGTCCACTGCCCTGCCCGCCGCCGCGCAGGAAGCCGCAGCGCCCGCGGTTCCTCAAGCGCCGGCGGCAACTGCGGCGCCGGCGCCCACCGCCGCTGCCGCCGCTACCCTCAGCCAGGAACAGATCGTTGCCTTCAACAAGGCCGTGACCGATTTCACCGCTGGCCAGCAGGCGCAGCAAAAGGGCGACAATGCGACGGCTCTTGCCAAATATGAAGCGGCGCTTCCGGCAATCCGCGACGCAGTCAAAACCCAGCCCGAGAAGATCGACAATGTGAACTTCCTCGCCAACGCGCTCTACGCTGCGGCTGCTGCGAACGCGGCCTTGCAGAAACTGGACGCTGTCGCTCCCCTCTATGAAGAAAGCCTGCCCCATTGGCGCAAGGTCGTCGCCGCCAGGCCTGCCGATGCGCAGAGCAGGGGCGTGCTGACCGGCATCCTCATCCAGCTGGGGAATTTCAGGCTCGGCAAGCAGGACAAGGCAGGCGCGGCGCCGCTTTATGCCGAAGCGATCCCGCTCGCCCGCAAGACCGCCGCTGAACAGTCCAATCCTGTCAACCGCAATCTTCTGCTCGCAGCGCTCATCGGCGCGAGCCAGACCAGTGAGGATCAGGCGCTCAAGGACGAAGCCGCGACGATGTCGAAGGCGATGCTCGCCGATGGATCGGTCGACGCGGCCAACAAGCCTTCCGCCCAGGTTCTTGCACAGGCAGCCAAGGCCGGCTGAGGCCGGTTGTCCGGCGCGCCCTCGGGTCTGCATGCTCGAGGCGCGCCGAAACTGTGACCAGTCAGGCGGTCACAACCACCCTTTGCTTTCTGACGCGAGGACAGGGGCTCGACCTTGCACGGGCCGGCGTTCGTCTTGGGCGGCGCGCGTGGACAGATGAACCGCCTCTCAAATCCTGTCGCCAACGCCTGCATCTTGCAAACCGGGTTGCCCGGTCCGCTCCTGCAGGAAGCCTGCGCTACGCAGCTTTTGTCGAAGGCTCGGGCAGGACCGCCAGCATGGAGAGATCGGCGCCCGTCGGACGCTGAAACAGCTGCAGACCAAAATCAGGCAGTATCGCGATCAGATGATCGAAGATGTCAGCCTGTATGCCTTCATATTCCGCCCAGACC
Source organism: Sphingobium sp. TKS (assembly GCF_001563265.1). Classification (NCBI taxonomy): domain Bacteria; kingdom Pseudomonadati; phylum Pseudomonadota; class Alphaproteobacteria; order Sphingomonadales; family Sphingobiaceae; genus Sphingobium; species Sphingobium sp. TKS. Next base: position 230,429 of record NZ_CP005085.1, on the reverse strand, counting down.
GTACTGGTGGCGAAGGCATAGATCTCGAGCGGCAGCCCGTTCTCGCTGGGCGCAAGCTGGCGTACGAGCAAGGTCTTGTCCTGCGCGATATCCCGCCGGGATTGCAGATAGGCCAGCACATAGGCGCGAAATGTGCCGACATTCGTCAATCGTCTGCCATTGACCAGGTCGTCGGCGCCATGCTCCCTGTTCCAGCGGTCGATTTCCTGTCTCTTCGTCTCGAGATAGGGGCGCAGAACGAGGAAGCGGGCCATCTTCTTGACATCGTCCTCGTCAAGGAAGCGCACGCTGTTCTGGTCGATCATCACTGAGCGCATGATGCGCCGTCCACCCGATTCCGACATGCCGCGCCAGTTGCGGAAGCTCTCCGAGATCAGCCGGTGCGTGGGCACCGTGGTGATCGTCTTGTCGAAATTCTGGATCTTCACCGTATGCAGCGCGATATCGATGACGTCGCCGTTCGCGCTGAGCTGGGGCATTTCAATCCAGTCGCCCACCCGCACCATGTCATTGGAGCCGATCTGGACCGAGGCGACCAGGGACAGGATCGTGTCCTTGAACACCAGCATCAACACGGCAGCCATCGCGCCAAGCCCTGACAGGAGCAGCAGCGGCGACTGGTTCATGAGCGCGGCGATGATCAGGATCGCGGCCGCGCCATAGACCAGCAGCTTGCCGAGCTGCACATAGCCCTTGATGGGGCGGTTCGCAGCGTTCGGGCGGCGCTGGTAGAGGTCATTGAGCAGCGCCAGGCCGCCGCTCACCGCTATGGCGATCGTGAGGATGATGAAGGCCGTGCACAGGCTTCTAACGAACGCGCTGGCCCCTTCGGGCAGATGGGGTACAGCGCCGATGCCGGCCGCGATCGCCAGGGCGGGCACGATGTTCGACAGACGCGCGACGATCGCGCCGATATGCTGTGCTTCAATGCGAAAGGGCAGGTGGTTCAGCAGCCGCAGCAGCAGCCGTAGCACGATGCGCTTGGCGATCCAGTTGGCAGCCCATGCGAATATGCCAAGCAGCAGCAGCGCCAGCGCGCTCTGCACCCACGGCTCATTCACATAGCCGCGCGTCAATATCGATATGCTGTCGCTGGAAACCGGAAGGTTGGTAATCACGCCCGTTTCTCCGCGAAGGGATCGCCATGGAGCGAGCGGCCCGCCGTCTCGGGCATGAAGTGCAGCGCGATCAGACCGACGATGCAGGCCAGCATCATGTAAAAGGCGGGCATGAGTTCATTGCCGGTGAGGCTGATCAGCCCGCTGCCGATCGCCGGCGCGGTCCCGCCAAAGATGCTCGTCGATACATTATAGGCAATGGCGAAGCCCGCAAAGCGCACCCTGGTGGGGAACAGCGCGGGGAAAGTGGCCGTGATCGTCGCGAGTTGCGGCACATAAAGCAGCCCTAGAACGGCAAATCCTAGAAGGGCGCCCGCAAGCCCCGTCGCCATCAGCAGATAGAGCGGCACCACAGCGACGAGCAGCCCGATCAGCGATATGCGCCACATCGCCCGTCGGCCAACCCTGTCGGACCAGGCGCCGGCGAAGGGCAGGAACGCCATCATCGCGAGCATGCCGATGATCGGGACGATCAGCGCCTCGTCGGCCGATAATCCGATCCGGCGGTGGAGATAGGTCGGCATGTAGCTAAGAAGCGTATAGTTGACCACATTGAGCGCCACGACCAGCCCGGCGACCACCAGCATGGGGCGCCAGTGCCGGCGCACAAGAAGAGGAAGGCGAGGCGATGGCTGCCCCGCATCATGGAGCGCCGCCGCTCGGAAGACGGGCGTATCCTCCATCTTCGATCGCAGATACATGCCGACCAACCCCATGGGCGCCGCGACCAGGAACGGCACGCGCCATCCCCAGGCGTGCATCGCCGCATCGCCCAGCAGCAGCGAGAAGCCCAGCATCAGGGCCGCCCCCAGCGAAAAGCCTGCCAGCGTCCCGAATTCGAGGAAGCTGCCGTAAAAGCCGCGCCGCTCGTCGGGCGCATATTCGGCCATGAAGGTGGCCGCACCGCCATATTCGCCGCCGGTCGAGAAACCCTGCACCATGCGCAGCGCGATGAGCAGCACCGGCGCCCAGAAACCGATGCGCGCATGATCGGGTATCAGACCCACGCACAGTGTCGCGCCCGACATCAGCAATATGGTGAGCGCCAGTACGGATTTGCGCCCAAGCCGGTCTCCAAGCGGACCCCAGAAAAGCCCGCCGAGCGGGCGCACGAGGAAGGAGATCGCGAAAGTCGCCAGGGCGAACAAAATGGCCTGTTGCGTGCTGCCTGGCAGCAGCGCTGCGGATATGTAGGTGATCCCGTAAGCATAGATGCCGTAGTCGAACCACTCGGTCGCATTGCCAAGGGCAGACGCCGCGATGGCACGGCGCAGCGTGGCGGCATCGGTCTGCCTTGGGGAAGGGAAGGGGTGAATGGTGGCAGAGGTCGTCATCGTCTCACGTCATCCTGCGGCGGTTTCATCATCCGAGACATTGGGGTCGAGCAGCGAGGCCATCGGTGTCGTGCGCGGCACGATCTGGAAATCCTGCTGATATTTTCCCGGCACAGGCGCACAGGCCTGCTGCCGCCATAACCCGACCGCCATGGCCAGCCCGGCGCTCAGAGCTATGAACAGGAACAGTCCTCCCGTTCCCGCCACGGTCATGAAGCCCGCGCCTATGAGCGGCCCCAGCGCCGCGCCCACGGAGTAGATCAGCACCAGCCGGCCGCTCGCCGCTACCCTTTCTGTTTCCAGCAGGCGGTCGTTGCAATGCGCCACGCACAGCGGATAAAGAGCAAAGCTCAGGCCGCCGAACAGCGCGCCCAGCCCCATGAGCAGGGGGCCGCCGCCGATCAGCGATAGCGCCAGACTGACCAGTGCCGCCGCGGTGAAACTGCCCACGATCACCTGACGCCGGTCATGCCGGTCGGACAGACGTCCCAGCGGCCATTGCAGCGCCACTCCGCCCAGGATCACGATGAGCATGAACCCCGCGGTTTGCGAAAGGTCGAGGCCCAGCCGCCGGACATGGACCGCCGCCAGGCCGTAGAAGGCGCCGAGCATCATCCCGGTGGCGAGGGCGCCCCACGCGCCGAGCGGCGATGCAGCGAGCAGCGAACGGATCGAGAAGGCGCTCGCCTCGACCGGCGCGGGTGCGGCACTGCGCGTGAGGCACAAGGGGATGATGGCGAGCGAAATGAGAATGGACGCGAGCTGGAAGGGGATCGCGGGCAGCGACCCGCTCGCTCCGAGCAGCAGTTGCCCGATTGCCTGCCCTGAATAGAGCGCGACCATATAGGCGGCAAGCACGCTGCCGCGCATCTGCGGCTCTGTGCGATCGTTGAGCCAGCTTTCCAGGCACACGAAAACGCCTGCCACGCAGATGCCGTCGATCAGCCGCAAGAGCATCCAGAACAGCGGCTGCGTCCACAGCGCATAGGATAATGTGCTGGCCGACAGCAGGGCGACGAAAGCGGCAAAGGCGCGAATATGGCCTACCCGCCGCACTATGCCGCCCGCCCGCAGCGACCCGATGATCAGCCCGCCGAAATAGGCGGTGGCGACGATGCCGATGGTCATCGTGCCGCTGCCCGCCCGATTGAGCCGCAGGCTGATCAGGGTTGCCAGAAATCCGCTGCCCGCCATCAGCATGAAGATGGACAGCAAAAGGCTGCGCACGGGTTGGATGGCCAATAGCATGACAGTCGATCGGACGCCGTTCAGGCGGCGCGCCGTCCTTCCAAAGCCGTCTTGTCGCGCTCCACCAAGGCGCTGTGCAGCGCCCGGACGGCGGCATCATAATGTTCGACATCGACGATGAACTGCACATCGACATTGCGGATCTGGTGCTGCATCGCGATGACGCCGATCCCTTCATCGTCCAGCGCGCGCAGCGCATCGGGGACCAGAGAGGGCCGGGATATGTCGCTTCCGATTACCGACACCATCGCGACCGGATGAGCGGAGATCGAGGCATCCAGATAGCGTTGCTGGAGATCGTCGATCACCCGCTTCACCATCGCCGCATCTGCCGACAGATAATGGGTGATGGTGTTGGCGTTGGACGATTTGCTGACGATCCAGGCGCCATGCCGCGTGAGCGCCTCCAATATGGCGGCGTCATAGCCCTTCACGCCGACCATGTCCTGTTCGAAGAACTGGAGTGCCTGGGCGTGGCGGATGCCCGTCACGATCTCGACGCGCGGAGTCTCCGACACATAATCGCCGCAGATCAGCGTCCCGCCATCCTCCCGGTCGAACGTGTTGCGCACGCGCAGCGGAATATTGGTCTGGCGCAACCCGCGCCCGGCGCCCGGATGGATCGCCTCCATGCCCAAATTGGCGAGCTGATCGGCGACGTCATAATTGGTCCGCCCGATCTTGCGCGCCTTGTCCGTCCCGACCAGCTTGGGGTCGGCGCTCGACAGGTGAAATTCCTTGTGGATGATCGCCTCGCGCGCCCTGGTCAGCACCGCTATCCGCGAAAAAGTCATTTCCGAATAGCCGCGCGCATAGCGGCGCACCATGCCCTCGCTGCAGCCTGCATAGCCCGTGACGATCGGCATGGTGGAAGACAGATCGATCGGAGCGAGCGCCGTCATGATCCGCTCGTCGAGTTGCTGCATATTCTGCTGATGCCAAAGCGTCAGGTCCACGAAGACAGCATTGACGCCCCGGTCGCGCAGTAACAGGGCGGTGCTGTGGGCGCTATGCGCCTCGCCCAGCCCGGCCAGCATTTCGCGCACGGTTGCGAGCTGCTCCTTGACGCAGAAGCGCCCATGGCTGCGCAGCCGCGCCAGATCGTTCAGACAGGCCGCCGCTGCATCGATCCGCATATCGACGAAAGCGTCGGCTTCCCGCTGGCTGTCCGCTCGCGCGAACATCTGTGCATTGCGCGATTGCATGGCGGCGCGCACCGCTTCCATCGCCTCGCGCCAGCCGTCCGCGCCATCATCCGCGACGAAGCGGCCGTAGACGCCCGGCTGACCGCTCTTCTTATGTTCCAGCAGCAGGTCGGTCATCCCCGCATAGGCGGACACGACGAAGATGCGATTGTAGAGCTCAGTCCCCTTTCGGCCTCCAATCAGCACATTGTCGAACAGCGTGGCTGTCTCGGCCATGGATGTGCCGCCGATCTTCTCGACGCTATGGTGGTTCATATCAGCACCTCCTCGGCCAGCGGACCTGATACAGGTACGATCGGCTGCGGCTCGCCGCGCGCCGCGATGAATTCCGGGCGCGGCTTGTCGACCCCGAAGGGCGCGGCCAGCCGGTTGCTGACGGCATTATAGACCAGGAAGGCGTTGGCGCGGGGGAAGGGCGTGATATTGCCGTTCGACCCATGCATGATGTTGCAATCGAAAATCACGACCGAGCCGGGCTTGCCCGTTGGCGCCACGATGCCATGCTTGTGCGCCAGCTCGGCCAGGCTGTCCTCGTCCGGTACGCCATATTCCTGTTGCTTCAATGACATGCGGTAATGATCCTCGGGCGTTTCGCCCACGCAGGTCAGGAAGCTGCGATGCGAGCCGGGGATCAGCATCAACGGCCCGTTGTGGGCTGTGTTTTCAGCCAGCAACACCGACATCGAAAGCGCCCGCATACGCGGCATTCCATCCTCGATGTGCCAGGTTTCAAAATCGCTGTGCCAATAGAATTCCTTGCCCCGAAATCCTGGCTTATAGTTGAGGCGGGACTGATGAATATAGACGTCGTCGCCCAGCAGGAATCGCGCGACATCGGCCAGCCGCCGATCTGCCGCGAGACGCGCGACGACCTGGCTTTGTGCATGGATGCGGAAGATCGATCGGATTTCCCGGCTGCCAGGCTCACTGATGACTGTTTCTTCTTCCAGCGCGTCGGGATCGGCCAGAAGCCTGCCGGCTTCGCGCTGGAGAAAGGCGATCTCCTCGTCTGAAAAGAGATTGTCCATCACCAGATAGCCATCGCGGTCAAACTGCGCCGCCTGTTCCATGCTGATGGGCGCGTCCGCGTTCCAATCGCTGTGAACGACCGGGTCGAGGCGCGGCAAAAACTCCGCCACTTTCGCGTGGCGGGATGGGTAGACGTCTTGCAAGGGACTTCCCCCCTTTCGTAAAGGTCAGTTGGTCAGTGCGGCCTCGCGGTTCATGTCCGCTTCGGCCGGATAGGCGCCGCTTTCATCATGGACTTCCTGGCCCGTGACGGGCGGATTGAAGACGCAGGCGCACAATATGTCGGTGGTTGGCCGCACCACATGCCTGTCATGGGCATTGAGCGCATATATGACGCCGGAAGCCAGCTGGTGCGTGATGCCGGTGCCCAGATCCTCGATGGTCCCGCTTCCCTTGAGAACCAGCACCGCTTCGAGATGGTTCTGATAGTGCATCCTGATTTCCTCGCCAGCGTACATGGTGGTGACGTGGAAGGAAAAGCCCATGTTGTCGTCCTTCAGCAGAAGACGAGCGCTTTCCCACTGAGCAGATTTGACGTTGCGATCAGACTTGCGGATGTCCTGAAGTTTACGAACGATCATGATATCTCCTTCTTATTCGGCGGCAACGCCGTAGGGGAGGGCGAGCGCTTCGCGAATGCAGCTGGCCAATATGTCGAGCCCGGAAGAGAACAGCGCATCATCGATGATGAGCGGCGCCAGGACCTTGACCACCTCATCGCGCGCGCCGCTGGTTTCGATGATGAGGCCGCGCTCGAAGCAGGCCGCGGTAACCGCGGCCGCCGCCTCGCCTGATCCCATGTCGATGCCGCGCATCATGCCGCGTCCCCGGGTCGAGAGGCCATGTTCGGCCGCCATCGCGTCCAGCCTGCGCTCCAGCAGGGCGGCGCGGCGCGCGACGTCCCGTTCGAAGCGCCCGTCGCTCCAGAAATGGCGCAGCGCGGCCGTCGCGGTCACGAAGGCGTGATTATTGCCGCGGAAGGTGCCGTTATGCTCGCCCGGCGCCCATTGGTCGAGTTCGGGGCGCAGCAGGGTCAGGGCAAAGGGCAGGCCCATGCCCGAGAGCGACTTCGCCATGGTGACGATGTCGGGCGTGAAGCCCAGCCCCTCAAAGCTGAAGAAGCCGCCGGTGCGGCCGCAGCCCGCCTGGATGTCGTCCACGATCATCAGCGCGCCGTGCCGCCTGGCGATAGCGTTGATCCTGCGCAGCCAGCCGGGCGATGCAGCGTTGAGCCCGCCTTCGCCCTGCACCGTCTCGACGAGGATCGCGGCCGGGGCGTCAAGGCCGCTCGAGGGATCGGCAAGGCGCCGCTCCAGCAACGCGGCCGTATCGACATCCGCCCCATGATAGCCGTCATAAGGCTCGTGCGCGACATGGCTGAGCGGCACGCCCGCACCCCCGCGCTTGGCGGCGTTGCCGGTGCAGGCGAGCGCCCCCAGCGTCATGCCGTGGAAGCCGTTGGTGAAGGCGATCACCATCTCGCGGCCGGTCACCTTGCGCGCGAGCTTGATCGCCGCCTCGACCGCATTGGTGCCGGTTGGGCCGGTGAACATCGCGCGATAGTCGAGGCCGCGCGGCAAGAGGATCAGTTGCTCGAGCGCCTCGAGAAACGCAGCCTTGGCGTCTGTGTGCAGGTCAAGGCCGTGCGCGATGCCGTCGGCGGCCACATAATCGAGCAGCGCCTGTTTGAGCACGGGATGATTGTGGCCGTAGTTCAGCGTGGAGCAGCCTGAGAGGAAATCCAGATAGCGGCCTCCTTGATTGTCATGCATCCACACATTGTGCGCCCTGGCGAACTGGCGCGGCATCGACCGCGCATAGCTGCGCACGGCGGACTCGCGCCGCTCGTAGAGGCTTGTGTCAGGCGTCCGGGACGTGGGTCTGGGACCGGTGGGGATCATCTTGTTCCTCCTGTTGATAAGCGGCGCGCTCAGCGCGCCAGCGGACCGATGCGCGCTTCCCATTCGGTCGGGTGCGCGCCGGCAAAATGGGTATCGCGCTCGAAGAGCGGGCGGCGGTGAAGCGGTGCCCCCCAACGCGCCGCCAGCCCCTCGAAGAGCGCCCATGACGAGCCATTGTCGCCGGTCACGGTGGTGAGAAGGTGCGTGGCGCTCCTGACCGCGGGCCTCTCGAGCAGTGCCTCGATCATGCGGCCGGCAAGGCCCATGCCGCGCGCGGCCGGCGATACCGCCACCTGCCAGATGAAGAGAGCATGAGGGTCGCTGGGCGGGCGATAGCCCGACACCCAGCCGGCGGTATCGCCCTTCTGCTCGGCAATCACGCAAGTGTCGGCGAAATGCGTGCACTGGAGCAGGTTGCAATAAGCCGAGTTGGGATCAAGCGGCGGGCAGGCGCCCACCAGGCGGGTGACGGCGGGACCGTCGGTTGCAAGCGGCCGGCGCAACACGACATCTGCACGAGCCTCTGGCGCAGGGCGCGCGCCGACCCTCGGCGGCGGAACCGCCGTGTCGGTCAAACGATCGAAGATAATTAATCTCCCGAACCATATTATCAGGCAGCATGGTCTGCCTATTCAATTTTGGCGTGTTATATGCGCGTTTTGACTCGGTTTTCAACCCTTGAAGGGGAAAATCCATCCTTCGACCGATAAAGCATCTGAGAAAAATGCTTTATTTGACTAAGGATTTTGCTAGGGGATTTCGCTATCATTTCAGTAGACAGGCCATGGAACCACAACTTGCCTCGCTCACGCTCCGTGCCCTTCGCCGCGTCCTGCGGGCGACCGAGATCGGCAGCCGCCAGCTCGCCGCGGCGACGGGGCTTACGCCTTCGCAATTGCTCGTGCTGCGCGAAATCGCCGGCCGAACGGCCGCCACGCCCAGCGCCGTCGCCAGCGCCCTCCAGTTCAGCCAGGCGACGATCACCACCATCGTGGACCGGCTGCAGGAACTCGGCTTTGTCCAGCGCCAACGCAGCGAGCGGGACAAGCGTCAATTCATCCTCACCGCCCAGCCCGCAGGCAGGGCGGCTCTCGCCGACGCTCCCGATCCGCTGCAGATGACGTTTACCGGCCGCTTTGTCGATTTGCCTCCATGGGAGCAGGCGATGATCCTTGCCGCTGTCGAGCGTCTCGCCATGCTGATGGACGCCCAGGACATCGACGCCGCGCCGCTGCTCGACAGCGGCTTGATCGACCGGTCGGAGCCTGCCTGAATGCCGGCAGGTCACGACCGATCCGGACATGGGCGCTTCAGCCGGACATTTCGTCTTGTCCGCCTGCTGCTGCGGCGTCATGGACCCCAGGCTTTGATATGGCGGCGGCGCACCGCCATATTGGGCGGCGCTGTGCTGGTTGGCCTTGTCGCGCTGCTCTTTGCCCGTCTGGCCGACACGGCGGCCGAGCTGTTTCTGGAGGGAGCACGCCGCTGGTGGTGGGCGCCGCTGGTCTTGACGCCGCCCGGCTTTGCGGTTCTCGCATGGCTGACTTGCAAGGTGGCCCCGCTGGCGTCGGGCTCGGGCATCCCGCAGGTGATCGCCGCCTCGCGCGATCCTGAGCGCGGCCTGGAGGCCCTCGCCTCTGCGCGGACCGTTTGCGTGAAGTTCGTGCTGACCATCGCAAGCCTGTTCCTCGGCGCTTCGGTGGGCCGTGAAGGCCCCACGGTCCAGATCGCCGCGTCGATCATGGGCCATGCCCATCGGCTGATGGGCGTGCCGCTGCGGGCATCTGTGTATATTGCAGGCGGCGCGGCGGGGGTTGCGGCAGCCTTCAACACGCCGCTTGCCGGCGTGGCGTTCGCGATCGAGGAACTGGCCGCCGCCTATGAGCAGCGCATGACGCTTCTCGTCATGGCGGCCGTCCTGATCGCGGGCATGGTGAGCCTCGGCATATCGGGCGACTATGTCTATTTTGGCGAAATGCGCCAGACGCTGAGTGCGCGCGACGCGCTGGTGGCCGCGCCGGTCGCCGGCGTGCTGGGGGGGCTGGCAGGCGGTCTCTTCTCGCGCCTGATGCTGGGAGCAGGCACAACGATGTTCGCGCCGATGCGCTGGATGCGGGCACGGCCGGTTCTCTTTGCCGGGGCGTGCGGCGCGCTCGTGGCGCTTGTGGGCACGATCACCGGTCTCACCTGGGGGACGGGCTACCAGACCGCGCATGCGGTCATTGCCGGCGCGGACGTACCGGTCTGGTTTGGCGGCGCCAAGTTCCTGGCGAGCCTCGCGACCGCCGTATCCGGTCTTCCCGGCGGCATCTTCGCGCCATCCCTCTCGGTGGGCGCGGGGATCGGCGACATGCTTCGAAGCCTGTTTCCCTCCTATCCGCCCGGCGCGATTGTCCTGCTGGGCATGATCGCCTATTTCACAGGGGTCGTGCGCGCGCCGCTGACGGCGGTGATCATCGTATCGGAGACGACCGCAAGCCGGGGTCTCATGCTGCCTTTGCTCGCTTCGGCCCTGGTTGCCGATTTTGGAGCGCATCTCCTGTGCAAGGAACGGCTCTATCACGGCCTGTCCAGGCGCTTTGCCGCAGCCTCGCCGCCGATCGCCAGACAGGACTGAGAATGGCTTGGGTCAGGCCGTTGCGTTTTTCACCAGGATGATCGCCACGATGAGACGGTTGCAGGGCTGAACCGCCCGCGCTTCCCTCATTTTTCAGCGTCCCGCGCCTGTTCCTGCGAAGTTGCCGGCGGGCTCATGATCTTGCAGCTCTTGGCGGCCGCCAGCCCACGAAGATAGCCGCGCCGGGCGATCCCGGCCGTCACCGCCGCCTGCAAGCGCCGTTCGGCGGGCGCAGCGCCGCTTATTTCCCGCACCAGACCGCGAAAGGGAATGAGCGAATTGACAACGCTCTTGCCTACGGCTTCGGCGATCTTGCCCGCACGATTCTCGTTCGCATTTTCGCTGGTGGTGAAGTCGGAGCCGAGCACGGCGTTCAGGTCTTCCAGCGAGGCTTTCAGTCCCTTGCAGCTGCGCGAAGGCGGCCGCTTATAAGGGTCTTCCATCGCCTCTTGCAGGACCTGGGGTATTTCCTTCTTGTCGAGGCCGACGTCACGGACGGGTTGAGTGGCAATGTCGCCGGCCTTTTTGAGCGTCTCGTCCTTCTTGTCCTGTTGCTGCGCCCATGAGGCACTCGAGCAAAGCAGCAGCGCAGCCACGCCGATCCATTTCATCGTCGATTTTCTCCCTGGATGTCTCAAGCGCCTGGATTTGCACGCGGTTCCAAATTCGCATGGCGGATGATGCATATCAGGCGGAATGCGGTTCGGCATCCCGGTCGCAGGCGCTGCGCTTGTCAGGCAGCAGGAGAGATCGTTCCATCCGGGAATTTCCCCGGACGGATTGGTACGGCCCGATTCATCTGCGGACCTGAGGGCCGGCAGCCAGGAATTGATGCAGGCCATTCTGGCCGGCTCGCCTTTGCTCGAGGGTAAGGCGGCGATCGCCAACTGCGGCGGCATGGACCTGGCCGCGTTCATCCGGTGATTCTGAGAGACTGCGACGGTTTGTGGAAGCGCATCGGCCCGCATCAAGCCGGCAATTCATCAAATTCCCGAATTTGCTGATGACCCCAATGTAAATTCCAGAGCTGTGCGATCGTCGTAGAACCACCTTAGATCGTCATTGCCGGCTCGCCTTCAACAGGCCTTCTCGGGGAAGGGCGCGCGCGAAACCCCGGCTGCGGACAGCAAAAGCAAGGCATCGGAAAATCTGGTGACGCCTACCTTTCTCATTATGCGCGTCCGATAGGATTCAACCGTTCTGACGCTCACCTGATATTGCTCGGCGACTTTTCCATTATCCCTCTCCAGCGATAGAGAGATCATCATATGGAGCTCTTTCCTCGTGAGCTTATCAAGCTGCTTGGCTGCGCTGCATCGACGCGCGGCAAACTGGATTTTCCTGCCAAGTTCCGGGATGGCGTGCGCGACGAGCTGCACGATGGCATCGTCCTCGAAGGGCTTTTCCAGAAAGTCGTCCGCTCCCTCCTTGATGGCCTGGACTGCCGTACGGACGTCCGTGTTCGCCGCCATCATTATCAAAAGCATGTCCGGACGGCGGCCCTGTGTCTTCCGAAGCACGTCCAGGCCATCCATGTCGCACAGGCGCATGTCGATGATGGAGATGCCCGCTTCAAGGAAGCCCAGCGCTTCTACAAAGTCGTTGCCGGATGCAAAAGAAGTGGGCTTGTGGTTCTGCCCCCGCAGAAGCATCACCAGATGGCGGCGGACGCGCGCGTCGCTGTCCACTATATAGATCGAGCATCCGGTATTCATCGCAGGTCGCCCGCACTCCTTTCCCGCTCAACGCCCTGCCAGGAGTATCGTTGCGGGCGCCGCGACGGCGCCGCGATGTTACAGGCCTATCGCGCGGTCGAAGAAAATGCCTGCCAAATCGCCGCTTGCCCATTGAACGCGTCCGATACGCACATCAGCTCCGCGCGTCTTGACCAGAAGACGCGTGCCTTCCCGCAAGCCGGCCGTTTCGATCATCATCCCTTCAAGCGACATGTTGCGAACCGTGCCGACGAGCACGGGCGCAGACTTCACGATCGTTGCCGAAAGGTCGGCGGCGAGCCGGAGCTCGCGGGCCTGTTCGCCGGCTGCGGCGGCAGGTGAATTCCCTTCAACCCCGCCAAAGCACACAAGAGGCTCTTCAACGAGAAGCCCGCATGTCGAGCCCCTGGTCCAGCGAACCTCGGCCGTCACGAATTTCTCACCGTCGAAGCTCACATGCACCGTGTCCCTGAGGCTGAGCGGCAAGGCGCACTGGCCGCTCAAGCCGCTTCTGGAGATGTTGCCAATCGCCAACGTGGCCTCGCGCACCACAGGGTAGAGCAAGGCCGACTTGTAAACCGTCTGACGGGGATGGCGGCGCAGTTCGGCGCCTTCGAGCTGGAAATCACTGGACTTGTGCGCAAACATGGAAGGCCTCCGGGGTTCGGGGGCGCCCTTAAACCGCATTCCTCGACATCGCCTTACCAGGGCCTTCGTATTTTTACGAAGCTCGCAAGGGCGATGATATTCACCTCTCGCCTTGCAGAATGGGGTCTCGATCGCGACTCCCCCCCGCAGGCAGCTGCAAGATCTAGGTGGGGTGCGCCAACGCCTCCACCCTTGCGTCTCGCCTTTACTCTTCTGATCTAATGGGCATAAACGGCCTATGTTGGATCGATGGTTCTACATCAGCACGAGCCGGTTGGACGAGACCGACGCCGAGAGGCACGTCGGGGATATCGTCGCCATTTCTGTACAGAGAAATCGTTCGCTGGAGGTCACCGGAGCGCTTTTGTTTACAGGACGTCACTTCGCTCAGTATATCGAAGGTCCTCCTGCAGCCATTGCCGCACTCCAGGAGAGCATTCTCCAGGATCCCAGGCACCAGGATATCGGTACCATCGCCTGTGGTTCCTACCCGACCCGTCATTTCCTCACCTGGTCCCTTGGCTATGCGGGTCCCTCGCGCTTCGTCGCCTCGAAGGTTGAAGGCGCCCTCACCGATGCCCTGAAGAACCGCCAAGGGGGCGCCCAGGCGCTATTGCATATGCTTGAGCAATTCGCATTCCCGGGCAGCAGCTAGTTGCCTGGCCTGGCCTGGCCGGAGTCGAGGAGCCGCCTCGCTGTCCTTCCCGAAAATCCTGTCTGTCTTGACGCGCACCCTCGCTGATCACGGGCTTTGCCTTCTCCATCACGGCGAGCAGGCTCACCTGACCGATCAGGACGGCTGAGGTTGAAGGAGCCGCGATCTGCCGCGCACGGTCGATAGCTGGCATCATCTGTTCGCTCGGGCAAGGCGGGAAAGTCCAAGGCATGCAGCGCATGTTCCGGTCCGGCCTGGTCGAGATCATGCTTCTGTTGAAACCGGGCGGCGGGGTCGCAACGCCGCCCGGTGCCCATCCAAGACTGGACCTGGCGCGGCTCCTATCAGGCAGCAGGTGGGATCATTCCATCCGGGAATTTCCCGGGATGCAGGCAATGGCCAGGGGTCGCGAAACGGCTCGCTCTTCGCTTGCCTGGCGCGTCATCCGGGCGAGGCAAGGGCAATCAATTGGGCGAGCCCGCTGGTCCCCGTCTTCGCCATGATCGCCGCCCGATGATCCTCGACCGTCTTGGGGCTGAGCGCCAGGATCCCCGCGATCGCCTTGTTGCTATGGCCCAGGACGAGCAGGTCGAACACCTCCCTTTCCCTGGGCGTCAAGGCTGCGGTGCGGCCCAACTGCCTTCGCCTGCGGCTTGACCAGGCCACCCCTTCGGTGACAGCGGCGATCAGGCGCGCTTCATCAATCGGCTTTTCAAGATAATCGAGGCCGCCATGGCGGCGGACGGCATCTACGGCATTGGCCGTTGTGGGCCAGGCCGTCATGAAGACGATCGCGACGGCAGGATCGAGGAAGCGGACACGGTCGGCAAAGCCGAAACCGTCCAGATCGTCCATCATGACATCGGTCACGATGCAGGAGGCCGGCGCCTCGACATAGGCATTGAGCAGCATCACGGGATCGAGAAATGGCTCCGCGGCAAAGCCTTGCCGGCAAAGCAGTCGCGCGACGCTGCCACCCAGGTCGCGATCATCGTCCACCACATAGACTTTGGGCTCGCCCGTCATGCACAGTCTCCCGCCAGTGGCAGCATGATGGACGCGAGCATGACGCCGTCGGGCCCTTTGGTTCGGGTCAGATGTCCGCCATGCGCTTCCACGATGGCCTGGGCCACGAGAATGCCAACGCCCATGCCCATGCCGTGAGAAGCCTCAGGTTCATATCGGTTGAGAACCGTGATTTCGGCCCTGCCGCCCCTTCGTTCGCTGCCCAGCTCGACCGCCCGGTCGCTGGAGTGCTGAATGGCGTTGCGCAGCAGGTTCATCAGCGCCTGGCTCAGTTCGACCTCCTGTCCAAGAATGACCAGGTCCGGGTCTGTCGGGCCGACTTTCAAGGCGACGCCCTGGCTCCTGGTTTCAGGCGCGGCGATGGCGACCACGCTCTCGACCAGCGCCGGAACGGGCAGGGGACTGGGTTCATCGACCACGCGCCCGCCGAACCGGCGCAGGCGGCGGACGAGGTGGGAAAGGGCGGCCGCCTTGCGATCAATGAGCGCTGCGCTCTCCCTGATTTCCTGTCCGGACCGATCGGTGATTGCGTGAAGATGCCTCGCCTCGATCGCCAGGGTGGACAAGGGCTGGCTGATCTCATGGATCACGGCCACGGACATGGCCCGCAACGTCTTGAGACGCTCGGCCTGGAAGAGCAGCCGATCGCGTCGCTCGAGCGCTGCCCTGGCCTGCTTCTGGGCGTCGCGATAGCTGCCTGCAAGATAGCCCACCACCATGATGGTTGCGAGGTTGAGATGGCGCTCGAGACGGTCCGTCGTGCTGATGGCGTCGGCTGTCTCGGGCAGCAGCAGCCAGGCCACGGCCGCCAGGGAGATCCAGGCCGCAAGGCGCCCGAAGCGCAATCCCGTCCAGGCAACGGCGAGGATGACCGGGGTCGGCTGAAAGCCAAGGCCGATATGCGTGAGGAGACGGGTGACGACGATTGCTCCTCCTAGCAGGAAGGCCATCTCCATGACCGGTGTCCAGGCAATGGAGGGCGGCGCGAGGCGCGAAGGCAGGGACTTGCGCCCGCGTCCGGCTGTCCCGGCGATCCAGAGAAGAGGGGGCGCGATGAGGAGGACCCCGAGCAGGTCGCCAACGGCGAACGCGGTGAGCGAGGTGA
Source organism: Sphingobium sp. TKS (assembly GCF_001563265.1). Classification (NCBI taxonomy): domain Bacteria; kingdom Pseudomonadati; phylum Pseudomonadota; class Alphaproteobacteria; order Sphingomonadales; family Sphingobiaceae; genus Sphingobium; species Sphingobium sp. TKS. The sequence goes on along the minus strand of NZ_CP005085.1, from coordinate 214,828 downwards.
TCACATCGGGAAGGGTTGTGACCTGTGTCCGGTCCGGTCGCCAGAGAGCTTCGGGCAGCGCCGTGAGCGCCGCGAAAACCGGCGCGGCCGCCGCAGCGAGGCTAAATGGCATTGGCGGCGTCATCATGCCTGCCCTGCTGCCGCTCGAGAGCCAGCGGATGACCCCCACGATCGCGCCATAAGCGAGGACCGGGCGCACGATGCCCCACAGCGCGATCAGCCGGTCGGGCGAGGCGAGGGAAAATCTTCCCATCCCCAGATTGACCAGCAGTTCGACGATCATGATTGCAGGGGTCGCCCTCGGTCCAAAATGCCAGAGGAACGCGAGCCGAAGTCCTGCGGGCGGGAACCAGAGTGAATAATAGCCCTCTCCGCCCCAATAGGCGGCCATCGAGAGCGCGAGCCAGAAACCCAGCCCGTACAGCATGAGGATCAGCGGGCCCGGCGCTGGCCGCGCCGCGCTTTCTGCCTTGCCACTGCGGCGCATGGGGAGAAAGGCGCTGGTCATTTGGCCTTCATTGCCGGGACGGGCGCCGTTATTGAAGCAGGGAAATTCCCGGGGCCGCCATTTTTTCAAGCGCGGGCGCGCGCCTTGGTCCTTCGCTGTGCAAGCATAGTCAGACATGAGATATGCGCTATGCTTCCGGTAAAAGCCTCTTGCCAAGGAATCGAACAGAATTGGTTGACGTTGCAGGTTTGCCTCTCTAGGCGGCTCTCCGGGTCGCAACCGAAACGATTAGACAACGCGAACCAATTCAGGGGAACCATGAAAAATATTTCCATCGCGCTTCTGGCGATCGTCGCCGGGACCTCCTGCGCTCATGCAGAAACCTTTTCCGGCCCGTTCATCGGCGCGCAGATCAGCCGCGACGCCTATGAGGTCAAGGCTGAAGGCACCGACATTGGCATTGCGGCTCTGGACCTCGACGGTCTGAGCGGCAACGGCATCGGCGGCGGCCTCTATGTCGGCTACGACTATGCCCTCTCGAACAGCCTGTTCTTCGGCGTCGAAGCCAATGCGAACTATTCGGGCGCAAGCATCTCTGCCAGCCTTGATGACGGCACGAATAGCGTGAGCGGCAAGATCCGGGCGCGCGAATCCTTCGGCCTGAGCGGCCGGCTGGGCGCCATGATCGCCGACAACACCGCTCTCTATGCCCGGGGCGGCTGGCAATCGACCAAGTTCAAGGCGAGCGCCTTTGACGGCGTGGACAGCTACGGCACCAAGACCATGCAGGACGCGCTGGTCTACGGCGCTGGCCTGGAAACCCGCATCGGCGCGCAGACGTCGATCCGCGTTGAATATCTGATTGAGGATTATGGCAGCGCCGGCCTCAACAAGGATCTCGGCGCCAACGGCATCCGCGTCGACAACAACAAGCTCTCGCTGGGCATCTCCTGGCGCTATTGAGCTTGAGCGTTTTCTTGGCAGATGGAAACGCCAGTTCGGCGAAGCCAATCATCTGCTGACCGGGAAACGCGACACAATAAATATGTAGAGCGGTCGAGCCGATGCACTCGTTTCGCAATCTGCTCTTGCGCAACGAGCCAGGAGGGCGTCCGGACGACGGACGCCCTTTTTGGCAGGGCGCCCATGACCGTTTCGCGCTTTTCCTCAGACTGGCTCCGCTTGTTTCACAGTCGGGCGGAGTCCCTTTTGAGCGGCACGCCTTCACTTGCCTTGGCGCTTTCGCGCGGGGGAAGCCCCACGGAATGTTGCAAGCCCGCTTCGTTCATGGCAGGCAATCGGCGCGAGCGGCGGCGGAACCTCATCCTGGCCGGGGGACATGAAGCGTCCGTCGCCAGCCTGAAGGAGCATCGATGCCAAGAGGTTCACGCCACGATCTGACCGGAATCCTGCTCGAGGCTGGCCTTCACCCCGTCCTGCGCGTAGCCGATGGCGGTGAATGGCGCCTGGATGTCACCGGGCGCTATCGACACCTGCTCGGGCGCAGGGTTCGGGTCGCAGGCATCCGATCAGGTTTCGATCTGCTGGACGTTCTGCAAATCGAGCAGGCCTGACCGGCCGGGCCGTGCCCGGGCGCCTTCAATCAAGCTTCAGCGCCCCTGATCGATCAGCCACATCACCGCCATCCAGAAGGCCAGCGCCAGCGGCAGGAGCAGGATGAAGCAACTCCCCTGAGGAAGGCGGCGGCGGGAGGGACTTGAACCGGTCATGGAAACTCCAACTGTAAGGCCGCGATGTTTTTCGGGCGCCGTCGTGCGGTCACAGGGCATCAACGCCCGACGCTCGCATCGGATGCGCGCTACAGGAATAGCGGGAGCTTCTTACCTACTGGTTTACAGGGACGTGTCGGACCGCTCCTGCGACGGGGTGCCGGCAAGGGGCCAATCCCCTCCCAACGTCCACGCAGGCCGGGCGATGCGCGTCGACGGCGTGATGCGAATGCCAAGTATTGGAAGAATCAAAACTCCTGAATCCTTGCAATTTCATCGAACAAAGCTATTGCGGCTTGTTGAAGATCGACCGTGGTTCCTGTCCCTGGTCCTGGACGGCGCCATCATGGGGGCATGAAAGCGGCGATGGTTTGAGGAGGGGGATTGTTCAAGGTGCGTGATGATCAGATCTGAGCTGATCCAGAAGATGCTCGAAGAGCATCCCGATCTCTCCGCTTCGGAAGTCGAGAGCATCGTCAATCTTTTCTTCCAGGAAATCATCGACAATCTCGCAAAGGGCGGACGGGTCGAGATTCGCGGCTTTGGTACCTTTACCCCACGGCCTCGCATGGCCCGGATGGGGCGCAATCCCCGGACTGGAGAATGCGTCCCGGTGGCCGAAAAAAATGCCGTGCATTTCAGGCCGGGCAAGCGGATGCGTGAGCGGCTTCGCGCGCAGGGGTCAGGGGATTAGGCGACGCCTGGCTGAGGCTTGCGGCCGTTCCGGACCTGCCAATGCATGGAAAAGGAACGCGGGCAGCTCCATCGCCTGAGGGGAGCGGCTGCCCGACCGGCCACCGGCCGCCCCGCAGGCGCAGGCCAGCCCTTGGGCTGGCCTGGTGGCTCGGTCACCGCGCGGCAGCCTGGCTGTGGCTTTGGCTTTCACTCATGCTCGCCTTTCTGGTCGGTCTCAAGGACACGCCAAGCGCGTTGACGATCCCGAAGGCAGCGCTCGGAACTATCCGGTAGCTTCGCCGCCCGGTCTCGATGGCGCCATCCTCAAAGCCCCGGCTTTTGAGGCTTGAGCGCAGCTGGCAGATATAGACGCGCACGACATTGGGACTCTCCGAGAGGACGCAGGCCGCGTCCGCCAGATGGGCGTGCGAGACAAATTGCCCCGGCTGGCGGAGGAGGCAAAGCAGGACGCCGGCAGACGCCCAGCCTTCCAGGGCGAAGCAATCGACAAGCCGCTGGCGAATGAATTCTTCCCGATCTCCTGTCTTGAGGCCCCTGCATAGGGCTTTGAGGGCCTCTTCGACGTCGGCCTGGTCCTCCGTCATCGCCGAAAGCGCGTAACGCGCCGCCGCACCTGCCCGGCTCGCGCCAATGGCTTTTGTCAAAGGCGCGCCAGTATCGATGACCTGGTCAAGAACGTTGCGGACAGCCGCGATGGAATTAGCGGCTTCCAGAAAGGACTGTTCCAGAGATTTCAGGTCATCAATCGTGAGAGAATCCAGCCTTACACTCTGATTAATGGTAGATTTGTCTTCCGATCCCAAGTGAATTCTCCTAGTCCTGCGAAAAATTCCATCCATTCGTGGAATTCTATTATGTTAAAATTGACATTAACGGCTCCTTGCCCCTCGAATGGGGCTCGCATGCGCGCACAAGGTCCGAATAGATTTCAGTTAACCCCTTGATAGATCAGAAGCAAACAATAATGCGCTGATCTGAAAGGATTCGCATGTCACAAACATGAAATTGACGAAGAATCCATGTTCGTTCCTCCTTTTCGATGCTCTGGAATCAGCTGATCCCGCCGTCTGCAGCGTTGCGGTATTTCAGACCGAACGCCCCGAGGAGGCCCGCTCGACATCCGCATCATCGGATGCTGTCCCGACGCCACCCCTCGGTTCGGCCGAAAGGGGAGAGTGGCTGGGCGATGGGAAAAGGAGATGGGCTGATGCCGCTGATAACCCGACGACCGTCCCAGGACACCATCGACCTTGTAGGGGCCCTTGACGGGAGCTGGCATGGCCGCACCGCCATGTGCCGGTGTCCCGTGCATGATGATCGAGCCCCAAGCCTATCCATACGGCAGGGCGATCATGGGATTTTGGTCACATGCTTTGCCGGCTGCGCCCGGGAGGATGTGCTGCGTGCCTTGCGGCGCATCCCGCGCCGCAAGCGCTTCGCCTATTGTGACACGCCCTCCCGGTCTTCCGGGAGTGCAGCGCGCCTGTGGGCGCAGGCCGGCCCTGTCAGCGGAACCCTTGCCGAGCGCTACATGACCCTCCGGGGGCTCGAGCCGCCCGTCGCCGATGTGCGATACCATCCGCGCTGTCCCTATCGGCCGCTGCCCTGGACGAGTTATCAGCCCGCTCTTCTGCTCGCGGTCCGGGAGGGGCGGCAGCTGACCGCGGTCCAGCGCATCTTCCTTGATCCTCAAACCGGGGCGTGTCGCATGAAGCTGCTCCTGGGCAGGCCGGGCGGGGGCGCCTGGCAGGGCGGCGGCAGGCCCGATTCTGTGCTGGCGCTTGCAGAAGGGTTCGAGACGGCTCGCGCCTTCAACCTGCTCGAAGGCGAGCCCTGCTGGGCGAGCCTGGGCGCGAGGCGGCTCGACCGCCTCATATTGCCGCAGTCCCTCTCATCGCTGATCCTGGCGGCGGACAATGACGGCGAGGGCGAGCGCGCGGCCGCGCGGGCGATGCGTCGTTACGCCCGGCCTGGCCTCGAGATCAGCATCAGGACGCCCAAAGGCGTCAAGGACTGGGCCGAGGCGCTCGAAACGGTGCGTTCCCCGCAGCGCTGAAGCGCGACCAAAGCGCCTGCCGGTCTTCCAGCCGGCAACCCACAGGCAAGAAGAGGGGGCGTGAAGGGCTGACGCTGTCGAAGGGACAGCCAGCTTTTCGGAGAAATGATCCATGCCCGCCATCCCCGATGCCCTGATCCTTGGCGAACAGCGTGCCGCCGCCATTCTTGGCGATCGCCTCGGTTCCACAGACCCCATCACCCGCGCGGACCTCAGCGCAGCGATGATGCAGGCTTTTGGAGGCAGCGATGCCGATGGCCTCTGGACCCAGCGCGACAGCTTCGAGATCCTTGAGCATGCGCTGGTCCAGCATCTTGGGCTCCGCCCCCTTTCCCTGAGGAAACCCTGCGACGTCGCGGCCGCATGCGACCTTCTTGATCGCCTTCCAACCCACACAGTGCGCAGCGAGGAACAGGTGGAATGGCAGCAATTCTCAACGCCGGTCGATCTTGCCGCCCTCGCGGTGGTGCTGGCCGACATCCAGCCCGACGATATCATCCTTGAACCCAGCGCCGGCAATGGTCTTCTTGTGGCCCATTGCGGCCGGTCCGCCACCCTTCAGCTCAATGAACTTGCGCCGCGGCGGCGCATCCGCCTTACCCAGTCCTTTCCCGATGCCCTTGTCACCGGCCATGATGGGGCGCTCATCGATGCCGCACTGGCTGCCGCGCCTCGGCCAAGCCTGGTCCTTATGAACCCTCCTTTTTCCCGATCGGCAGGCCGCGGCGCCGACCGCCATGCCGCCCTGCGCCATCTTGCAGCGGCCCTGCGGCGGCTGCGGCCCGGGGGCAGGCTGGTCGCGGTCATGCCCGAATGGTTCAACCCCCATGCACGGATCGGCGACCCTACCTGGACGGGACTCCAGCATGCCAGCCTGCGCGCCTCCATTCGTCTCGACAAATGCTATTTGAGGCACGGCACGTCGATCAGCGTGCGCCTTCTCGTCATCGACAGGGTCGGGGGCGGCGAGGTTCCCCCAACCATCGAGAGCGGCTCGATCCGCGAACTCATCGCGACGCTTGCAGTCCCGTCCCGTGCCCCTTTGCCGCCATTGCCCGCGCAGCCCGGGCGTCCGGCAGCGATTTCCCTTTTCAGCGCCGCCAGAGCCACCCGGCCCCGGCCCCGGCCCTGTCATGCGCCGGTCCGCAACGACGTCGCCGCCGTGCGCTATTCAGCGCTCGATACGCCGGCCCCGCTTCTTGGACAGGTCGGGGTCTATCTTCCCTACAGACCGAGCCGTATCCGGTTCGAGACGGCCGGCGAGCATCCTACCGCGCTCGTGGAGTCCGTGGCGATGGGCTCGATCGCCGCTCCCATTCCCCGCTATGTGCCGCTCCTGCCCGAGCGTACTGTCTCTCACCGCCTGCTCTCGGCATCCCAGCTCGAGACGGTCGTCTATGCAGGACATGCCTGGTCCCAATTCCTCCCGGGCAAATTCCTTCCCGCCAGGGAAGGGGCGGGCCTTGAGGAAAGCGAACAGGGGCATGCCTATCGGAAGGGCTATTTCCTCGGCGATGGCACGGGAGCCGGCAAGGGCCGCCAGGTCGCCGCCTGCATTCTTGACAACTGGCTCCAGGGCCGCCGCCGCAACATCTGGGTCACCAAGAATGAAATGCTGCTCGAGGACGCCCGCCGCGACTGGACGGCGCTCGGCGGGCTGCCGGGCGACATTCAGCCCTTGTCCAACTGGAAGATCGACCAGCCCCTCGCGCTTGAGCAGGGCGTCCTCTTCGTCACCTACCCCATGTTGCGATCCGCGCGCGGCGCAAGCAGCCGGCTGCAGCAGATCATCCAATGGGCAGGCCCCGATTTTGAAGGTGTGATCGGCTTCGATGAAGCGCATGAAATGGGCGGGGTTGGAGGCGGTGAAGGCGCGCTTGGACGAAAAGAGGGCTCGCTCCAGGGCCTTTGCGGCGTTCTGCTCCAGAACAACCTGCCCGGCGCGCGCATCCTCTATGCCACGGCGACCGCAGCCTCCGACGTCAATAATCTGGCCTATGCCGTAAGGTTGGGCCTGTGGGGACCTGAAACCGCTTTCGCCAATCGCGAGCAGTTCATCGCCGATATCCGCAAGGGCGGGATTGCCGCTATGGAACTGGTGGCGCGCGATCTTAAGGCCCTGGGCCTCTACACCGCCCGCGCGTTAAGCTTTGACGGCGTTGAATATGAGATATTGCGGCACGAGCTGACGCCGGGCCAGATCGCGATCTATGACCGCTACGCCGAGGCGTGGGCGGTCTTATGCGCAGCTCGCCATAAGATGCCTTATCGCGAGGAAGCGGTAATGCGGAGGAGCGCGGCGTAACCGGCGAATTCCCATGATAGTGTGCGCAGTTGCTGCGCATTATATTGGTTGCGAACCTCGGCGGTCCCTGGACCAGCTGAGGAGGCAATCATGTTGAAGTTGCATGACGAGTTGATCACCGAACTCTCGAATTCGCTCACCACACAGAATTACAATCCCGTGGTCGTGGCGAACCACCGTCTCTACGCCCGCGCGTTTCTCGATTATCTGGCCGAGTGCGATATACAGGTCGAGACTGTGACGCCGCAGCAGGTCGATCAGTATTTTGGCTATGCGGTTCAGGATTTTGAGATCCAGTACGGTCGGCCTCCCAGTGCGCGTTGGCACATGTTGCCCCGCACCGCGATCGCCAAGCTCCTCCGGCTTGCTCAAGGCAATTGGCCCCCGGACGCAGAAATGATCGGTCCCGATGACGAGCATCGACATGAAATTTGCCGCGAATACGAGGCATGGCTGCGCGAGGAGCGCGGTTTGGCAAGCGCGTCCATTGCGGCGCTGATGTGGGAGGCGCGAAACTTCCTGCGATGGCAGTTCGACCGGGCCGGTGCCGCCAGCCTCGAAACGTTGAGCATCGTGGACATCGATCTCTACATGGACATGCGCGCGCCTGGTTTACGGCGCAAATCATTGGCCGATGTCGCTGAGCGTCTCCGTTCGGTGGTTCGCCATCTGCATCGGACGGGTCGCATCCCGACCGATCTGACGCCACACATCATCGGCCCCATGCTCTATGCCTACGAAGATGTGCCGTCGACGCTGGAAAGGAGCCAAATCGCCGCGGTTCTGGCGACAACGCAGGAGGACAGATCGCCACGCGGACTACGCGATTATGCGATACTTCAGCTGCTTGCCACGTATGGGCTGCGCGAAGGTGAGATATGCCGCCTTCGGCTCGATGACGTGGACTGGCGCGCAGAATCCCTCCGGATCTGCCACACCAAGACCAACGCGTACTCGTACATGCCGCTAATGGTGACTGTTGGTGAAGCGCTGCTGGATTATCTGCGCCTTGGGCGGCCCCAGGTTGAAGTGCGGGAAATCTTCGTCCGATCCTGCGCACCCTATATCGCAATGACGAACCTGTACGGCATGATCCGCGGTCGGTTGGCCGCCGCAGGCGTAGTGCCAGCAGGAAAGCGGGGGCCGCATGTCTTCCGCCACGCACGTGCGGTCGAAATGCTGCGGGCATCGGTCCCGCAAAAGATCATCGGCGACGTGCTCGGGCATCGATCCACCGAATCCACCAATACTTATCTCAAACTGGCAACAGATGATCTCCGAGCCGTGGCACTCGAGGTGCCTGGAATGGAGGTGCTGTCATGAGCGCCTGGCACGATCCCGATCGCACCGTCGTCGACGCCTTCCTGGTAAAATCGCAGTTCCGGCCGGGAAGCGTACCGACATATCGCTGGTTCCTTTGCACCTTCGAAGATGTTGCCCGCCGGCATCCGGCGGTGGACCGGCAGATGCTCGACGCCTGGCTGAAGGAGATGCAAAAACGTTGGCGATTGTCGACGCTGCTCAATCAGGTCTGCATTGTCGACCGCTTCCTCGACCACCTCGTCGAAATCGGGCTGATCGCCGACAACCCTGTTGCTGCACTTCGCCGTCGGTACAACGTCAAGCAAAGCAAGCCGATCTGGCGGGCCTTGGCTTCCCCGAATCCCGACGAATCCTTGGCCGCGTTACGACGGCCTGCGCCCTTCGGCAGCGTGCTGGGTGACTTCATGCAAGACCATGTCATGCTGATGCGCAGCCGGGGATATCAATATGAAGCGCAGGCTCACTGGCTGCTGCGGTTCGATCGGTTCCTTCAGGCCCGTCCCGACCTCGCGGAGCAACCACTTGAGGCAATGATTGCGAGCTGGGCGGCTGCCAAGCCGACCCGCAACCACGCGGCTGAATGCCAGAAGCTGGCGCGCATCCTGACCAAGGCGCGGTTCCGCCTCGATCCGACTATCCCGCCAAAGCGCTTCAATCCCCGGCCAGAGCGGGAAGTAGCGCGGGAGCATCGGCAACCGCATATCTTCAGCCCGGCTGACGTTCGGCGTATGCTCGATACCGCACGGACTTATCCGTCGCCGGACGCTCCGCTGCGGCCGTTGACCCTCTACACCATGATCATGCTGGCCTATTGTGCCGGGCTACGGCGAAGCGAGCTGGCATGGCTCGATCTTGGTGACGTGGACCTGCAATCAAGCACGATCACGATCCGGGAAACGAAGTTCTACAAGACCAGGATCTTGCCTCTATCCGACAGTGTCGCGGTCGAACTGCGCGCGTACATCGATGCGAGGCGGCGCGCTGGCGGCCCACAGAACCCGAAATCAGGGCTGTTCTGGCATGCCCACTTAAATGACCGCTACAGGCCCGAGGCGGTTACGACAATGATTACCAACGTCATGCGCCGTGCTGGGCTCAAGCCCGCTTCGGGCCGGACCGGGCCGCGGGTCCATGACCTTCGTCACTCGATGGTGGTGAACCGCATCCTCCAGTGGTACCGGTCCGGCATTAACCCTCAGGAAAAACTGCACTTCCTCTCGACCTACATGGGGCACCGGGATCTCCACTCCACGCTGGTCTACATCACCGTCACGCAGGATCTGTTGCAGGAAGCCAGTGAACGGTTCCGCGCGCTCGGCGCCCCGTGCCTTGTCACGGAGGCGCGGCCATGAGGAAAGGCAATCCATTGCCCGCGTTGTTGCGGGCGTTCTTCCAGGAGTGGCTGGCCGAGCAGCGCAGCGCGTCAATCCACACGATCCGCTCTTATCGCGACACCTGGCGGCTGCTGCTTCGGTTCGTCGCGGAGCGAAAAGGCTGCGGGGTCGCGCGGCTGACGCTCACCGACGTCTCGGCCGGCGAGGTGCGCGCGTTCCTTCATCATACCGAGCATGGCCGCAAGACCACGATCGGCACGCGGAACTGCCGACTGGCCGCCATCCGCAGCTTCTTCAGCTTCGTGGCGGACAAGAATCCGGAATACATCGCGCAGTGCTCAGAGGTCCTGGCTGTTCCGTTGAAGCGGGAGCCCACCTCCGCGCCGTGCTACCTCGAGCCCGAGGAGGTCGAGGCCATCCTCGCCCAGCCCAACCGATCGACACTCGAAGGGCTGCGCGACCATGTACTGCTCTCGTTCCTCTATAACAGTGGCGCGCGAATCCAAGAGGCGCTTGACCTCTGTCCCGAAGCAATCCGGTTCGATGCACCGAACTTCGTGCGTCTTTACGGCAAGGGGCGCAAGGAACGCATCTGCCCGCTCTGGCCAGAAACCGTGGCATTGCTCAGGAAGCTACTGGAGCGACAGCCCCGTGCGCCCGATGAGCGGATCTTCGTCAATCGATACGGTGAACCGCTAGGGGCGTCAGGGGTGCGGTTCAAGCTCAACGCCTACGTGGAACAAGCCGCGAAATCGACGCTGACCCTCCAGTCAAAACACGTTACGCCTCACAGCTTCCGGCACGCGACCGCCGTCCACCTCGTTGCCGCCGGGGTCGATATCACCGTCATCCGCAGTTGGCTCGGGCACGTCAGTCTCGATACGACCAATCACTATGCTCAGGCCAATCTGGAGACCAAACGAAAGGCGCTGGAACAGGTTGGCGCCCCGGCGGCGAGCAACGTGCCACCTTCGTGGAAGCGAGATGCCAATCTGATGGGATGGCTCGACACCCTATAGAATAATGTGAAGGACGTGGCGAAATGTTCCGCAGCTTTGCAGGACTACGCCGCGCTCCTCCGCATTACCGCTTCCTCGCGATAACAGGTGATTCACCGCAATATGGAACGCGCGCTGGAGCTGACGGGGGTGGTTGACCCGCTGGAGGACAGGACGCTCAACAGCGGCGCCAAGGCCGCCGCCCGCTCCCGCTTCGAGACGACGAAGCAGCGCTTCTTCGGGCAGCTGCTGCTCAGCATGAAGCTGCCGACGGTGATCGCGGCGATAGAGGCGCATCTTGACGCCAATCAGTCCGTCGTCATCCAGCTGGTGACGACCGCGCAATCCATCCTCGACCGTCGCCTTGGCGAGCTGAGCGCTGGAGAACGGGCCGACCTGGAGATCGACCTCTCGCCCCGGGAATATGTCATCGATTATCTCGAGCGAGCCTTCCCTACCCGGCAGATGCAGGTCTTCATCGATGACACAGGAGCGCCGCGCTCGCTGCCCATGGTCGATGGCAGGGGCAATCCGGTCGCCAACCCCGAAGCCGAGGCGGCGCGCGCCGAGCTGATCGAGACGCTTTGTGCCATGCCGCCGATCATGTCGGCGCTCGATGCGATGCTCGAGCATTTTGGGCATGACAATGTTGCCGAGGTCACCGGCCGCACCAGAAGGCTCATTACAAGGAGCGACGGCCGGCAGACTCTCGAAAGCCGGTCCGCCCGTCTCAGCCAGGCCGAGGCCGCCGCCTTCCAGTCAGGCCGCAAGCGCATCCTTGTCTTCTCCGATGCCGGCGGTACCGGCCGCAGCTACCACGCCTCGCTTGACGCGGCAAACCAGGAGCAGCGGGTTCACCTGCTGCTCGAGCCGGGATGGCGCGCAGACCGTGCGATCCAGGGGCTGGGGCGTACCCATCGAACGCACCAGGCAGCGACACCGCTCTTCCGCCCGGTGACGACCGACTGCAAGGGCGAGCTGCGGTTCACCAGCACCATCGCGCGGCGTCTCGACAGCCTGGGCGCGCTCACCCGGGGCCAGCGGCAGACAGGAGGGCAGGGCCTCTTCGATCCGGCGGACAATCTTGAAAGCGAATATGCCTGCGCGGCTCTTCTGAGCTGGTTCGATCTTCTCGCCGCCGGCAAGCTTGCCAGCATCACGCTTGATGACTTCCAGGACCGCACCGGGCTTGAACTGGCCGGCAGGGACGGTGTCATGAAGGACCAGATGCCGCCCATTCAGCGCTGGCTCAACCGGATCCTGGCCCTTCCCATCGCGCTGCAGAACAGCATCTTCGAGGAATTCCTGGCGCTTGTCGAAACGCGGGTATCGGCGGCGCGCGATGCCGGACGGCTCGACGCGGGCGTGGAGACGATCCTTGTCGACAGGGCGACCGTCATCGAGGACCTCGTCCTTCGCACCGATGCGCTCACCGGCGCTACCTCCCATCTGCTCACCATCGAGATCATGCGCCGGCGCAACTGTGTCTCGCTGGATCGCATCCTGCGGGTCGCCCACGAGGATGCCACCGCCGCCTTCATGATCAACCGCAGATCGGGGAAGGCCGCGCTGCGGACCAGGGCGCGCGCGCTCATGGAAGAAAAGGAAGGCACCCCCATTCCGCGCGTGGAGATGATGCGGCCGGGCCGGAATGAATATATGCGGGTTGACGACCTTCAAGAAACCTCCTGGGAGGAGGTCGACCGGGACAGTTTCAGCGCCATCTGGGCCGGCGAGGTCGAAGCATCGCGCCAGATCGTGGACACAGAGACGATCCGGCTCGCGACGGGGCTCCTCCTTCCCATCTGGTCCGCGCTCCCGAGCGATCATCTTGTGGTCAACCGTATCGTCGATGGGCAGGGGTGCTCCTGGCTCGGCCGCCTGGTGTTCGACGACCATGTACCCCAGCTTTTCGCAAGGCTCGGTATCGACCGTGCGCAAGCGCTTCCCGCAGATGCGGTCGCACGGGCGGTGTCGGCCGGTCGAACCATCGATATCGCGCATCCCTTTCCCCTCACGATCAAGCGATCGCGCGTCAACGGTTCCCACAGGATCGAGCTTGTGGGATGCCCTGCCGATCAGTTGCATCGACTAAAATCGCTCGGCTGCTTCACCGAGATCATCGCCTACCGCACGCGCGTTTTCGTGCCGATGGCGTCGGCGCAAGCGGTCCTGGGGCAACTCCTGGCCTGAGCCGGATGAATGAAAGGGGAGGAGGAGCGGAGTTGGTGTCCGGGATGATCCGGACGCCAGAAGGGAGTTCGCCCAATGACCACGACCGTAAAGCTCTCGAAGCTGACCCTTTCCCCCATCAACGTCCGCAAGCGGCCCGACGAACTGCTGGAAATCCCTCAGCTGGCCGCCGATCTCGAAGCGCGCGGCGTCCTCCAGAACCTGCTCGTCACCCCGGTCAAGAAGCCCCGCGGCACGTTCGAGGTCTTCGATGGCGGCCGCCGCCTGCGCGGCCTCCTGCTGCTCGCCGAACGTGGCGTCATCGCGGCCGATGAGTTCGACGTTCCGGTCAAGGTGCTCGTCGGGGACGAGGCTACCCTTTCCGAGACATCGACAGCAGCGAACTTCCACCAGCTCAAAATGACACCGGCCGAGGAATGCCGCGCCTTTCAGTATTTTATCGGCCTCAACAACGACATGGACGGTGTCGCCAAGCGTTTCGGGCTGACGCGGCGTTTCGTGGAAGGGCGCCTGCGTCTTGCAACGCTCGCCGAGCCGATCTTCGAGGCGCTCAGCGAGGGCGCCATCACCCTGGACGTCGCCAAGGCCTATGCATCGACCGAAAATCAGGAGAAGCAGCTTCTCGTCTGGAACAGCTACGGCACGAACTATGCCAATGCCGACACCATCCGGCGCGTCATCGCCAATGAAACCATGAAGTCCAGCGATCCTGTCGCGATACTGGTGGGCGAAGACCGCTATGCGGGTGCGGGCGGCAGGATCGATCGTGATCTCTTCAGCGACAGCGGCGACAAGTGGGTCAACCCGGAAATCGCCCAGAAGCTTGCCGGCGACATCATGGAAGAGGAAGCACGGCGCATTGGCGAGGAGACGGGCCTCGGCTGGATCCGGCCGATTGCGTCCAACTACATCCACAGCGCTGCGGCCGGGCTCTATCGGGTCATCCTGCCGCAGCCCGATCTCACCGCCGAGCAGACGGCGCGTCTCGAAGCGGTCTCCGAGCGGCAGGCGGCCATCGTCGAGGAAATGGATGGGGAAGCCATTTCTCAACAGACTTATGAGGCGCTCGATCAGGAATATGATGCCCTTGCCGAAGAGCAGCAGGCGATCCAGTGCCGCGCGCCTGTGCTGCCAGATGAGATCCGGCCGTTGGTAGGTGCGTTCCTCAAGCTCACGCCCAAGGGCGAAATGGTTCTCGACACCGAATATTATAGCGAGGAACCAGTTCGCGTCGGCGGTGTCGATGATGATGATGGCGGGCCCGCGGACGCTGGCGAGGGCGCGACCGCGCCGCAGGACGGACATGCGCCGCCCTCAGCTCCTCCCGAGGCGGTGGCGCCTGGCGGCAAGCCGCTCAGCGCGCGGCTCTATGACGAACTCGCGATGCAGCGCCGCGACATCCTCGGCGCCGCGCTTCTTGGCCACCCGGCGCTGGCGCTCGACTATGCCCTGTTCGTCATGATCGACGACCGGGCCAGCAGCTTCAGCGCCTATGGTTCGACCATGCGGGCGCGCGGACCCCAGGATCCGGTGTCGGGCGAACAGCCCGTGACGCATGCGCGCACGTACCTCGCCGAGGCCCATGCCGGTCTCGACTCCAGCTGGCTCGATCACAGGTCCGAGGTCGATCGTTTCGAGGCCTTCCGCGCCCTGGGCGATGACAGCAAGGCGGCCTGGATGGCCTATCTCGTCGCCGCGTCGCTCGAGGCCAAGCCTGGCTATCGCGCCGAACAATGCCCGCTACACAACCGGCTTGCGACGATCATGGATGTCGATGTCGCCAGCTGGTGGAGGCCGACGTCGGAGAATTTCTTCGACCGCATCAGCAAGGGCTCGATCCTCGCGCTATTGGGCAAGGTTGGCGGCGCCGCCCTCACCGCAAGGCACGCGACGATGAAGAAATCGGAGATCTCGCAATCATGCAACCGGCTCTTTGCCGGCGAGGCCATCGTCGAGCCTGAGGTCCGGGACGCGGCGCTGGCCTGGGTGCCTGACGCGATGCGCTTTCTCGATCAGCCGCAAGCCGATGGCATGGAGATGTCCGGCGGCGATGACCCGGACGCTTCCTCGGACCAGGAAGGCGATCGCGCGCCAGGGGATGAGGCGCCCACCGATCCGGGCGATGTGATCGAACCGGAAGATCAGGAGGCCCTCGCGGCCTGACCCCTCTCTCGTCTTTCGCTGACCGCCGGCGCTGTTCACGCGTCGGCGGTTTCCTTCCCTTCGTGCGAGGAACCTGCCATGCCATCTTGTCAGCGGAGCACCCGCGATGTCGCCGCCGAAATCACCGACCTCATCATCCGCAAGATCGAGGAAGGAGTTCCACCCTGGTCGCGACCCTGGCGTGTGCAGGGCGGTGGCGGACGGCCGCTGCGCCACAGCGGCGCGCCCTATGCCGGCATCAACACATTGTATCTCTGGGCGCTGGGAGATGCGCAGGGCTATCGTTCTCGCTACTGGATGACCCGCAGGCAGGCACAGGCGCTCGGCGGGGATGTCAGGCGCGGCGAGGCCGGTGCGGTCTCGGTCTATTACTCGACCTTCAGGAAGCAGGAGACAAATCCGGATACCGGACGCAGTGTTGACCGCAACATCCGCTTCCTTCGTCATTACATCGTGTTCAACGCCGATCAGATCGACGGCTTGCCGGCGCATTTCCATAGCGTCGATGCACCGGAGCAACCGATTGCCCTTTCGCGTAGGCAGACGCAAATCGACCGCTTTTTCGAGGCGATACCGGCGCTTGTCCGCCACGGCGGCAGTCAGGCCTATTTTACGCCGACCTTCGATTATATCCAGCTTCCGAGCCGATCCGCGTTTCAAACGATGGATCATTATGCATCGACGCGCTGTCATGAGACGATCCACTGGTCAGGCCATGCCGATCGGCTTGCCCGCACGTTCGGCAAGCGCTTTGGCGACAATGCCTACGCCTTCGAGGAACTGGTCGCCTTATCTGGACAGTCTGCGCCGCCCGCAACATTGCAGTAAGGTCGGCGATGGACGCCCACGGTAGGCAGTAATCAGGCTGGCCGTAGCGCTGACCCAAGAGCTGGCGGAGGCCAGCCTGATTGCTGCCGGGCCATCAGGCGCACCGGTGTGAAGGTCAGCTTCCGGGTGGGGGGTCCGGGGGGAGGGTTTCGCGCCGGTGTCGATCATTACTGTTTGCGAGCGCCGCGAGGCCAAGGGCCTTGATGCGCATGTGCCGCTGATCCTGCGGGACGATGCGCTCTATGATCCCGATCTGGATCGCTTCTTTCTCGACCTGCCGCTGTCGGGGGTCCGCTCGCGGCACTCGCTTCGCGCCTACGCCTATGATGTTGCGGTCTGGCTTCGCTTTCTCGATGCCTGCGGCAAGACCGTGTGGGCTGCGACCCGCGACGATGTCGATGCCTATCATCGTGAGCGACGCCGCGACGAGGCCGATCACCGGATCACGGCGGCAAGCTGGAACCGGGCTGTCGCCAGCCTCGATCGCCTCTACCGCTGGGGCGAGCAGCAAGGGCTGATCGCCGACGCGCCGTTCAGCCGCCGCGCCGTGTGGCGACCGGCGCAAGGTGGCCGTCGTGGCATGATCGCGGCGCGCAACGACGCCTATGAACGTGTCGCCAGGCGGTCGGATGTGCGGTTCGTCACGATGGACGACTACCACATTTTCCGCGAGGTCGGCCTGCGCGGCCTCGCCCCGGACGGCACCGAGCGCCCCGGCGCTCGCGATCGCAACGGGCTGCGCAACGCGCTGTTCGCCGACCTTCTCGTCACCACTGGCCTGCGTCTTGAAGAGGCGTCGGGCCTGCTCGCCGATGAGCTTGCGGCCATCGATCACGACCACGATCAGGCTCAGCAGCTTTGGCTGCGCCTGCCGCCGCCGCTCACCAAGGGCGACCGGGGACGCAGTGTGCTGGTCCCGCGTCGGCTGCTGCGTCAGATCGCCGCCTATGTCGCCGTCGAACGCGCCGCAGGCGTGACCAAGTTCGCCGCGCGCGACGGCGCGGCCAAGCTCGAACGACCGATCCCTGTCACCCGCGCCGGTCTCGACCGCATGCGCGATGTCTGCACCCCAGAGGAACGATGCCGCCTGATCCTGTGCGACGAGGATGGACCGCCCCACGAGCCGGCGGCGCTATGGCTGACCGAGGTAGGGCAGCCTGTTCGCCCCAACTCGTGGGAGGTGATCTTCACCCGTGCCTGCAAGCGGTGCGAGGAGAACGGTTTCCCGCTGTCGATCAGTCCCCACCAGCTTCGTCACACCTTCGCAGTCCATATGCTCGCCTTGCTGATCCAGCAGCGGCTGCGCGAAGCGGCATTGCCGGCGGGGCCGGTGGAGAGCTACCGGCTGATCCTGGGCGACCCGCTGCAACAGGTGCAACGTCTGCTCGGCCACGCGAGCCTCACCACCACCTATATCTACCTCGATCATATCGCGACGCGCGCCGATACAGTGGACGCGGCCGTCGAGGAGCTGCTCGCGCTGCTGCCGGGACCGCAGGGCGCATGAGCGGGCATCCCCGCAAGGGCCGGCCTGTCGCTTTCGCGCCGATCACGCCGGAGTCCGTGCAGCCCGATGCTGTGCTCGGCCTCAAGTTCACGATCGAGGCACGGCATGGCGGAACGGTCCTGATCGATATGATTGGGCTCGTTCCTCGCCCACTCGCCATCGCCTTCGCGGGCGCGCTACGTCGGTCAGCGGCGCTCGGCGGCCCCATCGGTGCGGCCAGCGTCATCAAGCAGTATGTAAATGCCTACCGCCTGTTCTTCGCCTGGCTTGGCGATGACGCGCTGAACGTGGCTGGCGTCAGCGACCTGCGCGCAGTCCATATCGATGGGTTCGCCTCCGCGCTCGGACAGCGCGGGATGGGCGCGATCCACCGGCACATAACGGTCGGCAAGATCATCAACACATTGCGCGCGATCGAGGCAGACCGGCCCGATCGGATCGCGTCCGACCTGCATGAGCGGCTGCGCTACACGCTGGCCACATCGGCGGGCCGCTCGACCCCGCGCGATGCTTATAGCCCCTTCGTCGCCCGCGCGTTGCGCGACGCCGCGAGGACCGATGTCGAAGCGATGTTCCGCCGTCTCGGCGCCGACGACCGGACCGATGAGGGCGACCCGGTCATCGCCAGCGCGCGCGCCGATGTCGAAGCGATCATCGCGCGGCAGGGCTTTATCGTCGCAGACCAGCCCGCGCTGAAGAGCCTCTATTTCATGCGCATGCGGCGCGCATTGCCGATCAGCACGCTCATCGACGACCTGCATGGCCGCCATCACCTGCTTGCGCGCGATCTGCCGGCGCTGCTCGTGTTGCTCACGCTCGATACCGGCCTCGAGCCCGAGTGCCTGAAGACGCTGACCGTGGATTGTCTCACCAACCCCCATGCCGGCACGGTGGAGCTGCGCTATCTCAAGCGCCGCGCTCGCGGCGCCGAGCACAAGAGCATGCGCGTCCGCGACGGCGGTGGTGGCACGCCTGGCGGTCTTATTCGTCGCCTGATCGAGGCCACGGCGACTGCCCGCACGCATCTAAACGACGATCGTATTTGGGTTTATCACAACGCTGGCGGCCTGCGGGCAGGTATCCGCCACCCGACGGAACGGATCGATGCCTGGGTGGCGCAGAACGATATTGTCGATGACGACGGCAAGCCGCTCCACCTGCTGCTCTCCCGGCTCCGCAAGACCCACAAGGCGCTATGGTACACCAAGACCGAGGGGCATATGGCCCGCTTCGCGGTCGGCCACTCGCGCGAGGTAGCGGCGCGCCACTATGCTGATCTGCCGTCGCTCCGGCCCCTGCACGAGACGGCCGTCGCCGACGCCTTCCGCGCAGCGGTCGCCGCCGCGATGCCGACCGTGCTTCCGCCCACCGCCGAGCAGGCGTTGCGCAAAGCGCCCGATCAGGCCGAGCCGCTGATGCCGCTGGCTACCGTGGGTCCGTTGCTCGACGGCGAACAGGATGTCTGGCTCGCCGCCTGCGCGGGCTTCCATAACAGTCCCTTCGCCGAGGCCGGTTCGCCCTGTGCGCAGCCCTTCTGGGGCTGCCTTGATTGCCCTAACGCCGTCATCACCGCGCGCAAGCTCCCCGCGATCCTGGCTTTCCTCGTCTTCGTCGAAGAGCAGCGGCTGAGCCTGCCCGCGACCGACTGGGCGGCCAAGTTCGGCCGCGTCCATGCCCGCATCACCGCCCAGGTCGTGCCGGCCTTCTCCGATGCCGTCATCGCCGATGCGCGCCGGCAGATGGAGAGCGAGCGGCTTTATCTGCCGCCGGAGGCACGCGCATGACCATACCCGCCCATGCCCAAGAGCCTGCCTTCGACGATCGCCCCGTGCTGGCGAGCGCGCCGCTCAAGGAGGGCCACGCCCGCGAGGAGCTGTCTCGCGTCGGCGACCCGAGCTGGGATCTCGGTCTCGCCGTATTCCGCGAGAACGCCCGGCGCTGCCACGTCACCGTGCATTTCGACGTGCTCGAACATGCCGATGTGCAGGCGGCGATGCGCGCCTATCTCTACGCCCGTCTCAACGTCGATCTTCCCGGCTACCGCCCGAAGCTGCCGCCGGCGAGCATTCGCCAGGCATTCAACCGTGCCCGCCGGTTCTTCGCCTTCGCCCGTGAGCGGCTCGGACGGCTCGACGTTTCCCGTATCGATCAGGCATTGGTCGATGCCTATGCCCGGCACCTTCGTGCCGATCCGGCCCGGCGACCCGTCATCGTCGGCCACCTCCTCGAAGTGGTCCCCGATCTCTATCACTATCGTGACCACCTCGCTGGCGGAGGCCTTGCATTCGAGCCCTGGGCCGGACAGGCGCCCGCCCGCGTCGCGGGCTACCGGCATGTCCGGGAGAACCGCACGCCGCGGTTCCCGGAAGAGGTCATCGCCGCGCTGCTCGCATGGTCGTTGCGCTACGTCACCGTCTTCGCTGACGACATTCTCGCAGCCCGTCGCGAGCTTGATCGGCTCGAAGCGCGCCGGGATCGTCTCGTCGCCGCCGACTCCGGCCTCCCGGACGCTGATCGCCGGCAACGTCGCCGCACCCGCCTGAAGGCCTATTTCGGTCGCCGACGCAGCGAGGGGCGCGGCGCACCGATCTGGGGCACCGCTCATAACGGCAAGCTGCGCGTCGACCCCAACACCGGCGCCGTGACCCCACCGATCAACGCCCATCTCCTGCATCTCCATGCCGGGATCGACGTGCAGGCCGAGCCAGGCGCGCATCTCCTGCTGACCGGCGGTGAAGCGAGGTTGATCGACGCAGTGGCGGCCGAGCTGGGGGTAGAGGTCGGCGGCATGGACACGCCGATCTCGATCGATCCCGAGAGCGGTCGGCCATGGCGCGAGCGCTTCGACGCGAAGACTCTCGCACACGAGGAACGGATGCTCCAGGCCGCCGCCTATATCGTGTGCGCCTACCTGACCGGCATGCGCGACTGCGAGGTGCAGGCGATGCGGCGCGGGTGTCTCTCTATCGCGCGCAGTGAGGACGGCCTGATCGAGCGGCATCGCATCCGATCGACCATCTACAAGCGCCGGGCGGCCGTGGGCGAGGCGGCGAGCTGGGTGACGATCGAGCCGGTCGCCGATGCGATCACGGTGCTCGAACGCCTGTCGGCAGGACCGGCGCGCGCCAGCGGCAGCGATACGCTCTGGCCGGTGCTGCGCGCGAGCGCCGTCTCCAAAACGCATCTGTCGAGCGAGGTGGTCCGTCAGCTCAACACCTTCCGCGATCACCTCAACACCGCCTTCGGCAGCCCCGATATGCCGGTCATCCCGCCCGGTCCCGATGGCAAGCCGTGGCGCATCACGACGCGGCAGTTCCGGCGCACGATCGCGTGGCACATCGCCAACCGTCCGTTCGGCACCATCGCCGGCATGATCCAGTACAAGCACGCCTCGGTCGCCGCGTTCGAAGGCTATGCCGGGACCAGCGCATCGGGGTTTCGCGCCGAGGTCGAGGCGCAGCGCCGGCTCGGTCAGACTGATGACCTGCTGGACTATTTCGACCGGCGTCAGAGCGGCGCATCGCTTGGCGGGCCGGCGGGACCGCGTATCGGGCGGACGCTCGACGATGCCGCCGTTCAACTCGGGCCATTGCCCGCCATGATCGCCGATCGCGCCCGCCTGCGCGTCATGCTCGCCAGCGTCGCGCGCACCTTCCATGTCGGTCCGCTCGCGGATTGCTTCTTCGATCCTGCAACCGCGCTCTGCCTCAAGCGCGTGACAACCCCCGATCCCGCGCAGCCACTCACCGCCCTGTGCGAGCCGACCCGCTGTCCCAACGCCTGCATCACCGCCCGGCACAGGCCGGCCTGGGAACGCGCGGCGGCCGATGCCAGGGCGCATCTACGCGAACGGCGCATCTCCGATCTCCAGCGTCAAGCTCTCCAGCGCGAGCTCGATCGCCTGACCGCGGTGATTGCCGGGATCGATCCTCCCGCGCCGTAGACCACCCCGGCTGTTGGCGGAGTCCTGCGCCGGTCGGCGCGCCCGCGCAACGGCTTCGCCGTCCTTCGCTTCGCTGCGGCCCTGACGGGTGCGCGAGCCCCCCTGTGCCCGGCGCGAACGGGCCTCCGCCGCCGGGGATGGTCCCCGGCGCGAGAACGGAGAACAGATCATGTCAGCCTCACCACGCTCAGACGTCTACGCTCGCGTCACGCAAGCGATCGTCGACGCCATCGAAGCCGGCACCGGCACCTGGCGCATGCCGTGGCATCATTCCGGCGCCGACGTCACCCGCCCGACCAACGTCGCCAGCGGCAAGCCGTATCGCGGCATAAATACGGTCTCGCTCTGGGCGGCCGCCTATGGCAGCGGCTATGCGAGCGGGGTCTGGGGCACCTATCGCCAGTGGCAGGCGCTCGGCGCGCAGGTCCGCAAGGGCGAGCACGCCAGCCTCGGCGTCCTCTGGAAGGAGTTTCGCGCGAAGGGTGACGAAGCCAGCGACGATGATGGCGACCACCGACGGCTTTTCGCCAAGGCGTTCAGCCTGTTCAACGCCGATCAGATCGATGGCTATGCGCCCGAACCGGGGCCGGTCCTGCCCGAGAGCGAACGCCTCGCCGCCGCCGAAGCCTTCATCGCCGCGCTCGGCATCGATACCGTCTACGGCTCGGCCAGCGCCTATTATCACATCGCCGAAGACCGCATCCACATGCCGGATTTCAGCGCCTTCCACGACGCCCACGGCTTCTACGCCACCCATATTCACGAGGCAGCTCATGCCAGTGGCGCAGCCCATCGGCTCGACCGGGATTTCAGCACCAAGTGGACCAAGCACGCGCTCGCCATGGAGGAAGCGACCGCCGAGCTGACCGCATCGTTCCTGCTCGCCGATCTCGGGATCGCGCACGAACCGCGACCCGATCACGCGGCCTACATCGCCTCCTGGCTGCAACTGCTCAAGGACGAGCCCCGGGCGATCTTCACCGCGGCGAGCAAGGCGCAGGCGGCGGCCGACTGGATGCACACCCGGCAGCCATGATCCAGCAGCAACCAACGCTGAGCGGCCGATCCCTCGCGGGCTCGGCCGCTTCGTCGCGCATGGCGATGCGCGGGCTTCGCCCGCTCACCAGCGGACGCCGCTGGCGCGGCGGCGCTGATTTTTCGGGCCTCCCTCGATGCGGGTCTGGTCGGCGCTCCCTGCTAGGCCCGCCACGGCGCGCCGCAAGCCCGGCTTCGCCGAGCTGCTCCATTTCATTTCGCCCCTCCGGGTGCGGCCCGCCGCTTGCGCGGGCCTCTCCGGTCGTTCTCGCCGCCCACCCCCGCCTCGGGGGAGCCATGGGGTTTTTGGGCAGTGCTGGAGGCACCGATGGTTTTCACCTTCCAACCGCCATTTTTCGCTGGACTGTCAGGATATGTCGCCGAGATCGGCGCCGGGCTCTGTTGCGCGGATCTCGGCCTGCCCAACGTCCTTCATGAAGGTCATGCAAGTTATGTCGGGCATTGGCTCAATATCCTGCGCGGTGACAAGAGCGCCATCATCCACGCCGCCGCGAAGGCGGAGCAGGCCTTCGCCTATCTGAGGTCCTTCAGCGCCCCTGCGGCGGCTGTTGAGCATAGGTCGGTCCAAAGCGCGATGCCGATAGCAGCCTGAACGCCGACCGGGAGCTCGACGACATGCGTGGGCGGATCCCCGGTTCCCTCTCATTCTACCGACAGGAGACTTGCCATGGGCTGGCTGTTCATGCCCTTCACAGCGATGGCCGGGCATGCCTCGGCCAAATCCTATCTCGATGCCCAGTTCACCTATGACCAGGCCCATGAGGACGGGACCCGTCAGGGTCTTGAGATCCTCGCCTCATCCTGCCCGGGAAACCGCGTCTATTACGCCGCCGCCCAGCTGACGACCAACGGGGTTCCGGGCGATGTGTTCGCGATCATCTGTCTCGTTCGATGGAACCCGCGATCAGCCGACGGTCACCAGTTCGGTTACAAGAGCATGGACGAATCCGCCGGTCCTTGCGAGGCGCAATGCCCGGCCCGCATTCTCGATCTGCTCACGCCCACCGACAGGGAATATGCCAACGATTGGCGTGCGCGTTGCCGCGCCAACCTCGCCCTGCGTTCCCGCAGGCTTGCTGACGGCGATCTTGTCCGCTTTCCCGAGCCGATGACCTTTAGCGACGGCCATGTCGCCCGGGAATTCCAGGTCATCAGGGATGGCCGCCGGATCATCCTGCGAGCCCCTGAGACGGGAGGCCTTTACCGGGTCAGCCGGTTCATGGAGCGCGACTGGTCCATCGTACCGAAGACCAGAGTTCATGCGACGCTTTTCTCCTGACCCTGGCGGGTTGTCCCGGCCCATGAGAAGGGGGTAGCCATGCTCGGCCAGCGCCCCTCCCATGCGATCTCGCCCAAGCGGGCCCTGCTCTGCAGCAGGGACAATGCCCTGCGTGTCGCCACTCGTCTCTTTGACCATGAGATGCAGCCCGTCAGCATCATTCGGACGGGCAATCCTCTCCAGCCCTACCGCATTTCGATGGCTCCGTTGCCTGACGATCATGTCGAGCTTGCGCTCGTCTCGTGACCAGGGGCTCAGCTCGTCGCTTCTCCGGCCGACGCCTGCTACATCAACAAGAGGGGAGAATGGCCCGACCGGGAAATTTGGCTTTTGCAAACGTCTTGCGCCGCAACGATCAACGAGGCGGGCGCAGCAGGGTGGGGCGACGTGGCCATAAGGCCAAGAAGAGGCGGGATGCGGGCGTGAGCCCGGAAGGACCTGAAAAGGTTCCGGGACTGCACTCATATCTGGAGGTTCGCTTTGTCCAATGCATTCGCCACCCACGACACCGGCTTTCATGCTCTTGCAACGCGCGTGCCTGATGCCCGGCGTAGCCGATTTCTGCCGAACCTCTTTGGCCGCCATCTCCTCGTCGCGGAGGCCTGCGTCTACAGCTTCATGCAATGGCTGTCGCCTGCTGACTATGCCGGTGGCTATTGGCATTTCCTCGAGCAAAACGGCTTGCCGCTCTATCTTGCGCCCGCAGCGCCTTCCAATTTCCGGATTTGCTGCCGGACCAACGGCTATGAAGGCGAACTCACTGCGGACGCGGCAGGGATCGTCGCTACCTTGTTCGCCTTTTCGCATCTCGCCTTCGAGATAGGTGATGATCAGCTCTCCGGGAGCTTCCATCGCCTGCGCGACCATGCCGGCCGCCACGGCGAAGCGGCGAAGATCTTCAGCGCGATAGACTAGTCAGGGACCGAGCGACGCCTGGCCTCTGTCACTGCTGGGCAAGACGGGTCACGCACGGCAGGCCCGTGGGACGCTGGACCCCTGCTCCAAATGGGGAGCGGGCCTGCCTTTCATGATGCGCGGTAGCGTCCCAAACCGGCGCTGCCGCACGATCATCGGCCTCTTGCCGTGCGCCTTGCGCATGATCGTGTTTGGCGGTCGCGGCCGTTCCCTGCCGTCCCGCCGCGTCCGCGCGGGATGAAGGGGAGAGGGGGCTGCTGGGGAGAGCAAGTCCGCTCTGCAATGGCGAGGCAAAATGCAGGCCTTCTGCAATGTGCGCTGGCGGCAGACGAGAGCGCCGGTCAGCTTGAAAGCCGAAATGCCCAGCTGGTTCGGCAATTGCGCAAATTTCGTCCGCCCGCGTCGATGAAATAGCCCCCGATCTACCGCTTCCGAGCCGGCAACATGATCGCCCCGTCCGGGTCCGCGATCCGGTGACGGCGCTTGGAGGGGAGCGGGAGGGTGAATGCAGCGAGCGAACGGTGCTGATGCGCCGATGCCGCTCATCTGCACGCCAACCTATCAGGACGGCCTGTTTGCGCGCTCCCCCTGATCATACCGGAATCCCGATCATGCCACCTTATCAGGACACTTCATTGTCAACCTGTAGGCTCTTCAACAATAGCCTCGGTGATGTGCTGAGCGCGCTTTTGCAGAACGCCCGTCGTGCAGGCGCAAAGATTGTCGACCTGGAGCTCCAGGTCGATGGCGCGGATATGTGGTTGTCGGTGACGGACGATGGCGCAGGCATAGCCGATCCTTCCGTCCTTCTTGCCCTGGGGCGTTCAGGGTGGGGCGACAGCGTTGCGCGGGGCGAGGATCCAGCCGGCATGGGCCTCTTCAGCCTTGCCGGCCGCGATGTCGCAACTCGCTCGAGCTGCCGTGAAACGGGAGAGGCATGGGAGGTGGACATTACTTCGCAGGCCTGGGAAGCAGGCACGTCGGCAACGGTTACGGCAGCGCCCCTCGCTTGTGGAACCCAGCTTCGCTTCCGGCTTGACGAGCGGTGGCGCGACGACATCGACCAGGCGGCGCACTATGCGGCTCTTTACAGCCCCTTGTCGGTTCGGCTCAACGGAGCGCCGTTGCCCCGGCGCGACTGGCTGGAAGGAGCCGAGGCCATATTCGAGGAGGATGGTGTCCGGATCGGCCTCTTCAAGGATTACCGCGCGACGCACATGAGCCCATGCATAAATTTTCATGGTGTCATCGTCACCAGTTCAATGCCTGTAGTCGCTGAAAAGGACCGCAGCTGGTGGGCCCGGATTGATATAATCAACGCTCCAAAGCTACATCTCGTGCTGCCGGCCCGAAAGGAGATGGTTGAAAATGCCGCGCTCGAGGCGCTTCGTGCTGCCGTTCGTCGCGCGATATACCGCCATATCCGCACGCTGGGTTGCCATCGCCTCCCGTTCGAGCGCTGGAGTGAGGCCAGGGATCTGGGCATCCCCCTTCCCGAAGCTGATCGCGTCCTCATGTCATGGACCCCGCAGAGGGCAGACTGGAACTCCCTCTCGTCAGCCCGCAGCCCGGTGCGGGTCGCTGACCATCTCCTCCTCGGCAGTTTCGGCCCCGCCCTTGAGCAATGTGCTGCGCTCGCCATGGAGAAGGTCGGCGCCTTCCAGGGGCGCCTCGCCTGCCCCGACAAGGATATGGAGGGCTATTCCTGGTACGACGGCCTGCGCTGCATCTCGTCGCTGCACTTCACGATCGAGAGGAAGGGCGAGGCATTCCGGATCGACGGGTCGCAATCCTCCGAGCTCGACAGCGGGCCGGTCGGCCGGCTTTCCCTCGTGCTCACGATTTTGGGCGTTGTTGAGGAAAAAGTCACGCTGCCGGCCCCGGTCGTTATCGACTATGATGATGTCCAATGCTGCTCGCTCGACGACGCCAGGATTCTGCTGGCCTCGGGCGATCCCGTGACGCCGGCGCAGCTCGTTGACTTGCTTGAAGGCGCCTGTTTTTTCTCCAGCGGCGACCGCGACGCCGATAGCTGGGAAAGTCAGCATGAGCGGTTCTTACTCGACGCCCGGACAATGGCTACACGGCTGCTGCTGGGTGATGACGCTGCTCTTATGGGGCGGCTGCGCGTCATTCTGGCCGATCAGGTCTAGTGTCGTCCCCGAGGGCCGGTAATTTGCCGCCATGATTGGACGCCATGCCATCGAGATTGCGATCGCGCTCCCGCCGCTGCCACCGCCGGGCGGAAGCCGGGAATGACAGGGCCTGCGGGCCTGATCGCGGACCATCGGCATCATGTTCGCGCCTGATTCACTTCAGGAATGAATGGAAATCCGGTGATTAATGCACTGAATTGACGATGATTTCAAACTCAGTGAAATTCAGACGATACCGCAACGCCGCGCGGCTCCAGCAAGCGATCGATCGCCAACTGCAGTTGGGGGGCCACGTCGGTGTCGCCCACCGCATCAAGTGCGGCAAGCGCTTCGCGCATCAGGACGAGCGCGAAGGCCCGCTGGATGATCGGCTCGCTCCCCTGGCCAAGGCCTATCCGTCCGCGCAATCCGCGAACCGAGATCAGCATCTGTTCCAGGAACATGCGGTCCTGCTGCTCGCGATCATTGGGCTCTTCCACGTCCATTTCTCCCGACCCTTGTTGCCGACCCGTTCATGATGCAGGCGGTTCAAGCCCACGGCCCCGCGCGTGAGTCGGGCTGATACCATGTCGAGACATGCGCCTGCGCTTTTAGAACCGGACCGACCGCTGGGCTCCCGGACGCATATGCAGACATTTCGGCGTGAGGTCACACCGAGTTGCCGTTCTCGACGGGATTACCAGTCCCGGCACCGCCGCAATCGAGGCGCACCAGACTCCTAGCACAGCTGTGGAATGGCACCAAGCGGCAGCGCGTTCGTCGCCCAGCGCGACTGGGACATAGCTGTTTCAAGATTCCGCTGGCGTGACCGCTAATTGATGCGACGGGCCGTTTGGTAACGACAAATCGGGGCCTCACTCGCGGCCAGAAGTTCGATCAGAGTGCCGGATCACCCCCACCAGGATCGCCCCTGCTCGAAATCCTCGCTCTCAGAGACAATGGGACCGTCCGGCTCGTCCGCAATATAGGGGGAGGGCAGGGGCTGCGTATGAACCTTTCGGCGATGCATTTCACCTGCCACTCGCCCGCGAGCTTCGAGGATGATTTCCAGCCACATCAGGTCGTCCATCATATTGACGATGCCGCGGCCTGCGAGACAGAAATAGATGCAGCGCTGGAAATCGTCGCCCGCCGGATTGCTGAGGATGGACGCCAGCTTGCGCTTTCCGCCGCGCTCGCCTTCATGAACCCAGCTTACCGCTTTACGCAGCTCGAGGACGCAATGATAAGCATCCTCTACATGCATGCCGATCGCGGCGTTCGCGATCATACGGCGCGTCGGGGCGTTCCGTCCGTCGAGTGCTGCATCCCGCAATGTCACATCGAGATCGAACGGAGCGAGAAAAAGTGAAGCGGAATCAAACACCAAATATCTCCATTGAAAGAACATATCATGAACAATTCGGAGGTCAAGCAAAGGTCGATCGAGATCATGGTCGGGCTCCCGCATCTGTCGGCCGGCAAGCTGCTCGAGCGCGCGCGAGCGCTTCAGCAGCCCGTTCTGGTTTCGGCAAACGCGGTTTCCCGCTGGTCATTGCGGCAGGGCTGGCGCGACTGGTCCGGCTGGTCGACAAGGGTGCTCGGCAATGCCACCGGTCTGCATAGCCTCTGTCTCGACAGCGCCGGCTTCAGTGCGATGACATGCCTTGGCGGCTATCCCTGGACCATCGACAATTATGTCAGCCTGGCTGCATGTCATCCGTTCCGCTGGTGGGCCAGCCTGGACTATTGCGTCGAACAGGAGATCGCGGGCGACCGAGACGAGGTAGTCGATCGCATCTCGCGGACTATCCGCGCCAATATCGACTGCCGTCAGCGCGCTGAAGATCGGGGGATTGCCGCGACTTTCATGCCGGTGATCCAGGGCCGCTTGCCGTCTGATTATGAACGCTGTGCGGATGCTATGCCTGCCATAATCGAAAGGGCTGGACTCATTGGGGTCGGCTCGATGTGCCGGCGCGCCATTCATGGGCCCGAGGGGATGATCGCGGTCGTCGACCATCTCGACCGGGTCCTCCCGCACCGTGTGCGCCTTCATCTCTTCGGCGTGAAGGGGCAGGCTTTGCCCTATCTCATACCCTTCAGCCACCGCGTCGCGTCGATCGACAGCCAGGCCTATGGCGTTGCAGCACGGGCAACCGCGCGCCGTCAGGGGCGATCGAAGAGCGACCTGATGGTCGCAGACTGCATGGAGCACTGGGTGCGCGTCCAGCGTGATCGGCTGCGACAACGACCGCGTCGGCTGACCCAGCCATCACCCGCTGTCGAACCAAGCGGGCCGCGCGATCCCTGGGCCTGCGCCATGGCCGAGGCCCGGCGGCAAATGCGCGAGCTGATCGAATCCGGCGATCTCGACCATGACGAGACGACTATCGGCTGGATCGAGCAGTGGGCTGCGGACCTCTACCAGGATTGAATGGGCCCAGCCTCCCGGCCGGGCGAACCCGCCTTATCCGGGTGCCGCTCCTCCGCGCAGGCGCCGCAGAAAGGGGAGGGGGAACCGGGGACGCGGGCGGATGGGCCGCCCGAGAACCCCGGAGGATCCCATGAGCTACGATGTCGCATTCCGCTACCAACTGGCGCTCGAGCCGGGCGCCTTGACCACGATCGGCGCCACGCTCCACGCCCTTCAGGCGGCCATCGCTGATTGCCGCAATGCGGGGCTTATAATCGAGAGTGATCCCGCGGTCATCCTGCTCGCGCGCCACCTCTCGACCCTGTGCGCAGACCGGGCCGATGACGCCGAACTTCGCCACGCTTGCGCAGCGCAAATAGCGGAGCTTCGCAGCCGCCCGATGCTCAAGACGCTGGCGCTGCGCGGGGTGGCCTATGACGAGCCCGCCAAGCGGTTGTTCCATTCAGAGGGTCGCAGCGCGATGCGCCGCCTGGCCGAGGCCCTCGGCCTTAACGACGGAAGCTTTGACGTTCGTTCCAACAAGGCCGGCCCCGCCGTCTCGGGGGAGGTAACGCTCCATGGTGAGACCATCTGGGTCCAGATGTCGCTCGGGCCATTCGGATCCGACCGCGCGATATGCTTCCGCAAGGTTCAGGGCCGCCAGGACCATATCGGTGAGCGCAACCATTGGGCTGCGGTTCGCGAGCTTCTTGAACCCGATCGCTTCGCGGCGCGCATCCGCCGGGACTTGCGGCTCCCTTTGCCGACACCCGCCCAGCCCCGCCTGGTCGCTTGAGAAGAAAGGGCCATGTCTATGCTCCTTGCGAGCACCCGTGCCGGTATCGGCATTCTACTGTGTGCCGGCCAAGGCTTTCGAGGCGCTTATGGACCGCCTCGAAGATCTCGAACTAAACGCTATCGCGGATGCGCACGCGGGCGAGCCCGTCATCAAGATTGCGCTCAATGACCTATGAGCTGGGCTTTCTAGAGTCGGCTTTTAAAGGAATGGCGCAAACTCGATTCGCAAGTTCGGGAACAGTTCAAGAAGAAGCTGATAGAACGCCTTGAGACGCCACATGTCCCTTCGGCCCGCCTGTCCGCGGGCAAGGATCGCTATAAAATCAAGCTGCGCGGTGTCGGTTATCGTCTCGTCTACGAAGTGCACGATGCTGAGGTGATTGTTATCGTTGTCGCTGTGGGTAGACGCGACCGTAACGCCGTCTACAAGGTGGCGCAAAAATAAACTGAAACCGCGGCTGCAGTGGAATCCATGCGTCAGATACGTCAGTCAGACTGACTGCGGTGACGTCGCCGACTATGATCGGGGAACGCGTCTGAACCTGTAATCACCCTTCGATGCCCTCAGGGCGCGCGCGATGGCCTTGTTCGTGGCGTCGAGATCGAAACGCTCGGGATCGAATTTCCGGCCAGCCCATCGGCGCATGGCCTTGTGCTCCTCGTGGGCCGGGTCGAGCCACGCTTCAAGAAAATCGGCATAGCCGGAATAGCCACCCACGTCTTCCGGCGGACCTGAGCGCCTGCCCGCCACGCAGCGCGGGTAGGCGGTGCCATTCTCGCGTGGCTGGCGGCGCAGACAGATCTGGTGACGCCAGCAATCCCCGAAATCATACTCATAGATGATCGTGAGCGTCGGGTCCGCTTCGTAGGGAAAGGCCAGGTCCTGGAGGCGGACCCCGGTTGCCTCGAATGTGCGAGGCCCGTAGAGGTCATCTTCGTTGAACTCCGGTGCGCCGACGGTAAGACCTCCGACGTGGAACTGGTGAAGGTGGCTGTCTGTCCATCCAAAGGCAACCTGCAGAACTTCGTGCAGTTGGGCGAAGTTGAGCTTGACCGGCAGTTCGAGGACGCGGCTGATCCTCGGTTCGATGCCGATGATGTGGACGTTGGCAGAGACGATGAAGCAGTCGGGGTCGAAAGGGTCGAGCATGAATCCGACCATGCCGTGGGCTTCCGGCGCCGGCAATGGTTGAGGTGACGACATTTGCGTTAATCGCTCGGCGGCAATCGCCAGCGGTGCGCAATGGTTCGCACCCGAAAGCCGTCGATTGACGGTGGCCCTGGGACGAAACGCGATAGAGGTCGGGCTCGAGCCCGGCTCCGGGTATCTCACCGGGTGTGGCGCAGGACGATGCCTGATATCAAGCCCGCAAGTCGCCGCCGATCGCGAAGCCATTCTTGCCGCTGTTGTGCATCCGCGGCTTGCGGGCGACCTGCTCGCCGGCGCTGCGGCCCCGCGCGCGGCAAGCGCCGCGCACGAAGCCTTGCGGAGCGCCGGAGGAGCAGCGCCCCACATCGACTACCCTTTACGCAGGAGCCCGTCATGAGCCGCTATGATCTCAAACCCAAGGCCCACAGCGGCGCTATTGCCGTGGTCGTCGGTTGGGATCGACCCTTGCAGACCTACTTCGCCCAGGTCTTCACCCCGACCCAAGACGAGCCGGAGGAAGGCGAGGCGATGACCTGGCTCGGGACGGAGCCGGGAGAACTGCCGACACCGGAGGCCGCGATCGCCGTTGTCGTGCGTTATGCCGAAATCCCTGCGACGCTCGCATCCGACCTTGAGGCTGACATGCGCGCGACCATCGGCGTGAAGGACGGAACGCACCAGGCCGAGGCCAAGCGCGGTCTGTTCGGCTCATTCCACTGACCGGAAGACTCGCCCTCGAGGCCGCGAAGTGCGGACCTCGGACAGGGGCGCTTGCGCGCCGGCTCGGCCGAACGGCCGAGGAGGGGAGGGGGCCTGAGGAAGGTGGTCCGGACAAGGTGTTCGAGGCCATCCTCCAGGAGAAGTCCCATGAACATCGGTACGATCAGGCAGAATGACGCCGGCATCCATGTCGGCAAGATCGCGACGCTCACCATCGCGATAACGATTGCGCTGCGCGAGGTACACTCGGCCAATCCCAAGGCGCCCAAATATGAGGTGCTGGCACTGTCGGCCTCGCGGGCCTGGGTTCACGTCGGTGCGCTTTTCGAGCTGTTCTCGAATGGCACCGGCGAGGCCTTCCTCAATGGCAAGATCGAGGATCCGAGCCTGGCAGCGCCGCTCTACATCTCCGCGTTCCGCCAGGACGACGGCAGCTACAATGTCGTCTGGTCGCGCCCGACGCGTCGCCGCGATCTCGCCTCCGAGATGACGCCCAAGGCCGATGACGGCCTGCCGCCACTGCCCGGTGCCGACGAGACCGCCGGTGCCGGCGCGGCCATGAGCGGCGAGGGCCCCGAGGCTGGCCTCGGCCAATCCTCGAGCGAACACGCCTTCGCCGGCTGATTGCCGCATCGCGCCCAAGGGCCTCGCTCCCCATCCCGGAGCGGGGCCCGATTTCTCGTCCTCCGGCCGCGCGGCCGAAAAGACGGGGGGCACCGGGTCAGTGCTCACAAGGAAGGAGAAGACCATGCCCGACGCCATCGATCTCGGCGGTGCGCCTGCAGATGAAGACTGCGCACAGCTTGGCCAGACGGAAGATTTTGCGCGGCTCAACCGCCTCGAGGTCGCAACCTACCGCGCGGCGATGATCGCCCGCTTCGGTCAGCCGCCTGAAGGCTGTGCCTTCGTCACTCTCGCCAACCGGCACGACTTCGGTATTTATCGTACGCTCGGGCTCACGATCGACGCCGGTTCCGCCCACAGCGACGCCGCCGTCCTAGCCTATTCACAGGCCGTCCAGGACGGACTTTCAAGCTGGGTCGAGGCGGGCTTCGCGCCGCCGGTACGTTATGACGATGATGGCGTCCCGACCCTCGAGCGCGACAGTATCGCCGATATCGTCATGGGGGCGATTCTCGCGACCCGCCCGAATGCGACGGGCCGCTATCCCGTCCACGACTTCGAACGCCTCCACCAAAATCTTGTCGCTGCCTATCCGGGCAGCGCCGCGCCATTCTGCAGGAGATCAGCGCATGACTGACTTCAAGCTCACCACCGAACAGGCTGCCACCGCGGCGCGCATCGTCGCCGAGATCGATGAACAGCTCGGCCGTGTCCGTGAGGCCGAGAGCCGCTGCAAGGCGAGCTTTCTGCCGATCCTGGCCGAACACGGCATCACCCGCGTCGAGATCGGCTATGATGGCGGCGGCGACGAAGGCTCCGTCGGCGATGTCACCGCCTATGCCGGCAACGAAACGAGGGACTTGCCGTCCGTTCTGTGCGATCATTTCGCCGTGGAATGGAGCGGCGACATGATGATCCGCGCCATCCAGCTGGAGGATGCGTTGAGCGCCTTTGCGGAAAACGCCGCGAGCGACCATCACAGGGGCTGGGAGAATGGCGAAGGGGCCTGGGGCACCATCGCGATCGACGTGGCGAGTGGCGCGGTTACACTTACGCATAACAGCCGCTTCGTCGACTATGACACGACTGAGACGGAACTCTGACCGTGTCGCACTGCCATTATCATGCGCTGAGCTCGATGCGCCGCTGGGGCGGCAAGCCGGACGATTATATCGCGCTTCATCAGTGGTTCGACGAATCCAAGAAGATCATCGCCGACCCGCGTCACCGCGCGCTGCGCCACCACGCCGAAGGTATCTTCCTGGCTGAGACGGTGTTTGGCGTCATCATCCGGAATAGCGACGGCCGCGCGGTGCCGGTGCGCCTCATCGGCGAGATGCATGTCACAGAAGATCTCGGCCGGATTCCCTCATTTGCCGATTGGGCACGGCTCATCCAGCCCATGCCGTGGGTTCTGCGGGGCAATCCGGCGGGATCGCCAGGACTGGATCCCAAGCTCGGGTCAATGGAGTGACATTATACGCAGAACGCTCGATTTCCCGGATGGCAAGGAGATTACGGATATCAGCAGCTATGCCAATTTGGGTGTGAGGGACACGCAATGCGCCTGTCCATACCATGATCATCGGTTTTCCGGGCCAGCATGAAGGCGCGGTCTGTCCCGTTGCGTTCGGGTTCAAGACCGAGATGATCGAACTGCTCAACCGCTGGCGGGATTTCGAAACCGACTAGACCTGCCACCGCTCGCGCGTTCGCGCGATTTGCGCTATCGTCGGAGCCATGGCGGATCTCGACCCCCATACGCTGCGCGTCGCCGCCTCGCTGGTGCGGGGTCGTATCGCCACGTTGAAGCTCGATCCCCGAATGGACGGGTTGCAGCGGCTCGGCGCGCACCGCACGCTGACCCAGCTGGCCATCGACCTTGAAGTCTCCGCCGACCATGTCGGGCCGCAGCGTCGCGGCCGCAAAGCCTGACAGCCCGACCGGAACGCCGGTTCATTCCTTTTTCGAATAGCGACACGCTGACTCCGCAGCCGCGCCTTGTGGGAAGAGGGAAGGGGGCGTGGGCAAATGGTCCGGGCTTTTTCCCGAGGCCGCCCCCGCGCCGGGATTGGCGCCGTCCCAAGGAGTAACACCCATGGCCAACAATTTTATCAAAGCGAGCTTCCTCTTGCGCGTCACAGATGCCGAGGCCCAGGTGCTCGGCCGTATCGACGACGCCGTCGCTATCCTTGCCAACGGTGATCTCGAGGGCGCCGTGCTGGCAGAGCACTACCAGGCCCTGGGCGACGATTTCGCCCGGATCTTCCCGCCCACAAAGGCCGGGCTGTTCGAGAGCTTCCGTTCTATCTTCAGCGATCCCGACTATCCACGTCTCGGTTTCACGCTGCAGATCGACCCGCCGGAGGGGACGGGAACACGCCAGGTCTGGCTGTCGGGCGACCAGGTCGACATCGAGACCGCAGCGCTGCTTCTCCAGTCGGTCGCCAGGAGCGCCCTGCCGATCGGTTTCGAATATTGCCTCGACTGCGATCGCCTGCGCCCAGGCGAATTCGGAGGCGGCTATGTCGTCATCAGTGCGAACGACATAGAATTCGGCGGGTCCGCGCGACTACTCGATCGCGCGATTGCTCGCCATCATCACGCGGGCGTCGATGGCTTTGTGCTCGCAACCCGTGATCCCGAGGATGGGCTGACGTTCTGGAACAGCGAAGCCGGCTTCGGCGCGCTCGCTGCCGCGACGGTCTTTTCCGACGCCGAGGCCGCGCACCATGACGTCCCGATCACGGACGATCAGCCGGAATGGCTCGCCTTACCGGCCCCTTTGTCCTGAGCAGGATCGCGATGCGCTGCATCAGTGCCCTTTTGACTGGCTCCAGCGCGTACCTGGTGCAGACCACACCGGGAGTGCCGGTGCCGACATTAGCGGGGAGGGTGCCGAGGCTGGCCTCGGCCAGTCCTCGAGCGAGCATGGCTTCGGCGAAGATTCCGAGGAGCCAGCGCGTCGCGACTGCCGCCAGCGCGCCCCTGAACCCGTCGAACAAGACTGACGCTATCGCCTGACCCCGCGTCCCGAGCCCCCGGCGCGGGGTGACAGGGCTCGCTTCGCACCCCTGGCGAAGCGGGCCCTGTCTTCGTTTAGATGCTGGCCGCTTTTGCTTCTCGTGGGAAAGGGGAGCGCATCGGCTTGCCCCGTTCGGCTCGTCCCGGGTCCGCATGCGCGTTGGAGCAAACTTGCAAAACTTGCCATTTTTGCTATATTGGCAATATTAATGAGGAGTTCCGCAATGGCTGCCGATGCCACGCTCGTTCCGACACGGAAAGAGAATGTCCCGCTGACCGATTTCCACAACCACACCGGACAATATCTCGATCGTGGGCGGCGGTCGCCTGTAACGATTACCAAGCATGGCCGTCCCGATCTTACGATCGCTGATGCGGCTTATTTCGAGCGCATCGAGCGCATCGCGGCCGGGCAGATCCTGGCGGTTCTGGATCTGCAGGCCGTCCCGACTGCTGAAATGACGGCGGAACATGCCGCACTCTTCGAGGCGGCTCGCCCGACCGCCCAGGAACTTGCCTCGGATCGGTGGAACGATGACGCCGCTGCCTAAGGTCGGCGACATCCTCCATTACGTCTTCCTCTTCACCCATGACAAAGCCGCGGGCCGCGACGAAGGAATAAAAACGCGTCCCGTGATGGTGGCCGCTGTCAAGGATCAGCGCGTATTCACTGTAGCGATCACGACCAAAGGAGAGGCGTCTGTCTCAACGCTCCCCATACCCGATGCCGTCGCCGACGCGGCGGGCCTCGTTCGCGGGACAGCCGTCGTCATCGATCAGTACAATCACTTCACATGGCTCGGCTACGATATACGGCCGGTCACCAGTGAACCCTCCTTTGTCGCTGGACGAATGCCCCCCGGTTTCACCAATTCCATCCTGTCCGCGCTGCTTGCCAACGCCGCATCCATCAATCGCGACTAGCGGCGCGGCGCCCGTGATTAGCCGAAGAATGAATTGACAGCGCCGGGTGGGGCGCTGCGCCTGGCCCGGCAGCACCGCGGGCAGTTCTGGTCATGCGCGCCACGCTTGTCCCTGTCGGCCTCCTGTCGTCAGCCGGCGGCCGAACCGATCGCGCGCCTGTGTCCGCCAGTCAACTGACCCATGTTCTCGCCACCAAAAATCCCCCCGACCCGCGCCGAAGCCGGAGCGGTGAGCAGACCCGTTGCGCCGCAGCTTCGCGCCGATCGGCCTTATCTGTGGGGTGATCTCGACCCCAACCCTTGTCATTTCTGACAGCAAGGCCTTTCGGTGGGCGCCGGTCGCGCCTCCCGCTTGAGGGGATGAACGCTACGCCCGGGCGGGTCCGTCGCAACCCCCGATTTTCCGGCCGTGTTGAGGCCTGACGGCCTCTGTCCGCACCACCCGTCAATTCGTGGGTTCCCCTCCGCTTCGCTTCGGTGCGCCGCCCCCTCGGCCCCGGGCCTTCGCGATTGTCCATCCCAGCGGGATCGGCCCGCTGGCGCATCGCAAAGGCAAAGCATCATGAACAAGGTTTTTCTCTCGGGTCGGATCACCTCGGAGATCACCCGCTTCGGCACCGACAGCAAGGGCGGCGTCAGCTTCTCCCTCGTCACCTCCAAGCCCGTCATCAAGGACGGCCAGGTCCAGAAGGACGGCAATGGCTATACCGAGACCTACGACGAGTTCCACACGATCAAGGCGTTCAACGGGCTCGGCAAGTCGGTCGCCAACCACAAGAAGAAGGGCGACAAGCTCATGGTCATCGGCGAGATCCGCTACAGCCGTAACGAGCGGGACGGCCGCACCTTCTACAACACCGACATCGTCGCTGAGGAAATCGAATTCCTCTGAACCCCGGACCGGCGGCCTTCGGGCCGCCCCCTCATCTTCACGGAGACGATGTATGTTCCAGCTCACCAGCTTCGAAGAGATCGCCGGGGTCACCCATGGCATCGAAGTCCTCAACCCCAGCCTCGTCGCTCGGATCCGCCGGGCCGCCGACCAGCTCAACCGCCACGAAATCGCCGCGCATCTCGCTGACGCGATTCTCGAGGCTGCGGACGCCGCTCACATCCGGTCGTTCGAGGAAGCCCAGTTCGGCGAAGCCAGCGCCGATGCGGTCGTCGATTGCGAATATCATGACGAGCTCGCCGCCGCCTGGTCGCTGGTAGCCGCCGAGCATCAGCTCGTCAGCCCCGATCTCCTCTTCGACCTCGACGGGTCGGTCCACTGACCCGTCGCACATACCCGGCGAGTCCACCTCTGGACTCGCCGTCGTGCGATATACCGGGCGGTGCGATCGGCAACAGGGGCAGCGACATCATCGGTGGCGCGATGCGACCGACTGGATCAAGCCAATGCGGCGACAGCCGCCGCCGCGCGAGCCGGGGCCGTTGAGGGAGCCGGCCTTGCCGTTGCCGCTTTGCTTGCCGGTGTTGAATTTACCTTCTCGAGCGCACCGCAGACCTTGGTCGCGACCTCGTCGAGCGTCGCTATCAGGCGATTGAGCTGAGACAAATTGCCGCTCAGCTCAGGGCCATAACGGATCGAGAGATATTCCCGGCCTTCGCTGAGTTTACCGAGATGCTCGAGCGTGCGTTGCCGGAGGCGCAAGGCGGCGACGGCAGGGTTCGCGGTGCGCTTGCGCAGGTCGTGTTGGTAACCTCGGATTTCGGCCGGCTTCACGCCGCGCGCGAGAAGCAGTGCGTTCAGGTAAAGCTCGATGGCCTGGATCGCCGTCATCCGCGCGGGCGCCCAGCTCGAGGGTTTGCCCCGCTTGCCGCGGCCCATCAGATCATGGGCCGCGCCGCGATATTCCTCGGCGAGCTGTCTTATGTCGTCCGGCGTCGCGACCTCGCCTGGATAGGCTTTTGGTTCCCCCTGCATCACCCCATTTTATGGTTGATGATGCAAAGTTCCAACAATGTTCCAATGCGAAAATAGAAAGCCGCAGCGATCGGCGCATCCGCCCCGTGCTGCGCGCCCGACGGGACCGGGGCTCTATTCGCTAAGCGGCCGCCGGCCTGCGGCCGACCCCGGCTAACCTCACGGAGCCGCGCACGCGTCTCCGCCCGTCCGGGTCACGATCCCTTGCGGGACGGTGACCTCCGGTGAGGTTTTACACCCCTATTCCTCTCTTGTGTCTGCCTAGTGTGGCATGCGGGGTTGGCGGTTCGTCAAGCATGAGCGGTCCCCCCAATTTTCAGCCCGCGACCGCTGCGCGGACCCGCTCAGAAAATCGGCTCCCCCGCTCCCCGCGCGGCGGCGGCGACGGCAAGCCGGTCGCCGTGCCTGACCTCCCTGACCACCGCATGCCCTGAGGCAAGCCTCATCGTGACGATGAGACATCCCAACCTTGGAGGCTCAAATGACCAACACTTTCCAGAACTTCGCCGATCTCGCCAGCTTCGTCGCGACCGAGACCCGAGCCGATGAGCGCAGCTCCCTCTATTCGGGCGCATTTCTCGAACATGACGAACGCGCCAAACTCTCGCCGGTCGACCAGGGCGAGCAGCTCGACATGCCTGATCCCGACCAGGCTCGCGCCGCGGTCGAGATGGTGATGGCGACCTTGTTCGACGTGTTCCGAGACACCCGCCTGGAGCCCTTTGCGGGCGACCTCGCCTGGGGCTTCGTCAACAGCTTCCACGTCGTGGCGAAGCGTATCAGCGACCGCGAGGACGATGCCGCCAAGGAACTCGGCGATCTCGCACGCAGCTTCGATCCAAGTGAAATCTACGCCACGCAGATCGAGGAAGCCCAGCTCCTCTGCCAGACGCTGCAAGGATGCCGCGACGCCATGGAATGCATGCGCGACCATGCCGCCGAAGTCTACCGGATCGAGGCCGGACGCCCCTATGCGCCGACCCGCGGCAGCCGCGTTTCGCACGGTGTCACCGCCTCGATGATCGACGCCCGCGATTTCCTTGCCGCCCGGGGCCGGGAACGTCGTGAGCAGTTCAATCCCGAAGGCCCCGTCGTTGCTTTTTCGGGCGGCCAGCAGTGGGAAGATCATGACATGCTCTGGAAGGGTCTGGACTCGATCAAAGCTCGCGTTCCGGAGATGGTCCTCGCGACCACGGCGCAGACCAAAGGCTGCGACGCCATCGCCCAGGCCTGGGCAGCAGCGCGCGGCGTAAAGGTCATCCTGTTCCGCCTGGATCGCCGTCTCGGCGCGAAGGCAGCCTTCGTGCGCAACGATCGTCTGCTCGCCCTGAAGCCGGTCGAAGCCGTGGTTTGCGAAGGTTCCGGCATCCAGATGAACCTCGCTCAGAAACTCCGCCAGGCCGGCGTCCCCCTCCACATCGTCAAGCTCACCCAGCAGCGTCCCGCCGAACGGTCCGTGCGCCGGGCCTGACCGCCCGCGCACCGAGAGGCTCCGGCATCCGTCGGGGCCTCTCTTTCGCACTTTTTCCGCTTGGCTCGCGCCGCGCCGGGCATCGAACCCGGCGCGGCGCGCCCGGGACAGCCCGAAGCTACCCGCGCGGGGCGGAGCACGGAGGAAAGGAGGGCAGGGGCAAGCCCAACAGCCAAGGAGGCAAAGATCATGTCCACCCAGTTTCGCATCGCCGTTCCCGCCGACGAACTTACCGACCCGGTGGCCGTCGTCACCGCCCGTCAGCTTGCCGCCTTCCGGGGCTTCCTGCGCGCGGAAGGCGATCGGCTGGGATTGCAGCTCCTCGAGCCCGACGAATATCCCGGCGAAAACTTCGAGGCGCGCGTCTGCCCAATCGCGCTTGCATCGATCACCGCCCGTTTCGACCATGACCCTGCCGTCATCGCTGTCGTGGAGGAGGCCCAGTTCCGAGCGCGGCGAGTGTCGATCCATCGTGACCGAGCGGCCGCCGAAATCCGCATGCGGGTGGCACTGACGTCAGACCGCAGCCTCGACTCCATCTCGCCTGTGGGAACGCCTATGCGCTTCTAGGAAGCCTTGGATATCGAAGCAGACAGCACCGGCGACATTGCCATGGGAGCCGCCCGCATCGATCATTATCCCGCGTCTGGAAACCCTGTTGTCGATGGCCAGAGACCTTGCCGTCGCGTGCTTCAGCTGTGCGTAGCGACGGACTTGGCGCCTCTCAGTAGGGCGTGGGTCGCGGCCTTTACAAGAGCGGTGACGACAGCTCCGGCAGAACCTCCCACAGCAGGGCGAGTGCCAGGACCGGGAGGACAAAACGCCCCGCAACAACTCCCGCGCAACAAGGCGCGGGAGCCGGGGCTGGTAACACGTCGAGACATGCGCCTACGCTTTTAGTGCCGAGGCACCTGGACATATGCGCAGGCACCCCGGCGTGAAGTCACACCGAGTTGCCATTCTCGACGGGATTACCAGTCCCGGCGCCGCAGCTTCGCAGCGCGCCCTGCCCCTAACACAGACTGAAAAAGGCACCAAGCGGCGGTCGCCGCCCTTCGTTTGATGCGCAAGCGATCAACCCGGCGGCCCGGTGCGCGACACAGGCGGTCTCCACCTGTCGAAGGAGGAAGAGGGCGTACATGGAACGCGCTGTTCTGTCCCGGCTCGCTCGCGTGCCGCGCGGCCCTGAGCAGGCCGCTCGCCGCTACGCTTTGCCGGACTCCACGAGAGGGAAAAATCTCTCACAGTCTTCCCATGATGTCGGGCGATCGAAGCCGCCTCAAGGACGGCGGGGCCCCACCATTTTCTTCGGCGGGTCAGGCGTGGCATCTATCCTCAAGCGGCGGTGGCTGCCGAAGAAAATCGTGACCCCCACCGCCGCTTCGCGGCCCGCTCTGCGGGTCCCTGACCCGGCTCCGCCCACCCGACGCGACTGCCCCTGTCATTCAAGACAGATGAGGAGCTTCACGATGCAGATGATCACAGCCGCCGCCGCGCACAACGCCGCCTACTTCGCCGCCGTCGCCAACGCCACAAGCCGGGCGCACCACAGCTACTTCGACCAGCATGTCATCGAGGACGCAGACCTTGGCTACCTCGCCGTCGATGAGGGCGACTATGGGGTGCTGAGCCAGGCGATGATTGACCGTATCGTCTACACCGCACCGGGCGGGCTGCTCGATGAATATTGAGACCGGAACCGGGAGGGGCGCGGGTCGCCTCTCTCCCCCTTTTTTGTGTGAGGATGGGTCGGACATGGGGGGCCATCGAACCCCCCATGTCCGAGCCGCGACTTGTGTCGCGGCGGGACGCTTACGCGGTAA
Source organism: Sphingobium sp. TKS (assembly GCF_001563265.1). Lineage (NCBI taxonomy): Bacteria > Pseudomonadati > Pseudomonadota > Alphaproteobacteria > Sphingomonadales > Sphingobiaceae > Sphingobium > Sphingobium sp. TKS. Next base: position 173,043 of record NZ_CP005085.1, on the reverse strand, counting down.
GCCGCTTCTCGACCTCGTCGATTCCGAGGGACCGGATGCAGGTCATCAGACCTGCCAGGCGTTTGCCTTCAAGTTTCAGGAGCCCGGCCCTGTCGACGGCCTGGATTGCCGCCTCCCGCTCTTTCTCAACAAGCCGTTGCCGGCGCTCTTCCAGCTTGCGTTCGTCCTCTGCGAGCGCAGCGCGCTCCTGTTCCAATGTGCGTGCCATAAGGGCCTCTTGGTTCACGCTGATCGGGCTATGAACGAGGGGCATTCTACCGAGGGCGATGGGTTGCTGGAAGGGAAAGTTGCGGTGGCGGCCCGGCGGGACAAAAAGGATCCCCCGTCCGGGCTCTATTCGCCAGGCCGCCGCCCGCCGGAAGAAGCGGTTCCCGGCCAGGCTCACGGAGCCAGGGCGATGCCTTGTCCCCCCCCCCATTCGGGTCACGAACCCTGCCGCTCCCTGGACCTGATAGTCATCGCCAACGATCGGCTCCGATGGCCGCCGGGAAAGTCTGGGATGCACGGTTTCCGGCCCGAAACAGCGCATGTTTTTCCGTCCGCCGGACGGCCCGACGCCCCGCCGGAGGCAATAACCCACCCATGAAACCTGCGAACCCGCGACAGCCCTGGGATACGGATCAATCCTGGCGCAGAGATGCACACCGAACGCACCAAGGTGCATGGCTTTTCCACGGAAATTCCAAGGCTTGCACAGTTTTGCTACCGTGGGCCGCTGTGGGACATCCTGCCCGAGGGTCGAAATCTCCCTGAAACCCTTGATATCAGCGTGTTACACGAGACCACGCCCGCGCCGCCTGACGGGATATTCTTGCCTCCCCAATCTCGGTGAGATATAGAAGGAAGCGCTTTCCCAGACCCTGCCGGCCTCCCTGCTAGGAGGCTTGGTGTGACAACTCCCAACAAACATTGCACGGTCCGGATCGATCGGACCAAATACGACCGACTTGTTGCGCTCGCCCAAGAGCGTGGCTGCTCGGCGTCAGATCTCCTGCGCGCAGCTGTCGATAGTTTCCTCGCATCAGGTCAATTGCTGACCGCGAGCCAACGGCGGATCGCCAGGATCAGCGAGTTCCAGCAACTTGCGATCGACATCATCATTCGCGAGCGATTTCCTGAATATCGCGACCGCATCATAGCGGAAACCGACAAGCGACTGGAGCTATATCATGGCGCCTAAGGTTGACATCCGCTCCAATGGTCGGTCGATCCCTCTCGTCCATCATAGCGCCCGGGGTGAAGTCCAGCGCAACGCTGGTAATTTCACGCGTGGTAGTCAGCTCATCACCCACGAGATGATGATGTGGTTTTCGGGCGCCAAGCTGCCGTTAATCCTGTGGTTATTCGCTTTCGCCACCGCTTGGTCTATCATTGTGTCAATCAAGCTCGATGAGCACGGCTTCCAGCTCATCTGCATGAAAATCTACGCAGGACTGTGGAACTGGATCGGCCTGGACCCGAACAAGCGTGTGAACGTCACGCTTCCAGATGGCGAGATCGTGCGAACGGTCATGCAGTCCGTCCCCTCTATCCCCGACGTCATCAAGGCCTGGGCTATTGCGGTTCGCGGGCTGCTCGGCGCCTTCCTGGTCTCGGTGTTCGTCACCATTCCGCTGGCGATCTGGTTCGTCGATCTCTCCCGCCGTCGGGGGCGGTCGATCCTTCAGGAACGGCATGAGCGAGGCGCCATGCTTGTGGAGCGTTCCATCCTCCAGTCGGAGATCGGTGAACATAATCGCATAAAGTTCGAGGAGGAGGCACGCAGCCTGCTGCCTGGGGTGCCGGCACGACAGATATTGGCGCTTCCGTTCAGGGTCCGCAAGGACAGCGGTATCCATCACCCCTACATGCTGGCCGGTATCCCCTATCCGCATCGGACCGAGCAATCCCACACGATGGTGATCGGTACGACCGGATCGGGCAAGACCACCGAAATCAGGAGCCTGGTGGCACAGATGCGCGAGCGCCAGGATACAGCAGTCATTTTCGATTTGACCGGCGCCTATGTGGAGGCATTCTACGATCCCGAGCGCGATACGATCCTCAATCCGATGGATGCGCGTTGTCCGGCCTGGTCGATCTTCAATGACTGCCGCAGCCATAGCGAATTCACCGCGGCGGCGGCCGCGCTTATTCCCTCGGACGGGGGGGCGTCGGAACCCTTCTGGGCGCTCGCTGCGCGCACTTTGTTCATCGAGATGTGCGTGCGCCTCCAGGAACGCGGCCTGACCAGTAATCTTGCGCTCTCCGAGAATCTTATGACCGCGGACCTCAAGCGTGTTCACCATGTTCTTGCGAACACCATTGCCGATCCGCTGACTGCTCCGGAAGCGGCCCGCATGGCGGAATCAATCCGCGCCGTATTCAACACCAATGCACAGGTCCTGCGTTTCCTGCCGGACGAGGGTGAGGCCTTCTCGATCCGTGACTGGATCACACGCGACAAGAAGCCAGGTTCGATTCTGTTCGTGACGTCAAATTATATCGACCTGCCGATGAACCGGCCGCTGCTGACGCTTTGGATGGACCTTGCCATCAATCGTCTCATGACCCTTCCTCGAACATGGTCATTGCGGACTTGGTTCCTGTTTGACGAACTCGGAGCGCTGCACAGATTGCCCGCGATCGAGAATGGTCTGCAGACCGCGCGCGCTTTTGGCGGCGCCATGGTCCTGGGGCTGCACAGCTTCGAGAAACTGGTTGAGGTCTATGGTGAGCAGGGTGCCCGCAATCTTGCATCGCTGGCGCGCTCCAAACTCATCCTCGCGACCGCGGATCTCGACACTGCGGAGCAGTGCGCGCGCTATATAGGCAACCGCGAGGTACGCCAGATGGATGAAGCCTATAGCTATGGCTATAACAATACGCGCGATGCCTCGACCTTGACTCCGCGAAAGCAGGTGGAACCTCTTGTCATAGCCGACGACATCACGAACCTGCCATCGATGCACGGTTTTGTGAAATTTCCCGACGGTTTTCCTGCCGCGAGAATTCGCCTTGCATGGAAGGACTATCCGAGCGTCGCGCAGGGCTTCATCCCTCGGCCGGATATCCAGCCTGTAAGGTCAAGACGCGGAGAAAAGGTCTTCGAGGAAGAGGGAGGGGAGGGTGGTGGCCGCGATGGTGCAGGCCAGGTCGTGCAACAGGTCGTGGAACCCGGCTGCCTCTCCGGGCACGCGGCCGCCGATGCCCGCTCCGCTGAGGTCTGGGAGGAGCATCGTAGAGCAGGGCGCGCGGGTGCCCTCAGCGCTGAACCCCGCCAGCCGGCTTCCTCGCGCCATTCGGTGGAGAAGGACCGTACATCGCGTCCGGCTTCGGAGGCCCAGGCTGAGCGACAAACCCTGTCCCGAGCGCGGGAGGGTGAGAGCGCCCAACCTCCCCGCGCAGAAGACCTGACGCTGGTAGAATTGCGGCAGGCGTTCCATTCCGGCCGCGATCAGGATGGCGCGGACATGGGGATCTGAAAAGATGCTCTCGGTCGCCCCTGTCCGCTCTGCATCGGGTGCCGCGAATTATTTCGCGAAGGATGACTACTATACCGTCGAGGGGTCCTCCGAGATGACGAGTTGGGCCGGAGAGGGGGCGAAGACGCTCGGCCTTTCGGGGGAGGTCACCAAGGATGCCTTTGAAGCAGCGCTTAACGGTATCCTGCCCGGCGGCGAAGCCATTGCTCAGGTGGAAAATCGACGGGCCGGTGTTGACCTGACCTTCTCCATGCCCAAATCGGCTTCGATCCAGGCCTATGTGGCTGGCGACAAGCGGATTCTCGAAGCCAACATGACTGCGGTCCGAAAGACCATGGCCTGGGTCGAGCAGAACCTCGCGCAAGGGCGTCGCGATGTGGAGGGACGAAAGGTTCCGATCCAGTCAGGTAACCTTGTCTATGCCCTCTTCCAGCACGATACGAGCCGCGCTCTCGATCCGCAGGGGCACATCCACGCCGTCATCGCCAATCTCACGCAAATGCCCGATGGCAGATGGCAGGCGCTCCACGCTGACAAAATCTGGGCCCACAACAGCGTCATCGGCTCAATCTACCATGCCCATCTGCGTAGCGAGCTTGAAAGACGAGGATATCAGATTGAGCTCAAGGGCAGGCATGGGACCTTCGAGATCGCAGGCGTGTCCAAGGCGGCCGTGGCAGAATTCAGCCAGCGCCGAGTGGAGATACTTGAGCGCGCCACCAAGCTCGGGATCAGCTCGCCAGAAGGGTTGCGCGAGATTACGATGCGCTCACGCGATCCCAAGCTTGGCATCGAGGATCGGGCGGCCTTGCGGCAGGATTGGATCGATCGCGCGGCGGCGCTCGGGTTCGACGGGAAGGGACTTGCCCTCGCCGCACAAGGTCGTGCTGGCCTTTCATCTCCCGACAGCAGTCTGGAACGCGGCTATCGGTCCATCGTCGATGCGATTGACGCGGCCCGCACACTGGTGGGCGGACTGCTTGGCCCCCATGACCCGCTTGTCGACAATGCTCTGGCCCGCGCCGTCAAATCCCCCGCGCAAGCCCGCGCCCAATTTGCTGTCGCCTCGGCGGTTCGCATCCTGTCGGAACGAGAGGCAGCCTGGCCGCTTCACAAGCTTGCCAAGACTGCGCTCGACCTTGGCATGAAGGACGTAACCATAGAGGGGGTTGAAGGACGCATTGGGCAGCTCGTGCAGAACCGCCAGCTCATTCCGGGCGTCGCGCGAGCGGCCGACAAGAACGGACCAATGGTGACGACCCCGGAGGCCCTGCGCACGGAAGAGGCGATCCTTCGCCTCGTGGACGAGGGGAAGGACATGGCGCAGCCGATACTTGGTGCTCCAGATGCGCCGTCCAGGCTTCAGGACGTCGTGCATCGCCCGCTCAATTCCGGGCAACTCGGCGCTGCGACGATGATCCTCTCATCAGCGGATCGCACCGTTTCCGTTCAGGGGGTAGCGGGCGCCGGAAAGTCGACGATGCTCCAGGCGGTGGCGCAGGTCGCCAAGGCTGAGGGGCGTTCGATCACCGGCCTGGCGTTCCAGAACAAGATGGTGGCGGATCTTGCCGAAGGTGCGGGTATCGAGGCGCGAACGATCGCCTCCTTTGTCTGGGCGAACGAGCGATATATAACGGAGCGCGATACAGCCGGTTACGAGGCGGCGCGCGCAGCCTTGAGCGGCGTCATGCTGGTCGTGGACGAAAGCTCGATGGTTTCGAGCAGGGATATGCTCAAGCTGCATCAAATCAGCGATGCGTTGGGAGTGGACAAGCTCGTCCTGGTGGGCGACCGGCAGCAGCTCTCGTCGATCGATGCGGGCAAGTCCTTCGCGATGATCCAGGCAGGAGGCAGCACAGTGGCGCGTATGGACGAGAACATTCGCCAGCGCACCGATCAACTCCGCACTGTTGCCGCGCTCGCGAATGACGGTCATGCGCGCACGGCCATGAAAGTGCTGGGTGAGCGCATCATCGAGCATGCACAACCAGCCGCTGCCGCAGCCGATCTGTGGATGGCTTTGCCAGCCTCCGATCGAGATGTCACGGCGGTGTTCGCGTCTGGACGCGAAGCGCGCGCGATCATCAACGCCGCGATCCAGGACGGTCTTGTTGCGGAGGGTTCGGTCAAAGGCGCCGCTATTCAACTTACCGTCACCGAACGGGTCAATATGACGCGCGAGGAATTGCGCTTCGCCTCGACCTACCGACCCGGACAGACGCTTGAGGTGGCGCGGGGCGGAGCGCGGGACATCGGGATCGGCGAAGGCCGCTACAATGTGTTGAAGGTCCATCGTAACGGCAAGGTCGATCTTTCTGATGGTAAAAGGAAAATTCGGATCGATCCTCAGCGGTTATCACCGACCGAAAAGCGCGACCGGCTTCAGCTGCACGAGAAAAAGACCCTCCAGCTTCGTGAAGGAGACCGCATCCGCTGGACTGCCAATGACAAGGATCGCGGTCTTCACAATGCGGCGATCGCACGAGTGGTTGGCGTGGAGGCGGGCGGGATAACGGTTGAAACCGCAGATCGTGGCCGCCTGACTTTGGGGGCTGACGATCCGATGCTCTCACGGCTGGACCTCGCCTATGCGCTGAACATGCATATGGCACAGGGAGTGACCACCGATAAGGCGATCATCGTCATGTCGGCACAGGAGCGCAATCTCTCGAACCAGCGGCTGTTCAACGTCGGTGTCACCCGTGTGCGCGACGTTATCACCATGGTTGTAGACGACAGAGAGAAGCTCGCTCGGCAGCTCGACATGAACGCTGGGAACAAGACCTCGGCCCTCGAAACGCTCGGGAGATTGAGTATCGACGGGACAAGCCGGCAAGATCCCCGCGGGAAGTTCGATCCCGGTTCCCGCGGACAGTTGCCTGATCTCCCTCCCTTGCCCGGCAACCTGCCCCCGCTTCCCAGAGGCGCCACAGTGCCGACGAGCGGCCGGGATGAAGCAGGCCTCAAGGCAGAGGAGGTCGCTCGCCTGCTGCCCCTCCCCGAACGCAGCCTTGGTCTCGATCTGTGATGGTGGCCTTGGGCCTTCATCGGGCGCGATCGCTCTGTCCTAGCCTCGAGCAAGGAGAAGCTTGGATGAAAGTGCTTCGCAATCCCCGCTGCAGGGAGCGTTCGGTTGCCTCCAAGCACTCAATTCAGGTCTGGCCTGGTTCTTGTTGAGCGGTTTTAAAATTGGCGCCTGGACGGGCTCTTGGCGCGCGAGAGTTCTACTTCGCACGCCATAACAGTTGACATATGCGCCAGACTTGCCATTTAAAGGCTTATCTAATGCCCCTATGGGCATCGCGTGGATTCTAACGCAATTAGAAGAAAGCGCTGGAGCTACGGCTTCAAGATCCGCTGGTCCTTAGGGACCTTTCGCTTCGGTTGCGACCTAAGCGAAACGATGGGCTTCCAAAGCCTTTCGACCGGCTGATGAGCGATAGAGGGATGATTGGATAATCGCCGTACACTCGAATGAGAGTGTCGGCGGATTATCTATTCCGCCTGGTCATAGCTTGCGATCCGTACAAAATCATTAGGATAGATGTTGGCGTAGCCACCCTTGCCGTGGATACGCCCCTTCTCGCTGCACTCGAATGCGGCACCTCCGAGTTCGGACCCATCGGCACGCTGCGCATCGTGATGCATGCCCGGCTCGAGCGCTCCACCAAAACGGTACAGCGCCCGGAGGGTGGCAAGCAGTTCCTCGATATCATTTTCTTCCTCGACCTCACGTGGGGGACCGTCATACGCGTTGGGATGGGCGATAAAGAAGGCTACACCGCGGCTGTCCACGAAGGGTCGCCGCGTCTGCTGCGGCTTCACCCGCAGCGGGACATCCTCATGGGTGAGCGGAACCGGACCCAGGTCTTCAAGGCGATCGTCCCACGGCCTATCTCCCCGGCGGAAATCAAGGAAAAGGGGGACAAGGTTGCCGTTCTGTGTCATGAAATTTCGCGGCGGCAGGAGGAGGGCCTCATTGTCCGATCGATAGCCAAGCCGGCGGACTACCTGATTGAGGTTCATACGCGCCTCCCCGGCAGCCGCGACGGCGGCGATGAGCGCCTCGGCGACCGCGGCGGGATCGTGGCGGAGCTGAACATATTTCTCATCTCGCGCCACGAGCGTGGCGAGCGGCGCGGACATGAGGACGAAATCAAACCGGCTCAACAGCACCTCCTGATCGGGCGCGGGCACGAATAGCAGGGTGATCGTAGCCGGCGTGGGCTGAGCGTTGCCGTTGCCGCGTCTGCGAATTGCGAACGCGCCCACGGACCGCACGAGGAGGTTCACCATGGCCGGTGAGTAGAGCGCGCCATCCTTAGAGGATGATGGAATACCTCTCACAATCGTCTCGGGCAGCCGCGCCTGCAGACCGTCGATTGCGCTCTTGTGAACCGATTTGGGTAACCCGGCAATCAGATACATTGGCTGCGGGCCGCGCGGCTGCACGACCCGGCGACGCTTAGAAACCTTCATCATCAGTGCATGCGGCTCAACGCCAGAGCAATGTCAATCGGCACGGTCAGCCGCTTGGCTACGTCCGGATCCTGCGCCGCGTAGAGCCTCTCCAATGCGCTCGAACCCTTAAAGCTGGGAGCGGGTGCCGGTGGGCCGGGTTTTGCCGGCATGCGCGCGAGCGAGGCCGGATCGATATTATGCCGTTCGCACCATGCCCTAACGCGCGTGTCGATCTGCTCGACCTCCTCGTCGCCAAGCGCAGCTATGTCCATCACCGTGAGACCGGGCAAGCGAAGGTCTTCGTCCACACGGATCGCGCCCTCCGCCAGTTCTGGGCCGACCGAGTAGGTGATTTTATGTCCGATCAGGACCGACATGATCTGATCCTGCGGCGTCGCCAAGGTAAACGCCAGCAGCAGTGCCCTTGGCAAACCGCGCAGAAAATGGCGCTTGCGCCGATCGTCAATCGCCCTAATGGCCCTTTGCTCATCGCCCGCGAGTACGACCGCGATGAAGGACTTTGCATCGTCATCGCGGACTGCCTTTACGGCGGCCGTGGCTTCAACCGCGTCGTAGAGGGTTCGCTTGTCGTGGGCAGATGGCCATAGCCCCGCCTCCGTAAGCTGCATCCCAATTTGCGACAGGAGCAGGAGGCCCGCCTTGGGATCTTTGTAATGCTCTTCGACGAGCGCCTTGATGTCATTCTCGATCATGCGATCCTCTTAGGCGTTTGATAGCCTCGCTGCCACTGCCGACATCGCGTGAGGCATCGAGAGGCGGCCAATGCCCTCTTCTGCTTACCCAGCACGCGCAATGCGTGGCGTCACCAGCTATGTTCCCGTGATGTTCATCAGCGCCACACGCCAGCCTGTCACCTGTCCTGCGCTTAGCTTACTAAGTATCATACCGGATGGGGGGCATATCCGCCTTCAGGCTATTCTCAAACTCTCATTCATCAATTGTAGCGCAGTCCGCTTTAGCAAGTGCGGCTAGGGCGACATTTTAAGGATAACCGGATCAGCATGAAAGGATTTGTCAAAAACATCGAGAAGATCACCGAGGAAAACGAAGATTTCCGTCGTGTGCTTTACACAGGCCAGAATCTGCAGCTCGTGTTGATGGCGTTGCGACCCGGGGAAGAGATCGGCCTCGAGGTCCACGACGACCGTGATCAATTCTTCCGCGTCGAACAGGGCAAGGGAGAGGTCGTCATCGATGGCGTCCTAATTCCGATCAGTGGCGACGACGGTATCATCGTGCCTGCTGGCGCCCGTCATAACATCATCAACACAGGCGAAAGTCTGCTCCAGCTCTACACCATCTATGCGCCGCCTGAGCACAGGGACGGCGTCGTTCATGGCACCAAGGGCGATGCCGAAGCTGATCACGAGCATTTTGACGGCCGAACGACCGAATAGGAGCATTTCGCCGTGCCCAGCACAGCTTTGCTATTGTTCCGCATTTTCGGATCGGGGTGCGCCCGTCGTCGCGCATTGCCGGGCCACATGGGCGGTCTACGCACGACAATGGCTGAAGCGCCTACAAGAAATCTTGTCCAGCGTGGTCATCGAACATCGCTGCGTCGCGGACATATTCCGCCACCGTTTCGAGTGACTTGTGCCTTGAGTGATCCTTCATCTTGAACAAATTCGCGCGATCCGCTGCGGCTTGGGTAAGGAAGCCTGCGCGCAGGGAGTGCGCCGAATAGATAGTCTCGTCCAAACCCGCGGCGGCGGCGGTCGCCTTGACCAGGCGGGCCACCGTTTTGTCGGTGATCGCACTGATGGTCAAAGCGTCGGACCGCGTCAGCCTTCGGAACACCGGACCGATCGGGGGCCTCCCGCTGATGGGATCAGCCCGATCGAGCTCCGCTGCCGTGAGCCAGTCTCTGAGCAGCGCAACAGGGCGAATGAACCGCCCATCTGGAATAGCAATGACTTGGCCATGGCCCTCCTGGTCGCGCTTGGACTTGGGAATTGTAATGCGCAGCCCCGCTTCGACGAACTGGAGATCGGAGAGCTGCATGGCGGCGAGCTCGGAGCGCCGCAGCGCGCCCGCCATTCCCACAGCCAGGATCGCCCGATCCCTTAAAGCTCGCAGGCCCTCGCCCTCAATCGTCGCGAGCATGGTCTTCAAGACGTCGGCCTCCGCTGGCGCCTTCTGCTTCTTCTTTCGCGCATATTTCCGGCGGACGCCGGCCATCATTTGCGCGATGACGCCGGCACCGTCGCGCGCGATGGGCGAGGCGAAACCGGACTCCTTGTGGTGATGGTTGATTGCCGCGATCCTGCGGCCGATTGTGACCGGCGCTATGCCTGCTTCGGCTTCGACATGCGCGAACAGCGCGACGACATCAGGATGAGCCGGCAATGCCTCGACATTGCGCGCTTCGCAAAAAGTGCAGAAGCGATCCCAGTCCGACGCATAGGCCTTTTGGGTGGAGTTCGCCTTGGCAGCCGCAAGCGTCTCGTGCGCGCCCTCGATTTCAGCAAGGAGGTCGGCCGGCAAATTGGGGGAGAGGGGGAGCAGCGCACGCGACATCACGCCGGCGCTCCCTTCGCAAGCTGATCGAGCTTTGCATGGAAGAATCGTTCGCTCCACAGGCCAAGCGACTTCGCCTCCGCCGGGCGCAGGAACCGCTCGACATCGGCCGCCGCCTCGGCCCAGTCGATCGCCGCGACCTTCGATTTCAATGTGTCGATGAGCCACGCACCGTCGATTTCCAGCGCATCCTTGCCCGGCCATGGGCCGGCTTGCAGCAGCGCTGATCTGAGCAATGGCAGATTTGGATAGACGCGGTTTGCGACATACCAGGAGAAGTCGAACCAGTCGCACCCCTTTAGATAGGGCCGGCAGAGCAAGGCGTGGATCTTGAGCGCGAAGTTGGAGCCGAGATCCTGGTGGCGCACCTCGTAATCGGCGGGAAAGTCGAGAAATGTGGATGCCTCGGCGGAACCCGCGGGGGGATTGGTATCGATCCCGAGCGTGATCCTGAGCGTCCGGGAGGGGCCAGAGCCGGCGAAGCTGAGGTTGAGCTGGCTCGCGATCGAGCTGTCCTTGAGGGTCGCTTCCCGGATGACCCTGTCCATCTTTTCTTTCGGCTGCGCTTCGAGCTTCAAACCGAACTGGCCGAAGACCTCGACGAGCGTGGCGAGATAGGGCGCCCATTGAAAATCGGGACCGGGCGCGCGCAGCAGGAAATCAAGATCCTCGGAGAAGCGGGGAAGGGCGTGGAGGATGCGCAGGCTGGTCCCGCCGTGGAACAAGGCGACATCAAAGAAGTCCGCGCGCCACAAGGCGTAAAGCGCGATCTCCTGGATGATCTCCTTGGTCGCGTTTTCTTCCTCGACTGCGTTGGTCGTCCCGTAGTCGCGGAGCTTTTTCTGGAGCATCTCAATCATCAATCGAGCCTCCCGCCGCAGTGAGGCGCCGGGGGCGGACCTCATTTTCCAGCGATCGCAGAAATGCGTTCACACCCTTGTGCTTGTAGACGCTCTTGAGCACCGCGAACTCCTTGCGCTTGAGGACGCGAAGATGGTCCTCATCGATACGCAGGCCGCCCGTTAGCCAGTCGAGATCGGTCCATTGCTGTTTGCGCAAGGCGACCAGGTCGAGAAGAGCGCGAAGGGGGCTTGCGACGAAAGCGGTGAGGGCGCCCAGCTTGTGCCGCTCGACACTCACCAGGAACTGATACTCATGGAGGGCAAGCGGATGGAAGGTGAACCGTCCCATGGTCGGGGTATCATAGGCCAGTGACTTGCGGGCAGGGGTGACACTGGCGGTTGCATGAACCGCCTCGGGAATCCAGCCATGGTGGGCGAGGGCGGTCTCGAATGAGACATAGCTTCCGGGCAGGAGCGCCTGCGCGACGGCAAAAGGATGGATCGGGTCCGGGCGATAGGACTGGCCGAGCAGATAGCTCCCGCGCTTCAGGCGAATGAGCGAGCCGTCCTTGATCGCCCGGTTGACTAGCGCGTACCGGCGTCCTTCGCTCCCGCCAAGCGCCTCGCCGAGCTGCTGCTCGTCGAAGACGCGGCCGACGAGGTTGCTGGCAGAAAGGGCGGAGGCGAGGGCGCTCATAAAATTCTAGATACTTCCAAAAAATGAAAGTTTCAAGAATTTTATATGGGAAGGGGAGGGCGCCGCTATTCTCCACTTGGCGGATGATTTGTCGTGTACGTGCCTATCATTGCCGATCCCGGAGGGCAGCAGATGAATGAGCTGGTCTTCGGCGTAGAGGGACAATACGGCACGCGGGTCGAGGCCCGCGGAGCGAACTCCCGCCAGGGTGTTTCCCGCCTCGATGACCGCCCCGACCAAGATATCGGCGATCTGCACCGCCGGGCTAGTCCTAGAATCGACCTGAATGAGTTGCGTGAGCTGCAAGGGAAACCGAACCCGCGCGGCCGCCGACATCCGGAACTCGGCCGCCTTCTTATGATCGGCCAGACGGCGGATGAGGTCATGATAGGGCGCCAGGTTCTTCGATTGGTCGTGTTCGACCCGGTAGGGCCCGGCAGCATAGCGGGTCGCCACAGACGCTTCCATACATGTCTATGGCGACATTTTATATGTCCGAGAATCGCATTTATCGGACATAATGGCGTGGCGTTTCTACTATCAGTGTCCGGTCTGTCGCTGATCGGGGGATCGTCTGATGGCTCGGTGCAGATCGCCGTTTTGGCGAGACGGACCGGCCAGAGGTTTCCGATATTCTGAGAGGAACAGCCACATTTCTGAAAAAATGCCGTGCTGCTCATTTACGAACCGAGCGTTGCCGATCCAGCCTACGGGACGGACGGGCTGCTTTTTCGCTTTCCCGAGAAAGAACCGAGGGTTTTTCGCCGCGGCGGAATGGTTTTAATCGTTGCCGCATATTCTGCAAACAGGACGATCAGTGCTCTGACGGTTCCGTCGGTAACCGTGCCGGTGAGCGGGACGAAAGCAGCCCCGGAAAGGAAGAATATCCAGAAGATGCCGCGGAAAAAGCCCGATGAGCGGGCCGGTCGGTCAGGATAGAGCGTGGCGTTGACCAGAGTTGCGACAACCCATCCCCACATGAAGACGGAAAAAACCAGGCCCTTCTCTGCCGTCAGGCCATAATAGGTCGCATGGCAGGCGGCAAAGAACCACAATGCGCGGTATAGCGCATATTGTGACTGCCGTGTGAGTTGGCAGACGAGGATGATAGGCGGATGGAACAATGTCGTTCCCAGCCAGACATCGAGGCGGGAAAGCATGTTCATGCCCGGCTTCCACGATGTGGAGATGCCGATTGTCGAAATAGCTTCTTGTCTATCTGGGCCGCCACTCTTTCCGTCTTCCCAGCCATTAGATCAGTGTTTGTGCCGAAGGCGTCCAATCGCCCGAAAGCAAGGACATATCCTCGAGTGCGATGGGTGCAAGAGAGCTTTGGCGGTCCGCCATCTTTTTGACACAGCTCTGCTTGGACGGCGCAGACTATCAATGCGAAATGAACACCGGCAAGCGCGGCCCGTCCAGGATCGAACGGGTCACCCCGCCCAGGACAAATTCGCGTACGCGTGAGTGTCCGAACGCACCCATGACGAGCAAATCGTAACCGTTCCGTTCGCAATAGGCCTGAAGAGAGGCTGCCGCATCCTGCCCCTCGAGCGGGACGTCGATGGCCTGCGCTTTGATGCCATGATGTTCCAGGTGAACAATGGCGTCCTCAGCGGCTGCCGCTTGCGTCAAATCCTTCTCGCCGGTGATCTGCACGATGGAAACCGCTTTTGCGAGCCGTACCAGCGGCAGCGCATCGGCCAAGGCTCTTGCTGCGACACGGCTGCCATCCCAGGCGATCGCGATCCTCTCAGGATTGAGTGCCTGAACGTGCGGCAACAACAGGACAGGACGGCCTGACTCAAAGATCAGCCCCTCGGCGACAGCGACGGATCCGCGATGCCCGTAAACCGGGACCACCGACAGATCGTGGGTTCTTGCCCTTACCGCGAATTGCCAATGGGTGACCGTGCCCGGGCAGTTGATAAGGAACGCCTCTCCCCGATGTGTCGCAGGCATCCGGGATGCAAAGGCGGTGACGAGCGCATCGGCGTTGTCAGCGCTCTTCCTGTTTTCTCCTGCGATAATGCCATCGACGTCCAGAAGCGAGTTTGCCAGCCAGTTCGAAAGCGGAGAAATATGAACCTTGCAGACGCCGATCCCAATCTTGGCCTCGAGGCGCGCAGCAAGCTCCGCCATTCTGTCGAGGGCCCAGTCAGGCGTCGGTTCGGGATGGCTGTTGGCCTGCAGCAGAATGTCACGCACGTCCCTTCTCTCCTCTCGTCTGCATTACAAACTGGCTGAGGTTCTCCCAGCCTTCTGTGAACAGGACCAAGCACCGCAAGCGGCTGGATTTGACTCTGTGGTCTAGGCCGGTTCCCGTGTGGTTGACCCGCTTGCCTGACGGCGCCGGGCGAAGATGTTCAGCGCTTCGACAGCGGCGGAAAAAGCCATGGCCGCATAGATATATCCTTTCGGGACATGGGCTCCAAAGCCTTCAGCGATAAGGGTGGTGCCGATCAGCATCAGGAATGCCAGCGCAAGCATGACCACGGTCGGGTTCTGGCCTATGAAGTTCGACAAGGGCGTGGCGGCCAGCAGCATGACGCTTACCGCGGTCACAACGGCCACCACCATGATCGCAATATTGTCGGTCATGCCTACGGCCGTGATGATACTGTCGATCGAAAAGACAAGATCGAGCAATATGATCTGCCCGATTGCCGCGGCAAAGCCCATGCCGACGCTCTTGGTGTCGAAGAGATCATCGTTCGGCGCGGGATCGATATTGTGATGAATTTCCTTGGTCGCTTTCCAGACCAGGAAAAGGCCGCCAGCGATCAGGATCATGTCGCGCCATGAGAAACCATGACCAAAAGCCTCGAACACCGGCTGCGTCAGTTGGATGATCCAGGCAATGGATGCGAGCAGCAGCAGGCGCAAGCCCAGCGCCAGCCCTATGCCGATCCGGCGCGCCCGCGCGCGATGCTCTTCGGGCAGCTTGTTGCTGAGGATCGAGATGAAGATGAGGTTATCGATGCCCAGCACGACCTCCATCACGACAAGCGTCGCGAGGGCGGCCCATGCGGCAGGCTCGGTCGCGAGCGCCGCGAAACCTTCCATCAAGGTCATCGAGCGGCTAACCGGTTGACACGTGCGCTCATGGTGCGCGGATGTTCAGCAGGCTGGTCGGGCATCACAGCATTCCTCGTTTGACTCTGTCGAACGAGTGGCTCGCCATCTGTCCTGAAGGACTTTTTTATGGACCGGCATCGAGCGCACTCGATGCGGTCCGACATCACAGTCGCCGTAAACGACCGTCAGAGGGGCCCGGCCCGCACACCAGGAAAATTAAACCAATTGGAAGTAAATGCAAGGGCGCGCGGCATAGCCACGCCAACTTTGGCCGGCGATGTCATTGGCGCCGGGGCAAGATTGGACGCGGATGACAGGTGGGAACCAGCGCCGCTGATACCATAAGCTAGCGTCACAATCGCTGTGCTCTCGCGCTTATCGGCCCCTCGTGCCGGGGCGTTGGGACAAAGAAGCCCCTCCAGTGAGACGGGGAGGCCGGAACTGCCTCCCCCAAATGAAGCGTCTTGCCAGGCGGCTTAGATCATGTTTGCAGGCAGCCGCCCTCTCGCATCTGACCGCTGGCTATTCTCTGCTGGCGCAGAGCCGGCGCCGCAGTCGCCCGAACTCTGCGACACCACGCTGGGTTTCGCGCCGGATCCGTTGGACATGATCTGTACCGATTTGCTGCAATAGCTACCGCCCTCGCCTGTCATGACATAGCTGTAACGCACCGTGCCAGAGGGCATGGTCCGCGATGCGAAGGTCATTCCATTAGATTGTGCCAACGCAACCGTCTTCATGGTTTCAGCCTGCCGCATCATGGCAGCAAAGGTCCGGTCCATTTCAAGAGACATGCGTTCCAGCATCGTGAAGGGCGCGGAATGGAAGGGATGCAGCCAGACAGGCGTGAGATGCGCGTCTGGTATAATGCGCGCGCCCTGAGCGATATCGCCGGTATAGGTGATCTGGATGAGAGGTTCGTCAGGAAGGTCTACGGTCATCATCCGGCCGTCATTTGAGGCTGCCATCGCCGCACCAGTGGCAAAACATGCAGCAACGCCCATCAGGGCGACTGAACGAAGCGCTTTGCGCATCAATCATCCTCCGATCTGATTAAGGGGAGGTGCATGTCTATCGGTTCAAGCTGAACGCGAGATGAGCAGAAAGAAGGGGGTGCTCGATGGCTTGCGCCATCCGTCTGGCTTACGGCAGCTTATCAGCTTCACTCTTTGAATTTGGCATACAGGCAACTGGGTCACGATATCGACGGGCGCGCCTTGGACATGAGCTGCCGGCTGTGCTGGCCGGCTCAGCGCGCCTCAACGAGGAATTTCGACGAGGCCGAAGTCTACCCTGGCGATCAAGCGGACACGGGCAGCACGATAATGTTGCGGACACCGTCGGGCAGTAGCTCGAAACTCGTTTCCGCACTCAACTGATAGGGCAGTGCGTGCTCGAGGAGCTCCAGTCCATAGCCACTGCGGCGTGGCAGCCCATCGGCAGGCGGCATTGTCACCCCGCTTTCAAGCCAATCGATATAGAGCCTGGAAACTGATCCCCTGCCCGGCTCCAGGCGCCAACAGATCTTGAGGCGTCCGCTATCCTGGGACAACGCACCATGTTTGGCCGCATTATGGAATAGTTCGTGTAACGCGAGGGCGAAGGTCTGTACCGTTCCCGATCGCAATCTGATGTTGCGAGGCCCTGTGAGTGCGATTCTGCCCTGCGCATATTCCCGGGGAACAGTAAGGGCGTCGATTTCGTCTTGGACGAGAGCGTCGAAGGTGATCCGGTCGCCATCTTCAAGGCGTGAAAGGAGGCTGTTGACCCGAGCCAGGGCGCCAAGACGGTCATCAAAGCGCTGCCCAAACTCAACCAGGCTGTTGCTGCCATGAAGGGTGCGCTGCGACAGGGAGCGCACGACACCAAGCAGGTTTCGCGTCCGATGCTGGAGCTCAGCAACGAGAATGCGCAGACGTTCGGCGCTTGCCTTCGCGTCCGTTATATTTTCGCTGATGCCGCCCAATCTGACGACCTGTCCCCGGTCATCGATCATGGGGAAAATTGTGTCGCGCAGCCAACGTGTCCTCCCATCTGACCCGCTCCTGATCCTGAATTCCCAGGTCACATTCGCGCCGCCGCAGGCGCTTCGGATCGCATCAAATAGGCCGCCACGATCTTCGGGCAGGACCATCCTTGCCCATTTCCTCAGATTGGATTGCCCCAAAGCATGTGCGGCAGGCATATCATAGACATGGTCAAAGGCGGCACTGGCATATTCCAGCCTGAGCGTCGCAGCGTCCCTGATCCAGAGCACGTCGCCAGTGGCATCGCCAAATTGCCTGAAGCGTTCCTCGCTGTGATGCAGCGCCCTTTCCGCCTGCCTTCGCGCCGTGAGATCGGCAATCACGATCAGAAGGTGGCCTGACCCATCTCCTAACGGCGTCACGTTGCTGGTCGTCCAGACTGGGCGGTCCTCTGACCTTAAAAAGCGCGTCTCGACCTGACGGGTTTCCTGGGCCGATCCTGCCTCTCCCAACGCCGCAAGAGCAGGCGCGAGATCATCGGGATGGACGATCTGCCGTAGCTCAAGCGTCAGCAATTGGGCGCTGCTGCGGCCGAGAAGCCGACAAAATTCATGATTGACGCGAAGGATGCGCCCTGGACCATCGACCTCCGCGAGACCCAAGGGAGACTCCCGGAACATGGCCGCCAGTCGCGCTTCAGCCTGCTCGCGCGCCTTCTGCTCTTCAAGGCGGATGGTAACATCACGCTGAACTGAAACCCAAGCTTTTACCGTCTCCGCATCATCCAGCAGGGGATTTATAACCCATTCGACGATATAGCTGCTGCCATCCTTGCGGTAATTGACAGTCTGGGCGGCAAAGCTTCCCTTCTCGCGCAGGGCGATCTTCAACTCTTCGAGGATGGCCCGGTCCGTCGCTGGCCCCTGGAGCAGGCGCGGCGTTGCGCCCACAAGTTCGTTGACGCTATAGCCCGTGAGCGATGCCATGGCCGAATTGGCGAAGAGGATGACGGGCCCCGGAGGATCTAGTGCCGGTGCCGTGATCAGCACTGCATCGCCGCACGCCTCCATCGCTTGCTTGAAGAAATCCCGTTCCATGAGTGGATCGGCTGCATGCGGGCAGTCTGTGGTCGACGGCATGATGGCTATCCTTGCTACCCGTGATAGCAGATTAGGGGCGCTCCGGCCTGAGATATTTCGCTACCTCGTCGAGTATCGTCTGGTTGCGATAGGGCTTGTCGAAGACCGCCTGGAAAAGTTCAGGCCGTTCGCGGGCAATCGACCCCTGCGCGCCGCTTACAAGGACGATCGGCAAATCGCACAGGGCTTCGTCGGCGCGAACAGCCTCGGCAAATTCCAGCCCGGTCATGGCGGGCATCATGAAATCCGTGATGACAAGACCCGGCCGCCTGGACTGGACAGAATCCAGCGCCGCCTGTCCGTTTGAGGCTGTCTCCACCTCATATCCTTCATCCTCAAGAATATCGGCGAGCATCATGGCGAGAAGGAATTCATCGTCGACTACAAGGATATGCGCCATGTTCAGTTTCCCTGATTCCTCCCGTGCGGCGGTCAGCCTTCACCGGGTTGAGGATGAGGGGCAGCATGGCGGGTGCCGAGCGCTTCACCGATGACGAGGCCCTTGTCAGCGATGTAGGTTGCGTGGACTGCCGGATCGAAATGGCTGTCGCGCATTTTCTGGACCGAGACGGTCCTGAGGAGACTGTGATCCTCTTCGAAAAGCCGCAGGAGGATCATGTTGTCGAGAATGGCGGATATTTCCCTTGCAGGCGCTGAGACGTCGGAACCGACCATCTCGCGAATTTCCCAGGTCGCCATCGTGGTAACGCCGCTCCCCCTCAACTGATCCATCAGATTGGCAAAAAACTCCACCAGCCGGGGCCGATGCACGCAGGCTCGCTCGAAGCCGCCCAATCCGTCGATGAACAGCCTCTTGACACCGAGAGAGCAGACCCGATCAAGCAGCTGATGCGCCAGCTTGTCGACGATATTGTCGACCAGCGGCATGCGGTCGATCGCAAGCGTTGCGCTGTCCTGGGCAGCGAGGCGGATGCCAAGCGCTGCTGCCTTCGCGCGCAGCCTGTCGGGCGTTTCGAAAAATCCAAAATGAAGCCCTGGCTCAGCCTCCTTCGCCTGGGACAGAAAGTGAAGGCCTAGCGTCGTTTTCCCGCTCCCGGTGGGGCCGGCAAGCAAAGTGATTGAACCTTTGGGAAGTCCGCCGCCGAGCATCCTGTCGAGACCCGCGACGCCCGTCGGAACCCTGACTTCAACCCTCGATGCTGCCGCGCTCGCCGGAGGAGAGAGCGTCTCGATACGCGGATAGACTGTCACCCCGGCATCATCGATCTCGAACTTGTGCAGGCCGCCCAGAGCCTTGCTCCCCCGAGACTTGCGCACCTGGATCTGCCGGACCGTGCGTACCCCAGCGAGCGTGTCGGTGAGTTCGAGGACGCCGTCCACCATGGTATGTTCCGGGCTGATCGCGGTGACGCTGGAACTGGTCAGGAACAGCACCGTGCAGCCCACGAACGCGGCCTGGCCCTGCACCTCGGCGACGAATGTCTTGACGTCGAAATCGGTGTCGGCCCGGTCGCGGGCGTTCAGCAGCCCATCGAAGATGAGCAGGGAGGCGTCCTGGCGCTTGGTCTCCCTGCGCAGCAGCTTGACGACGGCATCGAGCCCTTCATCCCGCAGCGTCTGGAAGACGCTGATATAGGTGATTTGCGCGCCGAGCCTGCTGCGATCAAAGAAGGCCAGCGGTTCAAGGGCCTGGAACAGCCGCTCGTGGCTTTCGGAGAGGAGCGTGACGTAAAGGACGCGGCCGCCCTCTGCGACATGAGAAAAGGCGATCTGGTTGGAGAGGATGGTTTTCCCTGCCCCGGGCTGTCCCTGGATGATATAGGATGCGCCGGTGAGAAACCCGCCCGCCAGAATCTGGTCCAGGCCTTTTATCCCGCTGCGCAAACGGGCTGTTTGATCCATCGAGATTATCTCCTCCAGGCGATCGTCCCCTTCTCCTACAGTCACAGTGCCGTCGGTAAAGAGAAAAGCGGCGCGCCCCCCGAGACATGCGGGAAGGCTCGTCCCGCCGGCCGGCGGGGCCGATCCCAGCGGATCGTCGGCTAACCGCCCGCTCGCCCCAAGGCTTACCGCACGACAAGCACCGGAATATCGCTGTGGGTGAGCACCTCGGATGCCTTGCTGCCGAGCATCAGGCGGCCCAATCCCCTTCGCCCATGCGAAGCCATGACAATGAGACCGCAACCGCCTTCCCTGGCGGCCGCGATGATCGCCTCGCCCACCTCCGCGTCAGGAACATGAAGCGTTGCGGCGGTCACTCCCAGCGCGTCTGCGGCTTGCTTGGCGCCAAGAAGGATGCCGTCGGCCGCCTGTTTCTGGCCCTGGGCATATTCGCTCAGCGCCGCATCGCTCCAGGCAAGGTCATAGCCAGCGCCGCTCGAGAAGACCGGAAAGCGCTCGGTCACAGTGACGATGATGACATCGACGCCCAGCGCCTTGGCGAGGGCAAGGCCGTGATCCACGCCCTTTTTCGCGAGGTCCGATCCGTCCGTCGAGATGAGAATCCGATCATACATGGGCGTTCCTCTTCCTGTGGTCTGTTCATCTTGCGCCAAGTTGACCGACATGCCGTGCCTTCGTCAAGCGCCGCCGGCGCGTCGGTTTGCGCCGATATCCGCCCGCGCGCGAAAACAGGGACGAGCGCAGCCACGCGGCAGATTGTCCGAGGGATCAATTGTTCAGCCTCTCCTCAAAATCGCCGACTGGAGGAGAGGGGCCCTTTGCGCTATCAAGTTTCACCTTGCAGGGATGGGCAGAGGACACGGGCATGGAGATCGCCGTTTTCAGTTCGCGGTCCTATGATCGAAGCTTCCTTGAAGCAGCCAATGCCAAGGGCGGCAATCGGCATCATCTGCAATTTCTCGAAGCGACACTCACCTTGCAGACGGTTTCGCTCGCCGCAGGCAGCGATGCGATCTGTTGCTTCGTCAACGACAGCCTTGACAGACCCGTCGTCGAAGCGCTCTCCCGGCTGGGTGTGCGCCTCATCGCCTTGCGCAGCGCGGGTTTCAACCATGTCGATCTTCAAGCGGCGGAAAGCGCGGGCATCCGCGTCGCGCGCGTGCCCGCTTATTCCCCTGAGGCGATTGCCGAGCATACGCTTGCGCTCATCTTGTGCCTCAACCGGAAAATCCACCGCGCTTATGTCAGGGTGCGCGAAGGGAACTTCGCGCTGGATGGTCTCCTGGGCTTCAACCTCTGTGCGCGAACGGTCGGCATCGTCGGGACAGGCAAGATCGGCGCGGCACTTTCGAAAATCCTCTCCGGGTTCGGCTGCCGGGTCGTTGCCCACGACCCCGTCCCCAACCCTTCCCTGGCTGACATGGGGGTGGAATATCTCCCGCTCGATGATCTTCTGGGCGCCGCCGACATCATCAGCCTCCATTGTCCGCTGACACCTGATACCCATCATATGATCGATAAGGCAGCGCTTGGCCGCGTCAGGAACGGCGTCATGCTCATCAACACAAGCAGAGGCGCGGTGATCGATACACGAGCGGTGATCGAGGGGCTTAAGTCGGGGAAGATCGGGTCGCTTGGCCTTGATGTCTACGAGGAAGAAGGCGACCTGTTCTTCAGGGATCTGTCCGGCCAGATGCTGCAGGACGACGTCTTTGCCCGGTTGCTGACCTTTCCCAATGTGTTGATTACCGGCCATCAAGGCTTCTTCACGCAGGAAGCGCTCGAGGCCATCGCTGATGTGACCATCGAAAATGCTTCCAGTTTCGAGACCTGCGGCCGAGCGGCTTATCCGGTCGGAACCGAGCGACTGGCCTGACCTGCCCGCCGCGTGGAGGCGTGCCGGCGAGGCCCTGGTGTCCGGGATTTCCTATCCCCATTTTCTTGATCGATTTATATCGACGCTGCGACCCGAGGGCTCTGCGGTAGTAACCAAAAGAACCCTTCAACTGTCCGCCCGCCGCATGGCGGGCGGACTTTTCCGATCAATCGAGATCGTGGCCCCCGCTGCAGATGCGCTACTGCGCGGCTAATTCGGAGCCGAAGGATGTTGTCCACCGGCGGCCCCTGGGTGGAGCGCGTTTCGCACCGTCTCAGGCACGGTATAAACCGCATGTCGTCCTGCGCCGCGATTTTCGTGGTCAACACGATAGCCTTGATAATGGCGTTTGATGAGTCCGGCCCGCACAAGTTCGGACACCGCGCGGCTGACAGCGGTCATGCCGCTATCTCGGATCCGTTCGCTGACCTGCGTTTCCACGAACCTTTCGGCCTCCGCGGGATCTAAGGGCAAGGCTCCGCTGGCCGCCAGCGCGGATCGCAGCTTGCCGATGGTCGCGCGGCGCTGGTGATGCCGGGCGGCGCTGGGGGCGATCGTGGCCGCGAGCCATTCGCGGATGGGGACAAGCGCCTCGCCGTCCCGGACGAGGGGGCCGGCCTGCCCGTTTGATCGAGCGACGCGGGCGATGAGATCCAGCACCATGAAGGTGTAGCGTGGCCTGCTTGAATGTTTCGCTATGGCATGGACGACATCCGACAGCCCCGCTTCTGGAACGAGATCCGATACAGGGCGGCGAAAGAGATCTTGTTGCAGCATGGAACGAATCAAGCACAAAGCCCGATTCTTGTGAATCCCCGAAATGCGGATCGGTCGTCAAACAAGTCGTTTTGCCATCTGTGTCACTTTACCAGGATGGCGGGGTAAAGTGACACAGATGGCAGGCTGAGTGCTCTTGCCGGTTCGTGATCATTCGTGAACTTGCGATAGAAAATCCATACGGAACCAGCGCTCTCCCCGCTCAGATCTGGTGGGCGCCAGGGTTCCGCAAGGCCGCGATGTCGTGCCTGACCCGTTTCATGGGTCTAAGCGTGGCGCTGCCGGCAGCTTCAGGCTATGCAAGCGAGCATCATGACGGGAAGGATGAGCTTCGATGACGAATAGCGACCTTGCAGACTATCTTGCCAATGAGACCGGCTCCACCAAGGCGGACGCCCGCAAGGCGGTCGATCTTGTCTTCGAGGCGATTGGCAGCGCTTGCGCCAGGGGAGAGGAAGTCAGCGTCGCAGGATTTGGGAAATTCAAGGTCAAAGACGTCGCCGCGCGCGATGGACGCAACCCGGCCACGGGCGAAGCCATCAGGATCGCAGCGTCACGCAAGCTCGTCTTCGCACCGGCAAAAGCTACAAAGGACAAGATCAACGGCTGACGCGCATCGGGAAACGGCGCCGGACATCGAACCCGACCGTACATCCGCGGCGGAGCTTGGCGCCGTGCGGGCATCGCCGCGCCCGTTGTTCCACATCACCGCTGACGCCATGCTGCCTGCGGCGCCGGGTATGGCTATGGTCGCGCCCCGCGATCCTCTGGCGCTGCTGCTGGAGGAACTCCTGGAGGCGGCGGATTGCAGCATCATCCCTCCACCGGCCCTCGCACCGGATGGTCCCTCAGCGACCAGGGCGTTTGCGGCCCTGCGGCGGGCGAGCGCCTTTTTCGAGGTAGCAGCCGGCGCCAGCCTCGCCGATCACTTCTGGACTCATGGCTCGGCCTTGCGGAGCGGTGAGGTTGCTGCCCGGCTTCGCGCCACTGCGCGGTGCGGGAGGCCGGTCCAGGGTTTCCTGGCCCTGTACGCCACGGATATCTGCTCATCATTGCTCTACAGCCCGAACGCGATGCCCGTTCGCGTTCGTACCCGGATATCCTTCCAAGGCGACGCAGGAGGGCCCTTTTTAGCCCTGATCGCTTGCGAAGCAGATCCGGTAGGCCGCGTGCAAGCCATTGCCGGCCATGCGCTGCCCATTTATCACGGCCGCCGTTTCATGCCGGTCCGCTCGCCGCTGGACCGGGATGTGCTGCGCGCACTCGAACATCTCCAGGTTGCGCTCGATGCCCATGGTATCGAATGCTGGATCCAGCGAGCCCGCTTCCCTCAATCGGAAGCTGCTGCGCGGTACAACATCAGGATTTGCGTTCCCGGTAAAGCAGAGCGACAGTTCATGATCGCCGTCGATCCAGGCGGCTTGGCTGGTGACGACAGCGCCCCGCCCGCGGACTTTCTCGTCGATGCCGGCAATTGGGCAAACGGGACGTTCATCGCCTGGCTCACTCGCACAGTTTCCGGCTAAGCGCCTCATATTTCTCCAGTCTCGCGCGCCCTGTCGGCCCCTGAAGTGCGCACAGGAACAGGACGCTGCCCTGCCCGGGCAGCGCTTCGGGTGGTCCGGAGTAGGCCTGCGGCTCCGCTCTGGGATCAACCAAGCTGCGTAAAGACTTCTGCGAGGATAGGCGCCATACGACGGATCTCCTCCCGATGGGTGGCCGACAAGGCGTCTAGAAGCGCATAGGCTCGAGGAGTCAGGCGAAGAAGCGCCCGCCGCTTGTCATCTGCGGCCTGCTCTCGCCTGATCAGAGCCAGCGCCTCGAGCCGGTTGACGAGGCCGGTCGCGCTGTGCGGCTTGAGGATCAGCCGCTCTGCGACGTGACCCACCGTTGCCTTGTCGGGGTCGCAGCCCCTGATCGCCAGCAAGGCCTGATGCTGCTGCGGCGTCAGGCCCACAGCTGCCGCCTGCTCCTCGCTGAAGGCCTGAAATCTGCGGATGGCGTGTCGAAAGGATGCAAGCGCTGCATAATCGGCGTCGGCAAGGGTTTCGTTCTTCTGCATTCCGGTCTCATACTTGATTTATATCGTATTGCGACATAGGTGGCGGCATCAATCTTCCAGGATCAGTCCAGAACATGCATCCCACCTTTCAAAGGGCCGCTGACGCCAAACTTGCCGATCACAGTGTTGACCGGCGCATGATCATGCTTGCAATCATGGCTCTTGTCGTCGGCTCGGGCGGAGCCCTGGGCGCCTGGATACTTGTAAAGGCGATCGCGCTTGCCACCAATTTCTTCTGGTACGGCCGCCTGTCTGCGGGCGAGAGCAGCATTGCCGATGCCTCTGCAGGCTGGATGATCCTGTTCATTCCCGTTCTCGGCAGCCTCATCGTCGGGCTGATGGCACGTTTTGGTTCGGACAAGATCCGCGGACATGGCATTCCTGAAGCGATTGAAACCATCCTCTTCGGGGAAAGCCGCCTGTCGCTCAAGGTCGCGTTGCTCAAGCCGCTGTCCTCGGCGATCTCGATCGGCAGCGGCGGCCCGTTCGGCGCTGAAGGGCCGATCATCATGACCGGAGGGGCCATCGGTTCCCTCTTCGCACAATGTTTTCATCTAAGCGCGGCGGAGCGCAAGACATTGCTCGTCGCCGGCGCGGCGGCCGGCATGACGGCCATTTTCGGCACGCCGCTCGCGGCCATCCTGCTCGCCGTGGAGGTCCTTCTCTTCGAATGGAAGCCGCGCAGCTTCGTGCCGGTCGTGACCGGTGCCCTGATCGCCTACGCCTGGCGTCCCTTGCTCTTCGGGTCGGGCCCCATGTTCCCGATGACAGCAGCCCTGCCCGGCGAAAGCTGGGATCTGCTCGCTTCCGCCGGCATGGGCGTGGTCGTCGGACTCCAGGCGACCTTTCTTTCGACATCGCTCTACCGGATCGAGGACCTGTTCCATCGCCTGCCCGTCCACTGGATGTGGTGGCCCGCCATCGGCGCCGTCGTCGTGGGCCTGGGCGGCCTGATAGATGCCCACGTCCTGGGTGCCGGCTATGCCAATATCGAGGGCCTCCTCAACGCTACGTTGCCCTTCAAGGTCGTCGCAGCGCTCCTCCTCGTCAAGGCCATCGTCTGGCTCGTGGCGCTGGGTTCAGGAACCTCGGGCGGCGTGCTGGCTCCCATCCTCATCCTGGGCGGCGCCGCAGGCTTCCTGATGGGACAATTTCTTCCGGGCGACCCGGGCTTCTGGGCGATGGTCGGAATGGCCGGGATCATGAGCGGCGCGATGCGGGCGCCCATGACCGGAGCGATCTTCGCCGTCGAACTTACCGGCCAGTTCCATGCTATTCCCTGCACGGTCGCGGCTGCCGGCAGCGCCTATGCGATCAGCGTCCTGCTCATGCGACGGTCGATCCTGACAGAGAAGATAGCGCGGCGTGGACGGCATATCCTGCAGGAATATACGGTCGATACCCTCGATATGCTCCAGGCGGGCCAGATCATGAGCCCCGACCCGGCCACATTGCCCGGGACGATGACGCTCGAGAGCGCCATCGCCTTTTTCGAGCGCGATGCCGTTCACCGCAGCTACCCTGTGATTGATGCTCATGGGCGGCTGCTAGGACTGGTCTCGCGCTCCGACGCCCTGCGCTGGCAGCTGGAGGGCCGGCGCGACCAGACTATGCTGGCTGACGCCGTGTCGGACGCTGCGCAACCTGTCGCCTATCCAGAAACGCCAAGCGGCGCGGTTGCGGATCTCATCGTGAGTTCCGGCATCGGTCGCATCCCGATCATCGAGAGGGAAACGCGCAGGCTCCTGGGCATCGTCTCCCGCCAGGACCTCCTCAAGGTCCGCAGCGCAAGCCGACAGACCGAAATCGGCCGCCAGGCGCATATCCTTCCTGACCTTCCGCTCCGGCGTGGATGGCGGCGGGAATAGCTGAAAAGCCGCGCGCCGGGGCAGCGGCGTGGTCGCAGCACCGATCCGCTATCCCGGCTGAGCGCCCTCTCCGCTCCCATACGGCTAATTCTACTCGGTTCGGATGATGGCTCTGGTGACATCGCCCATCAGGCGCATGCGGACGGGGATCGGCTGGCGCGTGCTTGCGATCATGACAGAGACGGCATAGCGGTGGCCGTCAGGCGAGTTCAGGATACCCACATCATTATAGCCGGTCGACAGATTGCCAAGATCCTGACCCGTGCCGGTCTTGTGGGCAAGCGTCCATCCAGAGCGAAGTCCTGACCGCAGGCGCAATGGCCCCGTCCTGCTCGCGCGCATCAGAGAAAGAAGATGCCGGGTGGAGGCAGGTGTCAGCAATTCACCGCGCTTGAGCATCGCAAGACCAAGGGTGATGCCATTGGGCGATGCGCCGTCATAGGGCGCGGCGAGATAGCGCTTGAGGGCTCGGTCCCGCGCTGCATAGCTCATGGCCGCCCGCGCCTTGAGGAAGCCCCAGCCTCCGGCCCATTCGGGGCGCCATGTGAGACCGGCGGTCTTTGCCTGCAGCAACCGTTCACCAGGACCAAAGCCAACCCCTGAAACCCCCTTTCGCGCCAGCATGGTGCGGATCGCGCTGGGTCCGCCCACTTTCCACAAGAGCACATCGTTGCAACTGTTGGCGCTGCGCGTCATGGCTAGCTCGAGCAGCTTTCCGATCGTTGTGTGATACCCCGACTTCGTCACCAATGGCCGGATCGGCTGATGAAAGACGGTCAGATCGGATCGCCGTACCGTCACCGGATCGGACAGCTTGAGCTTGCCGCGATCCACGGCATCCATGACCGCGATCGCGACCCATAATTTGCTGACGCTCTGCTGCGGCAGCGACGCGTCCCCATTGAACGACACGGTCCATCCTTCGTCGATGTCGCGAACGGAGATGCCCACTTTTCCCTTATACGCGCTCCCCAGCCCCTGAACTGCATTGAGGAGGTCGGCTGGAGGCTGCGGCCGCGCCGGCTGTGAGGGCTGTGGCGCCTGCACGGTGGCGACTCTGGTGGGCTGTGCCGGCCTTGCCGCCTGCACGCGTTCGCCCGCCGGAACGCAGCCTCCAAGGAAGGCGAGACCCAATGCAGAACTCAGGACCATTCGGCTCGATGGAAATCTGGGCAACGGGAAATCCTTTTCTTTGCAATGCGTTGTGAGAGGCAGGGCCTACCAGCCCTTCGCAAGTGATCGGTTCATCGCTATAAAAGGGGCGTTCAGCGCAGAAAGCTTCATAACTGGGCCCAGTGGACGCTCTGGTCTGGCAACATGCGAACCTCGCCAGAGGGTAGCGGGGAGAGAAACTGCCTCTCCCGCCCGACCCCAATCCGATCAACCTTTGTCTGAGGATATTCATGGTCAGAAAAGCTTGTATTCCAGCGCTGCTGCTCCTTGCCGCCCCTGCTGCGCTCGCGGCCGCGGGTGCGCCCGTCCCCAACATGAACGGGACCCTTGGCACAGCCTTTTCCAACCGGCAGATCCATGCCTATGCATCGACCCTGCTTGAAATCCAGAAAATCCGCCAGGCCGTCTCGTTTCGCATCGACAGCCTCCCACAGGACAAGGCGGACCTTCTCCAGGAGCGTGCGAAGGCGGAAATGATGCAGGCGCTGAGCCGGCACGGCCTTGATGTCGCCACCTTCAATGCGATCAGCAGTGCGGTCGACAAGCAGCGTTCCCTGCGCCGCGAGGTACGCCAGTTGATGATGGAGGAAAAGCTTTCGATCTGAATTTCTCATGCATTCCACAGCATTCAGGAGATTTGAAAATCGGCATAATCCACGATTTCCGCGTTGAAACAAGACATCGCGCCCGCAGGAGCTGGGGATTGTTCCAGGCAGCTTTCATCTTTCTGGCCTGTGGCCTGCCGGTACAGGCCCACGCCCAGCGAGGCATCATGGGCCCCGACGCACAGGCTTGCGAACAAGGCGCCGGTCCCGCTTTCCTGGTGCAGGTTCGCGGCTTCAAGAAGAGCGCGGGCGATCTTAGGGTCCAGATATATGGCAGCGATCCGCAATCGTTTCTCGCCAAGGGAAAATGGCTGCGGCGGATTGATCTGCCCGTAAGCAATGTCCCTTTCATGCCGGTTTGCGTCAGTCTCCCCGCGCCAGGCGCTTACGCGGTGGCTGTTCGCCATGATGTCGATGGTAACGGTAAATCGGGGTGGAACGATGGTGGCGGGTTTTCGCGCAATCCTTCCCTCTCGCTGTTCCACCTCAAGCCTGCCTTTGCAAAAGTCGTGGTCAGTGTTGGCACGGAGGTGAAGAAGATCCCCATAGTGCTGAATTACCGCCGCGGGCTCTCGATCCGGCCGATTGAGGAGTGAAAGGGCCATAAGGCCCGCAAGGAGATGATATGAACCGCACGTTTCTTGTCATGACGCTGTCAGCCCTGCTGTTGCCGCTCTCCCCGGCTCTGGCTACCGCGCCGCTTAAGGAAATACCCGCCTTTTTCTCGGGCGAACGCCTGTTCGAGATATGCTCCCATCCCAATTATGGTCAGTGCTCGATGTATGTAGCCGGCGTCATCGACGGTATTTTCTACGCTGACGGAGAAGATGGACGCCAGGGCCTGTGCCGCATGGAGATGACCAATCAGGGCGCCGCCGAATTGGTCCTCAGCCGCCTGGAATCGGACGAAGCGCTGCGCGGCCTGTCCGCGGCGGCGGCCGTTCATGCCGCGGTCGCCGACAGCCTGTCCTGCGCTTCTACCCGGGTTATCGCGGCGACATCCTGACGGTACGGTCTCATCTGGAGAGCGGCAGTCCTTGCTCGGGCGAAATCGGGAGCTGGTGGCTTCCGCGGGACGCGGGGTGCACGAGATGGCGTTCCAGGGGCGGCCGTGAATTTGACTTGGGCAGGCCCCTCTGACAGGATTGCGATCATGAGCATTTGGGTTAAATTCTGGCATTTCCGCCACAATGGAGGGCAGCTTCTCGCGGGCGCCTAGCCCCGGGTTCTGGTGCAAATGCCCCGGGCTCGGGGCAGATCGATGAAATGATGTTCGCAGCCATTAGGCCGGCGACCCCTCACTCTCGAAAGCCAGCGCCATGACCAGCCGCATATATTTGAAGCGCCCTCCGGTCCGTCTCATCGACTCCGAAGCCGATAATCTGACCAATCTTGCACTCTCGGCAGCAGAGCGCGGGATGCAGGCGGGCAAATTGCTGCTTGACGAAATAGCCCGGGCCGAAACGGTCAAGGCAGACCGTCTTCCAGCCGACATCGTCACCATGAACTCGATTGTGGAATTCCAGGATGACACGAGCGGGAGCAGCCGCACGGTGCAGCTTGTCTATCCGGGAGACGCCGACATTTCGGCGGGGCGTATCTCGATCCTCACGCCTGTTGGCGCAGGTCTCATCGGATTGGGTGAAGGCCATGTGATCGACTGGCCCGATCGCGACGGTCGCGAGCGGCCACTTGCCATATTGAAGGTTACGCAGCCCGAGCGGATCTAGGCCCTGCCCCTGCCCCTGCCCCTGCCCTCGGCGCGAGGCTCTCGCGCGCTTGTATTTTCGAGAAGAAAGGAACCCGCCCTTGCCCCGGATCGATGAAAAACTTCTTCCCATTTATGAAGATGTCCTGCGGAGAAATGCAGGAGAAACAGAATTTCACCAGGCGGTCGAGGAGGTGCTCGAAAGCCTTGGCGCCGTTATCGCCAAGCATCCCGACTATATGGACAACGCATTGATTGAACGGATCTGCGAGCCGGAACGGCAGATCATCTTCCGTGTTCCCTGGGTTGATGACAACGGCCAGATCCAGATCAATCGGGGATTTCGAGTCCAGTTCAATTCAGCCCTTGGCCCGTATAAGGGGGGGTTGCGCTTCCATCCTTCCGTCAATGTCGGGATCATCAAGTTCCTGGGGTTTGAACAGACCTTCAAAAATGCCCTGACCGGCATGCCTATCGGCGGCGGCAAGGGCGGCTCCGACTTCAATCCGCGTGGGCGATCCGATGGTGAGGTCATGCGCTTCTGCCAATCCTTCATGACCGAACTCTATCGGCATCTGGGCGAATATACCGACGTTCCCGCCGGCGATATCGGTGTGGGCGCGCGGGAAGTGGGATATTTGTTCGGACAGTATAAGCGTCTCACCAATCGCTATGAAGCCGGTGTCCTGACGGGCAAGGGTCTGATCTACGGCGGATCGCGAGCCCGCACCGAGGCAACCGGATATGGCGCCGTCTATTTCCTCGAGCAGATGCTCAAGACCCGGGCCGAGAGCCTGGAAGGCAAGCGGGCCGTTGTGTCAGGATCGGGCAATGTCGCGATCTATGCGATCGAGAAGATCAATGCGTTTGGCGGCAGGGTGGTCGCCTGCTCGGATTCTTCAGGCTTCATCGTTGATGAGGGCGGGATCGACCTTGAACTGCTGAAAGAGATCAAGCTCGTGCGTCGCGAGCGGATTTCCGATTATGCGCGCCTCAAAGGCGCCGGCGCCCATTTCCGCGAGCAGGGCTCCGTCTGGGAAACGCCGTGCGAAGTGGCGGTGCCCGCGGCCACCCAGAATGAACTCAACGGCAACGATGCCTCAACGCTGATCCGCAACGGCGTCATCGCCGTGGGTGAAGGGGCAAACATGCCCTGCACGCCCGAGGCTGTGCGCCTTTTCCAGGGCGAGGGCATTCTTTTCGGTCCTGCCAAGGCGGCCAACGCCGGAGGCGTTGCGACCTCCGCGCTGGAAATGCAGCAAAACGCATCGCGCGACAGTTGGACATTCGAGGAGACCGAAGCGCGCCTGGCCGCGATCATGCGCCGCATTCATGACAGTTGCGCGGAAACGGCCGACATTTATGGCGCGCCTGGCAACTATGTGCTGGGCGCCAATATCACCGGCTTTATCCGGGTTGCAGAGGCGATGCAGGCGATGGGCGTGATCTAGAGTTGCGATCCAATTGCATCGGCTCGACCGCCCTAGATATTTGGTTTGTCGTGTTTTTCTGAGTCAGCCAATGATTGGCTTCGCCGAACTTGCGTTTCCATCTGCTTAAAAACGCTCCTGGAATATCCCGTGGAGCGGCCACGGGAGTGCGCTTGCTGCAAATCGCGTGAGGCGCCGAAAATAGGCGAAGCTTCTGCGATAACTGCCCTCAGCGCTCTCAAACGGTACGCTCCGCCGATATGCGTCGAGTGCAGTTATCGTGACCGACCCTGTTCGTCACTTGCCAGACTTCATCCCGCAGAACGCTTGCGGCAATCGCGCCCGGATACTCTCTTACTCCAGGGAGGTGAGCATCGCCCGGTCGTCTGGACCTTTGTGACGTCAGTCTTGCAGAAGCCGATGCAAGCCCTGGGCGACGCAAAGCGATGGATCGTCTGCTATCTTTACCGGCAATCCGGTGTCCTGCTCGATCATTTCGCGCAAACGGGGTGTGGCGGCACTGCCGCCGGTCAAAAGAATGCCATCCATATGGAGGTCGCGGCTGAGCTCGGGCGGCGTGCCGTTAAGCACCTCTCCTATGGTTTCGGTGATCCTGGCCGCATGCTTCCCTATCACATGATCCAGTTCTGCAGCATCGATACGCAGCGAGTGGGGGCCCATCGAGACGAGGCTTCGGCCCTTCACTTCCAGCGCCTCTTGGCGGCAGCGCCGTTCAGTATAGCCCTTCTTTATCCGCTCGGCCGTCTGGCGGCCGATCAGCATTTTGTGCTCGAAATGCAGATAGTCGGTTATCGCCTGGTCCAGCGCCGCGCCACCGACGCGCACAGAGCGCGTGACGCACATACCCCCAAGCGAAAGCACCGCCACCTCGGTAATGCCCGCACCACATTCGACGATCAACGCACCGCGAGGTTCATGAACACGAACCCCGGCGCCTACGGCAGCGGCAAAGGGTTCGGGCACCAATTGGGCAGCGCGGAGCCCCGCATCGTCCGCCGCGGTCAGCAGCGCGCGGCATTCAGCCTGGGTTGCGTCGGCGGGCACGCCGATAAGCGCACGCGACTTGCGCGAAAGCCTGCGTCCAAGAGCAGCGCCGACGGCATAGCGCAAAAGCTCGCTGGCGGTGTGAATATCCTGGAGCACGCCCCGCCGCAAAGGGCGCCTGACCGTCATCTTGCCAGGCGTCCGATCAACCATTGCTTGCGCCGCGGTACCTGCGGCGACCAGGCGCGGCATCGTTTTGAAATCCGCAAAGCAGCACAAGGACGGTTCATTGAATATAAGGCCGGCGTCGCGGCGGACGATGCGCAGATTGGCGGACCCGAAATCTATCGCGATTTCCGGCCGCTTCCATGATGCAATTGAAAGCATGCCGATGCCATAGCAAGCCGCGACGACCTTGTCTTGCCGCTTGCGTGTCCTGGCGCCGTGCTGTCAACTGCGTCTGGCGCGGCCGACTGCACGCGCTCCAGACTTGTATCACGCCATCTTGGTTGGCGCTGCCTCGGCGAAGTTCAGCTTCGCGTCAGGGCCCAGCCAATCGCAGCGCAAGTCAGAACCAGAAGGACGGGCCCGGCGAGGCTGGAAACCGACTGGATGATATGTTCCAGCGTGTCGAACCTGTACTTCATTCGCGGGAGATCGGCATAGGTCAAGGGAGGCCAGTCCGGATCTTGCAGGAAAACGACATTGTCCGTTTCCTGCGGGCGTGGCCGTGCCGCGTGGAGAGGCCCCTCACCCTGCCAATTCTCCCCCTGGGAGTCAGCCTTCATCATTGTTCGCGTCTTCCCTGTTTGACTGCACCTGGCAGACCTTCACCGCCGCCTCCCACCTTCGGAAATAGACAGGTCACCCCGGGCGAGGGGCGTCCTGGAACTGCAGATCTCCTGTAGAATTTCGCAAAGCAGACGATGGCTGACAATGCAGCCCGCCCCAAAAACGCCCTCAGGCGCTGCTGCCCCAAAAAGCCAATAGGAAGCACGGTGTCTCCCGTTTTGGCAGACACCGTGCTCCTCCCTTAGTGCGACCCGAGGGCGACCTGCGCATGCGCGGAAAGCCAAACTCCATTCGGGGAGCCTGCGCTGATCTGCAAATGCTGACCCTGTTCGTGAAGGACTGAATGCGTTGAACGGATTAAAATCTTTTCTGAACTACTGCTTTCGAGTCGTATAGCAAATATCCGCATGATTCGGAAAGACATAAATGCATGTCTATTATAATCCATTCCTTCTTCTTTATCTGTCATAAGGCAATCGCCAAGGAATGACGGCTTCCCCCCTCTCCTGGCTGCCCTGGCTGCAAACGAAGCCACTCCGGAGCGAGCCGACCATCGCGCGGGGGTCTGGCGTCCGAAGGGCGGTGGGCTCAGTGCATTGCGATCCGCAGCAACGCTTCTGCCTTTTTTGCATGCCCAAAGCCATAAACAGAGCCTGCCAGTTCATTCTGGATGGTGCCGGTTCTTCGCCACTGGCCCTGGACACATCGTGCGCCCGCCTGACCCTGATCAAGCGGCGCTTCTATCGCGGAAGGTATCGCTCGCTGGCGCCCTGAATCCGCTTTCCCCAGGGACGCGCCCCAAAAGCATAGGGCCGTGATGCCGCCAGACTCTTCTCCATGCCGTCCATGACCGATCCCTGATCTTGGGCGTCGCCGCGATCCCTCAGAGCGCGCCTTGCCGCATGCGCGCGCCAGATGCGCAGCCGCAAAGCCTGCAATTGCCGGCCGGCGCCGCTCCCTCACAATATGGCCTGCCGATTGAGGTCATCAGGGAGCGGAACCACGCCTTTTGAGTTCCAGGGCCATGAGCGCCGCCCGCGCTTTTGCTCCCCTGTGTGTGGAGGCGTGAAACAGCCCGCCGCCGATCGCGCGTCCTTCGCCACGCCAGAAGTCGACTGCCGTCATGGGATTGATGCCGGCGGCCGAGAGAAGATGAACGCTGAGCCGGTCCGCCTCGTCTTCGGCCTCCCGCACGAGACGGGCGCTTCTGCCAAACGCTCCGGCAAGGCCCCGCTTCACCTTTTGGCCCTCAAGCCTTGCGCGATGGCCAAGGATATTATGGGCAAGTTCATGGGCGGCTACGACGGCAAGAGCGGTGTCGCCGAACCTGGCGAGAAAGCGCGCGGAGAGCTGGATCGTTTCCCCGTTGGAGATCGCCCACTCGCCAAGACCGGAACTTACCTCGAAGCGGGTACGGCAGGCTGGCACAGGCCGGACTTGAACAGGAAATTCCTGGCCGCCTCGCCGGATAGAGAGGCGGATCGCTTCTGCAGGCGGCTGCGCGGCGATATAGCGTTCGATTTCGTCCCTGCGCCTGCTCGAGCCTGAATCCTTGCCGCCTGCTTCCCGAACCGTGATACCGTTGATGCTTGTTATGCCGTCGCCCGGCGCAAGGCCAGCGTTGCTGGCAGGACTTCCAGGCACGACTGCCATGATCGACAAGGTTGCCGGGAAGCCAAAGGTCGCGCGGGCTTCTTCGCGCAGGTCAGGCGCATATTGTTCGAGCGCGTGAACCACCATGCCGGTGGCAGGCATCCTGTGAGGGCATGACGAGACATTCCCCGTCGTCAGACGGAACATGATGGACGCAAGACGCATATCCATGTCGCGCATTGTCTCGAGAAGACCTGCCTGCGCTGGCCATGACAGCGTGACGGCCAGTCCAAGAATGAACGCACGGATTGCAGGCAGCATGTTCAAAACCTCCAGGATGAAGGATAGCTATATCTTTCCTGCTTCATTCAAAAGGAATGGATGAACCGGGATCGCTCGAAACGATGCTGATTACCGTCCCGTTCCTGTAAAAGCTTGCTTTCATCGAAAAGCGGGAGTTGCGCCTCAGGCATCCGATGTTGTACCGCGGCGCGATAAATTCACAGGAGCCCCATCATGTCTCTGGCCAAAGGATGGCGGCGCGCAGGGCATTGGCACGGGATCATTGAAGCTCATCGGGATGATTGGAGGGCCAGCATGAACTGGCGTCACCCCATTGGTACTCTATCCAAATCTAAGAGGGGCTCGAAATCCTTGGAATCTGGCGCGGCATGGTGGATCGTTGACCCTGACCATGCCTCCTCGGATTTCTGGCAACAAATGTGCCTGCGGCCTTCTGCGCGTGCCTGCATGTCCACAGGCCCATTATCCCGATCATCACAAATGCCGTCGCTTTCACCTGGTCAAATTAAACAGCCATAATCCGATGGACCCCTTCCCCACCCCCTTTCCCATTCACCATGCCGTCATCTTTCGGTTCACCCGAGCTGGGCATGGCCTCTTGCAAGCGCGACTGCTCCGGCATGCAAAGTCGCTATGCGCCGGATGCAGCCGGCCCGACGGGTCGGGAGGAAAGGCGTGATATTTCGGCGATGGTTCTGGCGAGGAAAGGTGGAGCAATGGGACAGCCTCGCTCCACAGGGCGAGCGCATCTATGCCATCGGCGATGTCCACGGCCGGTTCGACCTGCTCGAAGACATGCTCGGCCAACTCGAAAAAGACTGTCGGGACGCGGATGCCGACGTCATACGCCTCATTTTGCTGGGGGATCTTATCGATCGGGGTCCCGCTTCACAGGCCGTTGTCGAAAGGGCCATGCAGGCAAGCGGTCAATTTCGCCCGTTTCATTGGCTGACGGGCAATCATGAAGAGATGCTTCTCGCCGCCCTTGACGGCAATATCCCGGCCCTGCGTCAGTTCATTCGTGCTGGAGGCCAAGCCTGCCTGATCAGTTATGGGCTTGACCCGGTCGAATATCAGCGCGCCTCGCTCGAGCAGCTGAGCCTTGCGCTCCCAGACCTCATCCCGCCTGCCCATCAGCAATTTCTGAGGCGCGGGGAAGACCTCATCATCCGCGGCGATTATGTCTTCGCGCATGCCGGCATCCGGCCGGGATTGCCGATTCAGCGGCAACGGCAACAAGATTTGCGATGGATCAGGAACGACTTCCTGAGCGCGGGGCATTTTGAGGGTCTCACTATCGTCCACGGCCATACGATCTCCCCCAATCCTGTGAACCTGCGCCACAGGATCGGCATCGACACAGGAGCCTTCCAGACCGGGCGGCTTAGCGCGGTGGCCCTGGAGGGCAATCGACGCTGGTTCCTCGAAGCCCGGGCATAGCGGCAGGCTGCATACAGGCATCCAGGGCAAGGCGGCTTGCCAGTGCAGTCCGCCTGCCGTGCCTCGCCAGATGTCAATGCAGCATTGCGGATCCGATTCCTTCATTGAAGGACGGCCTAATACCATTATCCCAAAGGAATCCTGTCAGCATAAGCCGGATCGGGTTACGCCAATACATAAGCATCCATTTGGTTCCATGAGTCTTTTATTCGTGATTCCTTCCATACCGGACTATACACAAGCATTCAAGAAAGCTATCGATTTGCCGATTCTAAGGCTTGCCTGTCACAGGTTAGTCGCGGGTCGATGCTGTCTGGGGTCAGGGCATTTCGCGGCCTGTGGCTGACGCGGGCGCATGCGGTCTGTACGAACAGGGGAAACGACATGAAAATCGGTGCGCTTCAAACGGTCAGTTCTGCGGCATTGGCCATCGCATTGGCAGTATCCCCTGCCCAGGCGCAGGTCACGACATGGCTCGGCGGAACGGTGGGCGCCGAACAGGATTGGTCGACAGGGACAAATTGGTCCGGCGGCGTTCCGGCCAGTGGCAGCGACGCCCGGATCGATGGCGCAGCGTCGCCGAGCGTCAGCCTGAGCGCTGGAGCGGGACAAGCAAATATTCTGAGGATCGGAACCGGGGCCAACGGCCTCCTTCAGATCAGTAATGGCGCGAGCCTTGAAACAAACACCGGCATGATGGGGAGCAACGCCGGAAGCTCGGGTGTCGCGTCCATCACCGGCGCCGGAACGAACTGGACGAGTGAGTGGCTGTTTCTCGGTCTCCAGGGGGCAGGCACGCTTGACGTCTCGGATGGCGCGCACGCTGAGAGCGCGATCCTGGCTCTTGGAGCCAATCCCACCGGGAGCGGATTTCTGACGATAAGCGGCGGCGGCTCCGTCGCGACGAACTCCGCGGTCATCGGGGATCAGGGCATTGGCAACGTGATCGTCAATGGCGGCGCTCTTACGGCGGCGGCACTGTCGGTGGGCAATTATGCCGGGGCGACAGGGAATGTGATCCTCGTCGGGCCGGGCTCATCCCTGACGTCATCCTCGGCCACCATGGTGGTGGGCGGATCGGGCTCGGGCTATGTCAATGTGTGGAACGGGGCTTCGGTGCTCTCGAGCGGCACCCTCAATATCGGCACTTACGCCGGCTCCCATGGTGAGGTTGTCGTCAGTGGCGCCGGCAGCTCGATTGATGCCGCGTCGACGACAAGCGCAGCCATGATCCTGGGAGACCGGGGCACAGGCGTGCTCAACATCTCCGATGGCGGCACTGTCAATGTCGTGGGAGGTTCTGGAACGCTCAGAATTGCATCGCAATCCGGTTCTGCAGCTGAACTTCGCATCGGCGGAAACGGCGCTGCGGCTGCCGCAGGCTCGCTCAACGCGCAAAACGTCGTCTTCGGCGCCGGTGAGGGCGCAATCCTCTTCAATCACACCGACGCAGATTATCAGTTCGCCGCCAATATCCTCGGCAGCGGCAGCATCCAGCAGCTGGCTGGCACGACGAGGCTTCTCGGGCTCAATAGTTATACGGGAGGGACTACAATCACCGGGGGCAGGCTGATCGGCGACAGCGACAGTCTGACAGGATCGATTTCATTGAATTACCCTGGTCATCTCGAGTTCGATCAGGCCAGTGACGGGATCTTCGCCGGACAGATTACGGGATTTGGCGATGTCACCAAGAGCGGTGCGGGTCAGCTGACGCTGGCGGGCGGCAACAGCGTGCGGTCCTTGTCAGTCACCGAGGGCAGCCTCCTGGTGAGCGCAGATCTCTCCAGCAACAGCGGAAAAATTGATGGCGAGCTCAATCCGATCGTTAAAGTCAGCGGGAGCGCGGCCAGCTGGGCAAGCAACGGGCTCCTCAACGTGGGCGACGCCGCGCAGGGAACCTTGCAGATCAGCGGCGGCGGCCAGGTTTCAAGCCGCGCGGGCGTGATCGGCGGACTCGGTGGATCGGTCGGCCATGTCACCATCGAAGGCGCCGGATCGCAATGGTCCTCCGTCCCCGGTAGCGGCCCGCTCACCATCGGTCAGCTTGGCGCTGCCTATGTGGATATCGAGGATGGCGGCGCGCTTTATACCCAGGGCGCCAATATCGCCACTTTCGGCTCAGGCAAGGGCGTCGTCACGCTGAGCGGGGCAGGTTCCACCTGGCAGAATAATGGTTCGCTCGTCGTTGGCCAGGTCGGCGCGGGCCAGGGCTCGGGCAATTTCGTGAATGTGCTGGACGGGGCCGCCCTTGCAACAGACCAGCTCCTGATCGGTGGCGACGATAATTTCAACGGCAGCGGCATTGTGCAGGTGAGCGGCGCAGACTCCTCGCTGGTGGCGCGCACGGCAGCGAGCGTCGGTCATGGCGGCGTCGGCACGCTGGTCGTGGCGGACGGCGGCGTCGTGGATGTCGAGGCGGCCGGTATAAGCGGCGCAGGCATTTTGTCGGTTGGCCTTCGCCCAGGGTCTGTCGGCACCCTGGCGATAGGAGCCATGAGCGACGAGGCTGCCCAGGCGGCGGGCCTTGTTAAGGCCAGCGCGATTGTCCTTGGGAGCAGCTTCGACCGGATCGTTCTCAATCATACCGATGACGCCTATGTGCTGTCATCGACGATCGCGGGAGCGGGCTCCCTCAACGTCTATGGCGGGACGAGCAGCCTCACGGGCAGCAACAGCTATACAGGCGGTACGTTCATCCGCGGCGGCGTCCTTGAGATCGCGTCCGAAGGCGCCCTCGGCACCGGAGCGGTGGAGATCGGAGGTGGTTCCACGCCAACCGCGACGCTGCGCTTCGCGGCCGACACCGACTTCACCCGGGACATTTATCTTGCCACCAACACGTCGCGGCTCGACGTGGGAGATCATGACGTCATCCTCTCGGGCGACATTTCAAGCGGCGCCACTGTCAGCCTTCAGAAAAATGGTGCAGGTTCGCTCACTCTTCGCGGGACCAACAGCTATCTTGGCAATACGTGGCTCAATGAGGGTTCGCTGATCGGCGATGCCGACAGCTTTGCGAACGGATTCATTGTCACCGCAGATGACACCCGCCTCATCCTTGACGAGGGCTCTGACACAATTTTCGCCAATCAGATCCGGGGCACGGGCACCTTCGTAAAGCGCGGCCTGGGAACCGTCGACCTGACGGCAGAGAATGGCTTTTCGGGCGGAATGGTCGTTGAGGCAGGCATCCTCACCACAAGCGTCACCGGCGCCTTTGGCGCGGGAACAGTCGATGTGCATGCGGGCGCTGGCGCTCGTGTCGGCGGCGTCGCGGAAGCTGGTCATATTCGCGTTTCCAACGACGGCGATTTCAGCTTTGAGGGCGAAGCCACCGGCGCGCAGGCCCGTATCGTCAATGCCGCTACCGGCCAGCTCTTCATTGATGACCTCGCCAGCGCCGGCACCAGCATCGGCAGCGTATCGGGCGAAGGCAGCGTCGTTCTTGGAAGCAAGTCCCTGACCCTGGGCGGGCTCAACCAGGATGATGTGATTTCGGGCGTCATATCCGGTTCGGGCGGCTCGCTCGTCAAGACCGGTTCCGGCGCTTTGACCTTGAGCGGCGCCAACACCTATTCCGGTGGCACGACGCTCCTCTCCGGCACGCTGGGCCTCGGCCATAGCGGAGCGCTGGGATCGGGCGGTCTCGTCATGGCAGGCGGCACGACACTCGACTATCTCGTGAGCGGCGACTTTGGCGATGAGGTCCGCCTGGTTCTTGACGGCAATGCGAAGCTGAACGTCGGCTCGGGCCTCACCGTCAACCAGAATGGCGCGCTCTTGGGAACAGGAGGATTTGAAAAGACAGGCGCAGGCACCCTGCATCTCTGGTCGCCTGTCGCCTATGGCTTCGCGCCCAGCGAGCCAGGCAACTCCTATGAGGGTGACACGACCGTCTCGGCCGGGCAGATGGTTCTCCACGGCCCCAACGCGATCAGCGACCTCTCGGGCGTCACGGTGGCTTCCGGCGCCGGGATGCTGCTTTCGAGCGACTATTATGGCAATGGCGAAACGATCGGCTCGCTCGCTGGCGCCGGCCTCGTTGATCTTGGCACGCGCGAGCTGATCACCGGCGGTAATGGCCGATCGACGATTTTCTCCGGCAATATCCAGGGAACTGGTACGCTCGTGAAGACGGGCGCGGGGGCGATGACCCTTGCCAGCGACCAATCCTACACAGGTCCGACCTTCGTCGAGGGCGGCCGCCTCACCGTCAACGGAGCACTGGCCTCTGGCTATGTAGGGGTCGATGATGGTGCGAGCCTGGGCGGGGCGGGAACGATCGCCGGGGACGTTTTCGTCAACAGCGGTGGCGGGATCCTGGGGACTTCGGGCCAAACCCTCACAATGAACGACCTGACGCTTGGCGCAGGATCGATGATCGACGCTAATCTTGCCTCGCCAAGCGAAACCGGTCTGCTTCGCGTCAATGGCGATCTTCGTCTCAATGGTGCCACGCTCAACGTCATCTCAGCGGGCGGGACTGCCCTTGATGCTGGCGTCTATCGCGTCATCGAATATGGCGGCGCGCTGTACAACAATACGCCGCTCGGCATCAGTTCCTACCCTTCGTCCATGGCGCTTGGTGACCTTGGCATCCAGACGGCTGTTGCAGGCCAGGTCAACCTTGTCAGCGCACAGGGTCTAACGCTCAATTTCTGGGACGGCAGCGCCGCTGCCAATCTCAACAATGGCATTGTCGATGGAGGCGATGGCCTCTGGTCGGCGTCAGCGCATAGCTGGACCGACATGGACGGCGCCGTCACTCTCACCAGAGCCACCAATGCGATGGCTGTCTTCCAGGGCG
This sequence comes from Sphingobium sp. TKS, assembly GCF_001563265.1. NCBI lineage: Bacteria > Pseudomonadati > Pseudomonadota > Alphaproteobacteria > Sphingomonadales > Sphingobiaceae > Sphingobium > Sphingobium sp. TKS. The sequence continues at coordinate 131,549 of NZ_CP005085.1, read as the reverse complement.
CAGCCGGTCATGTCACGGTCGACGGAACGATCGCGACAAACGGCATCCAGTTTGCCGTCGATGGATATGATCTGGCAGGCGGCATCCTCGACATCGGTGCTGGCAACACCATCCGCGTTGGCGACGGCACCGCGGAGGGTGCCGCCTATGGCGCTGTGATCGGATCCACCATCCAGGGCAATGGCACTCTGGCGAAAACCGACCTTGGCACCCTGACGCTGACCGGTGACAACAGCTATGAGGGCGGCACCGTCATCTATGCCGGTACCCTTGTGGGATCGAGCGGCAGTTTGGGCAGCGGAGACATTCTCACCGCCGGCGCCCTCGTTATCGATCAGGACGACAACGGCACCCTTGCCCAGGATATCAGCGGCCTTGGAACATTGACCAAGACCGGATCCGGCACACTCGCGCTCACAGGCGCCAACAGCTATCATGGAGGCACGACGCTCAACGGCGGCGGTATCGTCACGAGAACGACTGGCGCGCTTGGCACCGGCAATGTGAATGTCCTCTCGGGCCTACTGAGCTTTGAAGTGGGCGCTACGGCTGGATCGCTCGGCATCGCAAATGACGGAACGGTCGAGTTCGCCGACACAGCTTCTGCTGCAAACGCCCAGATCGCCAATCGCGGCCAGACCAGTTTCTGGAACGATGCGAGCGGCGGCGACGCGCTGATCGTCAACAGCAATGGCGGCGACACCAACTTCTTCGACACGTCCTCGGCTGGAACGGCAAACATCAGCAACAGCGGCGCGGGGAGCGAGGTCTGGTTCTTCGACGCCGCAACCGCCGGGTCGGCCAGTCTCACCAACGATGGTGGCCGCCTCATCTTCCGCAACACCTCTTCGGCAGGGCAGGCCTCGATCAACAATGTTGCAGGGACGATCATCTTTGCCGATGCGTCGAGCGCCGATGAAGCCACGATCACGCATGGCGGGGGCACCCTCTCCCTTGCCAATCTCACCACCGGAGGACTTGCCATCGGATCGCTCGATGGCGCGGGCGCGGTAAATCTTGCTGACAAGACCCTGACGCTAGGTGGCCTCAACGCCGACAATCTCCTCTCAGGCGCCATTTCCGGCGAGGGCGGTTCGCTCGTCAAGATCGGGACGGGAACCCTTACCCTTGAGGGCGTCAACGACTATTCGGGCACGACACTCGTCAGCAGCGGCAGCCTCAAGGTCGACGGTTCGATCGCGACAGGGGCCACCGTCGCGGATGGGGCGACACTCTCAGGCACCGGTACGCTCGCAGGGACTGTCACGATCGCCGATGGCGGACATCTTGCCGGTCGTGCTGGCCAAACGCTCAATCTGGGTGCCCTTGCCCTTTCGGCGGGCTCGATCGTCGATCTCGAGATCGGTGCGCCAACCCAGGTCGCGGCCTTCGATGTTGCCGGGGACCTCACGCTCGACGGCACGCTCAACATGACCAGGGCTCTCGACTTCATGCCAGGGGTCACCCGCCTCTTCGACTATGGCGGCGCGCTCGTGGACAATGGCCTTGAGATTGGGTCGGTTCCCGAAGGTCTGTCGAGCCATTATCAACTTCAGACCGCAGTCCTCGGCCAGGTCAACCTCGTGAACGCGGCAGGTCTCACGCTCAACTTCTGGGACGGCAGCGCGGTCGATCATCTGAGCAACGGCCAGATCGATGGCGGCGACGGCATCTGGTCGCTCGAACATGCAAGCTGGACCGACGCAGACGGCCTCGTGAGCAAGTCGATGCAGCCGCAGCCGGGCTTCGCCATCTTTGGCGGCGCAGCCGGCACGGTCACCGTCGATAACATCCAAGGAGCGGTCGTGACCGCCGGCATGCAGTTCGCATCCGACGGCTATCTGCTGCAAGGCGATGCGCTGACCCTGGGCGAGGCTGCAACCGTGGTGAGGGTCGGGGCCGGTACGGCTACGGACGAGACCATGGTCGCCCGCATCGACGCTCAGCTGACCGGCAGCGGTGGATTGACGAAGACCGGCGCTGGAACGCTGCTCCTGGCATCCTCCAATGATTTCACCGGCGGCACGACCATCGGCGAAGGCACGGTCGTCGGCACAGGAGGCAGCTTTGGCAGCGGCGCGATCGTCAATGAGGCTCGTCTGGTCCTGGCGCAGGAAAGCGACGGGACGCTCGCCAATGATCTTTCCGGTTCCGGATCGTTCGTCAAAGCCGGAGCAGGCACGCTCACCTACTCAGGGGATGGCCATGCCTATGATGGCACGACGTCCATCGAAGAGGGCACGCTGCTTCTGACCGGTTCGCTTGGAGGCAGCAGCCAGATACTGGCAGGCGCGACGCTCCAGGTCGGCGACGGCGCAGCCGCTGGCGATTTGCTTGGCGCGACACGCAATGACGGCAGGCTCATCTTCGCACGCTCGGACGATTATGACTATGAGGGCGCCCTCTCAGGTGCAGGATCGCTGATCAAGCGCGGCGATGGTCTCCTGACGCTGTCAGGAGAATATAGCTACACAGGCTCGACGGTCGTTGAGGCAGGGCGGATCGCACTTAACTCCGTACTCGATCCGGCCACGAATCTCGTCATGACCGGCGGGTCGTTCGAACTGGGCGATCAGCATCAGGAAGTCTCGAGCCTCAGCGGAACGGGCGGCACCATCGCCATCGGCTCATCTGGCCAACTTACCGTCAACCAGTCGGTCAACAGCGAGTTCGCCGGTGGGTTCACAGGGTCGGGAACCTTCGTCAAGACCGGCGATGGCCGGCTCAACCTGACCGGTAACAGTCAGACTTTCACCGGCTCGACCCTGGTTCAAGGTGGGCGCCTTGCGGTCAACGGCGCCCTTGGCGGCCTTGTCGGCGTCTCGGGAACAGGCAGCATCGGAGGCAACGGCACAATCGGTGGGCTCGTCGTCCAGAATGGCGGCACGGCTGCACCGGGCAATTCGATCGGTCTTCTCCATGTCGCCGGCAATGTGACCTTTGAGGCCGGGTCCATATTCGAGGTCGAGGCGAGCCCGGATCTGGGCACGGATGGATTTGGCATCGCCGACCGGATCGAGGTTGCCGGAACGGCCGCCATCGAGGGTGGGACGGTCCAGGTGGTTGCAGAGGGCAGCAATTATGCTCCCGAGACGACCTACAAGATCCTCTCTGCCAATGGAGGCGTTACCGGCACATTCGAAGGGTCGGCGGACAATTATGCCTATCTCGACAGCTGGCTTAGCTATGACCAGAACAATGTCTTTCTCAGCCTGATGCGCAACGATATCGACTTTGCTGCAGCGGTTTCCACGCCCAACCAGAAGTCGACCGCGAGCGCTGTGGAAGCATTGGGCTTCACCAATGAAATCTACCGTGCGGCAATCAGGCTGAGCGAGACCGAAGCCGGCAACGCCTTCGACCAGCTCTCGGGCGAGATCCACATGTCGGCGACGACGGCTCTCTATGAAGACAGCCGCCAGTCGCGTTCGGCAGTCCTGGCGCGCATGAGCAATGCTCACCAATCGGGCGTCGGCTTCTGGATGCAGAACATCAGCAACTGGGGCAAGAGCGACGGCAACCGCAATTCCGCGTCAGTCGATCGCGACACCACCGGCGCACTGTTGGGCGTCGATATTGCCGCTGGCGATCACTGGACGCTGGGCGTTGCGGGTGGATGGACCCAGACCGACCTGCGTTCCTCGGCGGGAAGCGGCAAGATTGAGAGTGCCAATTTCCTTGGCTATGCAGGCGCGCAATATGGACGCGCGCGCATCAAGATGGGCCTGGGCTATTCCACGGCAGATCTCGATCTTCGCCGCCAGATCAGCTTTACCGGGTTCCAGGACAGTGCGAGTGCCCGTCATGACGGAGACGTCTATCAGGCCTTCGGCGAGATCGGATATGCCTTGCCGCTGAGCCGGGGCGAGTTTGAGCCATTCGCGAACCTGACCACGGTGAAGGTCAAGACCGACGCCTTCTCCGAAAGCGGCGGTCCGGCGAGCCTGGCCGTCGACAAGCGGTCGGACACGTTCACTTCTTCCACCATCGGTGCACGGCTCGCCACTCCGGCGACCGGTCTCGTTGCGGCAAAGGCCATGCTGGGCTGGCGGCATGTCTATGGCGACACCGTCGCTGTGGGCCGCAACCAGTTTGCAGGCGGCCTGCCTTTCGCCGTCAGCGGGGCGCCCATCTCCCGTGACGCAGGATTGTTCGATGCGGAGGCCATGCTGCGCCTGACTCCCGCGATCACCTTGAGTGCAACCTATAACGGCATGATCGGAACGACCTCCGTGGATCACTCGGTCGCGGGCAGGATTTCCTTCCGCTTCTAGACCCACCTCCAGGCGGCGGGGACGGCACCTGCTGACTGGTAACGGATCAGGAGCAGTTGATCATTAAATGTGATCGGCTGCTCCTTTCCGACGAACATTCCTGATTATCCGGTCCCACGATCGATCTAAAACGCATCCGTATTTCTTCGTGAGATAGTGGCAGTGGAATAGCGCCCATGCGGTGTTTGTCTGAGCCGCGTAATTCGTGCAGCCCAGATACTTCGGACGAAAGAAAGCAGTCAGGATATCGCTCGATCATCTCATTGAGTCCCTCTTGGGTTCCTGAAGGATTGACATGTAATCGCTCCAAAGCATCTATTCCGGACGCTCATACCCAGGTCGGGTTGCCTGGGACGACTCACGCTTCCAGATGCCAGCACACAGGTGGCGCACACCGACCAGCTCCCTTCCATAACTCGCCATGCCTTCGCCAACCGTGAGCACGCCTTCGCCCATCGCCGAAGCTGCCAAACGGCATTCACAATTTTGGAATGCCCGATCGGAAACACCTCTTACCGACGCAGCTTTGGCCAGAACGACCACAGTCCGGCAGCGCCAGGGAAATGGCCCGTTGAGCGTTTGGGAAGGTCGGCTCCATAGGTTGCTGCCATGGCCCTCGCTTTGCTGGGCTATGCCGACGGCGCTTGCGGGTCAGTGGTCGCACATCACTGCTTGGTACAACAAGCAGAAGCAATGCGAGGAGTAGCGGTCACATCAGGACCCGCGCCGCCCGAAATCATGCATCGCGCGGGATGGAGCTCGGCAGCAGACGCGCGCGACGGACGGTGCATACTTGACGCATTAGGTATCCAATCCTATGCGGCATTTGAAACATAGATGAAGCATTCGATATTGATTCGAGAAGAAATGCTGCGTTTCGATGTTTCTTGGTGGTTGAATCAATTGCGTTCCCGATCCGCCTCACCTGTGGATCCATAAACAATCGAGTTGATGATGGTGACGGTGCAAGAATTTGCGGTTGAGGAAGGCTTGACCACTGGGATGAAGCTGGCTGGCGCATCGTCCAGGCGAGCGCGGGGCGTTTTAGCCGCAGGCGCCCGCTGGTACGTGGCCCAGACGCACCCGCGCAGCGAACAGCTCGGCCAATCGCATCTTGAACGCCAGAACTTCCGCTGCTTCATCCCGCGATTTCAGACGACGCGACGTCAGGCCCGACGCTCCGTCACGGTAATGGCGCCGCTCTTTCCCGGCTATATCTTCGTCGAATTCTGTCCGACACGGGATCGGTGGCAATCGATCAACGGCACGATGGGCATAAAACATTTGGTCGGGGCCTCGCAGGGACGGCCAACACCAATGCCTGCCAGCGCGATGAACGCGATCTTCGAACGGTGCGATGGCAACGAAGTCAAAAGCCTCGTTCCTGACCTTCGCGTGGGTGATCAGATTAGAATAACCAGGGGGCCGTTCTCCGATCAGCTGGCTGCCATTGAATCGCTCGATCACAGCGGCCGAGTTCGGGTCCTTCTCGACATATTGGGCCGTGCAACCAGGGTGGAAGTCCCGCTGCGCAGCGTCGGTCCGGCCTGATCGAGACGCAGCGTCGCGAGCGCTTGACCCGATGCGCTGGCGCGAGGCGGGCTTCTAGGGGGATAAGTTGATGACCGTTCATCCATTTCACCTGCATCATCAGGGAGCATATCGGCAAAGCCGGTTGCGCAAGATCGTCCATCAGCTCGTTTCGAGCAACCGCTTCGCCATTGCCGGCGTTCTGCTACTCGGTGTCGTGATCCCTGAACTTCTGCATCCACTGTTTGCTTCTGAGCAAGCGTGGGCCCGTCCGATCGCGCCCCTCGATCCGATGCTTTATGCGACAGCGGCCGCGCTGCTCCTTGCCCATCTGATGTTGCGCCGAACCAGCCCCCTGCCCTTCGTCGATGCAAAGATCATCATCCTCCCCGTGTTCACGGTCGCCTTTGCGACGGTGATGTTCCTTATGAGCCTTATTTTCCGAAAGCTCGGCTTCTATCACCTGGCGACAGGCTTCCTGGCCGGCATCATATGGCACACGGGGCTTACCGTCCTGCGTTCGCGCCTCGGATGTCCGGTGCTGGCGCTTGTCGGCATCCCGGAGGTCACGTCTGAGATGCAGGCTGCCAGGGTGATCTGGCTCCCATGGAACCAGACCCGGATGCCGTCTGGCGTTCACGCCATCGTCTATGACAGCAGCCGCGACTATCCGCCGGCCTGGGAGCGATTTTTTGCGCGCGCCGTGCTGCGTAATATCCCCGTCTATGACCTTGATCATGTAAGCGAAATGATGACGGGACGCGTCCGCCTGCGCTCAAAGCCCGAGCTTGTCTTCGGCCAACTCCTGCCCTCGCTTCCCTATCTGCGGCTTAAGCGCATCCTTGATTTCTCGCTGGCCCTCTTCCTCCTGCCGGTTGTGCTCCTGATCCTCGCCTGTTGCTGCCTGTTGATCAGGCTTGAAAGCCGTGGCTCGCCGATTTTCCGGCAGACCCGCGTTGGCTATCAGGGCCGGCTGTTCACCTGCTATAAGCTGCGTACGATGCGCAACGACGTCGCGGGGCCCCTCTACACCCAGGAGCGCGATCCAAGGATCACGCGGCTCGGCCATCTTCTGCGCATGTCCAGGCTCGATGAGTTGCCGCAGATCTTCAACGTCCTTTTCGGCGACATGAGCTGGATCGGGCCACGTCCTGAGGCCCTGCGTCTCTCGCGCGACTATGATCGCTCGATTCCCTTCTATTGTTACCGGCATAGCGTTCGCCCGGGCATCTCTGGCTGGGCTGCCGTTCGTCAGGGCAATGTCGCGTTGGCCGATGCCGTCACGGTCAAGCTGGAATATGACTTCTACTATATCAAATATTTTTCGATCTGGCTGGATTTCGCGATCATCCTCATGACGGTCCGCACCATGGTCACAGGCTTTGGATCGCGCTGATCCATAAGCCCGGCAAGGCATTCTTGCCGCGCAGAACGCTAACGGCTCCCGACCGCCCCAGGCATGAAAGCAAGCCGCGCCGGGCCGCGCCAGCCGGCTACTAACTAACTTTGGTAATCTTGGATTGGGGAAATTTTTCATGTGCGGCATAATCGCCATCGCAGGCAAAGGTGACGCCGCTAGGCGGCTCGTCGATGGCCTAAAGCGCCTTGAATATCGCGGCTATGACAGTGCTGGTGTCGCGACGCTCCACAATCATGCCATCGACCGGCGGCGGGCAGAAGGCAAGCTTGCCAATCTTGTAGACGTGCTGGAGAGGGAGCCTCTCTCAGGGTCCACGGGCATCGGACACACGCGTTGGGCAACGCACGGCATGCCTACAACCGCCAACGCGCACCCGCATGCGACCGAAGAGGTCGCGCTCGTACACAATGGCATCATCGAGAATTTCAAGCCGCTGCGCGAGGAGCTGATGACGCGCGGCCACAGCTTCGAGAGCCAGACCGACACGGAGGTGGTCGCCCATCTGCTGAGCGAACTGATCGAGGAGAGGGCCACGCCTCGTCAGGCGATCGCGCAGGTCCTGCCGCGCCTGCATGGCGCGTTCGCGCTCGCGATCCTGTTCCGTAGCCATCCCCACATGCTGATTGGCGCGCGCCTCGGATCGCCGCTCGTTGTCGGCTATGGCGATGGGGAGACTTATCTCGGATCGGATGCCCTCGCGTTGGCGTCGCTTACCCAGCGCATTGCTTATCTCGAGGAAGGGGACTGGGTCATTGTCACCCCTGACGGAGCGGAAATCTTCGACAAGTACAATCAGCCGGTGGAACGGCCCGTCACCGTCTCAGGCGTCACCGGAGAACTTATCTCCAAGGGCAATCATCGTCACTACATGCTCAAGGAGATTTACGAGCAGCCCGTCGTCGTCGCCCAGACACTGCGCTCTTATCTACGCAGGATGGACGACCAGCTCGCATTGCCCGTTCCCGATTTTGACCTAGACGCAATTCGACGCGTGACGATCGTGGCATGCGGGACCAGTTATTATGCCGGCATGGTTGCCAAATATTGGTTCGAGCAGTTCGCCCGCGTCCCTGTCGATATCGATGTCGCCAGTGAATTTCGCTACCGTGCGCCGGTCATGGCAGATGGCGGGCTGATGATCGTGATCAGCCAGTCCGGCGAGACCGCTGATACGCTCGCGGCTCTGCGTCATGCCAAAGCTGAAGGCCAGAAGATCGCCGCGGTGGTCAATGTGCCCACGAGCAGCATGGCACGGGAAGCCGACCTCCTGCTTCCCACGCATGCCGGGCCTGAAATCGGTGTTGCTTCCACCAAGGCCTTTACCTGCCAACTCGCCGTTCTTGCCGCCTTTGCCGCCAATCTCGCGCGCGCGAAGGGACGGCTCAACCCAGGTGAAGAAAGGGAGCTTGTCCGTCATCTCGCCGAGGCGCCGTCAGCGCTCAACGCAGCGCTCGCCTACGACGAAACGATCGAGGCGATGGCTGATCTCGTGGCCCATGCCAGGGATGTACTTTATCTTGGACGCGGCCCCGATTATCCGCTCGCGCTCGAAGGAGCGCTCAAACTCAAGGAGATCAGCTATATTCACGCAGAGGGCTATGCCGCGGGAGAGATGAAACATGGTCCGATCGCACTCATCGACGACACTGTGCCGGTGATCGTCCTGGCGCCTAGCGGTCCTCTGTTCGAAAAGACGGTCAGCAACATGCAGGAGGTCCAGGCACGCGGTGGCAAGGTGGTGCTCATCTCCGACTATGACGGGGTGCAGGCGGCGGGTGAAGGCTGCATTGCCACCATCACCATGCCCAAGGTCCATCCCCTGATCGCGCCGATGGTCTACGCCGTGCCCGTGCAGTTGCTCGCCTATCATGTGGCGCTGGCCAAGGGGACGGATGTCGATCAACCGCGCAATCTGGCCAAATCCGTCACAGTGGAATGACAAGGACTGGTCCGGAACAGCAAAGCGTGTCGATTGGAGTCATTCATGCCGTGCCGGATCAATGACGGCTGGTCGGCAATCCTGGACAGATCTTCGCCTGGTCTTTGTCGAGCGACCGCTGGATGTTCCTGTCACGAGCGTTCTCGCCGGATTGGCACCGCCCTCACGCTCGAGCGCTGGCGGCGCGCGCACTACTATGCGCATGCCGCAAATGGAAAAGAGCAACAGCCGTGGGCAAAAAGGGTAGCGCCGGAGTTGAAACGGTGGACATGATGCTCGCCCCTCAGGCTTCTTCAAAGGGCTGCGGTCTCGCGGTCGTAAAAGATTCCGCTTCACAGAAAAAACCATGAAAACGCACAGACGGAAGACCCGTATGCGACGACTAACGATATTCGGCGTGGTTGCCTTGATGGCAGTGCCTGTCCACGGACACCCGGGTGGACTGAACGCGCAAGGCTGCCACAATAACCGCAAAACTGGCGATTATCATTGCCACAAAGCATCCACCGTTCCCGGTCGCAGACAGGCATTGCCGAGCAAAGGCGGTGGACGGCGGATATTCGCCAATTGCTCGGCTGCCCGTGCCGCCGGCGCTGCCCCCGTCCGCGTCGGCGATCCAGGATATGGACGGCATCTCGATCGCGACGCCGACGGCGTGGGCTGCGAATGAGCGGAAAAATGGCGCGGTGGCGAGCCAATGATTATCGTTTCCAACCCCGCCCGGACGATCGTCGACGATAGGCTCAACGATTATAAGGACCAGCGTGGCAGAACGGACCTCTCCTTCCATGAGCCACGTTTCAGTGCACTCGAACACCTCAGCGCTGCACGCCGGGAGTCTCCCTTTGGACTGACCACCGACCTCTCCTGGCCGCCGAGGTGCCCGCTTGGTGGAGATGCTAGTGCTGCCCCGGCAGGATGCCAATCTTGTTGCCAAGGTTAATTTTGCCCTGGCAACAGTTCCAACCGGAGAACTGTACTTTGCGGAGCGGACGTTTCACTTTGCTTATTTAGACAGGCAAGCGATGGGTAGAATTGTCGCGAGCAGCGATGCTTTCGCCAAACTCCGTCGTTGTGTGGCGATGTCTAGGCTCAGGGGCATCACCACATTGTCTTTACGCAGTCACTTCAAAGATCCGGCCAGTCGGCGACGATATTTCTTTCCGTCGGATCAATCCGACCAAGCCGTTCATGAATGTCTTTGCAACCTCTATACCATATATTGGCCAGCTCATCTCATTGCGACTGACAGTTACTTTCTCGCCCAAGACGCTCGCGGGGTCACGCCCGTCGAACTTTCCCGCTCTTTAGCCAGATTTTGCCCGCACCGTGCAAAGGTCTAGCCTGGGCGCCAGCTGCTGCAGTTCGATCTGGCTTACTACCGCTGCATCGAGACCGGTAGAGGACGTGAGCCCGACCGACCGCAGGCTAGCCTGGACCGCGTTGGAGGCGGCCGGATCCTCTGCCTTGTCGAGTTTATTGCCAAGCGCCCGAATCTCGTCGGCAATCGCGCTCGGCGAATAACTACCCACCGACATCAATCGCTCACCCACAATCGCCTGAACGGATTGGAGGCTCGAGGATACAAGCTGGAAATACTGCCTTTCCGGCTCGAGTGTTATCGTTCCACCTCCGACGATGGAGGCGAAGGGCGCCGTGCCGTTCTGCACCTGGGTGCTGATGCCCGAGGCTTCCCGTTTGATGCACATGATCGCATCCAGTGCGGCAGCGACAATCCTCGCCTTGTCCTGGGGTGCGTAATAGCTGTTGCCATGATTGAACAGCGATGCCCCGGCACCTGTCGCGATAGCAGCGTCTGGCCCCGCGCCCAGCGCCGCCGCTGTTGCTCCACCCGCCAGTGCCAGTGCTGCAGGCACCTGGAAAACCTGCCTTCCATTAGCCAACTGCTGAAATGCACAATCGTAGGAAATGCGGAAATTGTCGACGAGCTGCAGTGCCCCGGTGACGTCCGGCTCAATGGCCGCCGCTTCATCCGACGGCTTCCCAGCAGGGCATCTGCCGTTTGCCGCAATAGCCTTGTCCTCATGAACCCTGGGCGGTGCGAAGCTGGTGGTAGCGCAGCCTCCCAGCACCAGAGGCAAAGCAAATGTCGCGCACAGCAAGAACTGCTTCATCAAATCCCCCCATTCCCCTTCGGACCTGCAAACACCGTCCACGACATCCGTAGTCGGAACTGCCGCTCCCTTGTCAAGCGGGAGTTAGAAGGAGCGTCGGCAAGGCCATAAATCGGGGAACATCAAACCCATTACGAAAGCTACGGCATTTCAGAATCGCCATTCATCTACCAGGCACCGCCGAGCGCTACGCGGCTAAGGACTGGCGGGGCTGCCTTTGTCATCCGCTCGTGCGACGGCAGCCACTGTAACGGCGGTTGCCGTGATGCCGCCGATAATCAACGCCGTCAACAGCACTGGTGCAATGCGCTCGCCCTTCTTGACGGGGGTTGAAGCCCTGACCTTCTTGGAAAAGCTAGGCTTGACATTGCTAGTAACTGCCTGAGCGGGGATCGCACATCCCAATGCTGCGACCGCAGCCCCTGCGACCAAGGATTTGATCAGAGACATTATCATTCTCCCGTTTGATTATTTGCGAATGCCATGCAACACATGGTGAGGCAAGTGAAATGGCATGAATCACGCACATCACATCATCACTGAGTACAACCGGTCAGCTTGTAGATTCGTTCAATGCATGACAGCTCGAAACGCCACATAGCATAGTCTGATGATTTCGGTTAGAAAACTGGTGATCAGATATTTGTATCGATGCTTCTTCCGTCCCGCAGACAGCGTACTGCTCACACACTGTCCAAGATGTTAGGAAGTACCGACGTCATACCCGCGCTCATGCCCGAACGTCCCGGGTACATGCAGCATATTTACCCCGGCCTCTTCAGCCCGATCACGTCATTGGGTATGACAGCCCCGAGAAATGAATGCCCCCTGCATTCAGATGAATGCAGGGGGCCGCCCGGCGCGGTAACGCAGGCTGGGTCACCGCCATTTTTGGGGGCTCCGGGCGATCCGGCGACAGGGGTGGCGCCGGATATGGGTATCAATGATCCCGTGCAACGCGCACTGAGTTATTGCGGCACCGCTTCGAGACCATTAAGTCCTACGGCAAGGCTCATGGGCCAGGCGGACGCACCTGTATTGGCTCTCAAAACCCATCTCTGCCGTGTGCAGCCTGGATCGATCCTGGCCGGGATCCGTTCCTCACGCACATCACCAGGGTTCAGATCCTGGCGCCAGAGAGGCCGATACTGTGCCGAGCGGTTACAATAAAGGATCCATTCCAGCATGAGCGATCCCGTCCTCATCTTTGTCTCTTGCCGGAAACTATAGATACCCGGCTTATAGGCAGTGGACCGTTCGAGCAGTTTAAGGAAACTGTCTGGCGCCACAAGGAATTCGATTGCGCCATGCGGGCGATACGTGCCGCTCACCTCGCGGCCGGCCGGAAGCCTCCATGTCAGCGGAGCGTAAACCTGATTCACCGTGAGAGGCGACGCGCCAAAATAATCCAGCAGTGTCTCTGGTTTCCCCGACAGCGCGGCAGCCCACTTCCTCGCCTCGGGAAACGCATCCTGCTCAAGCATTTTCGCGATCAGCACCGAAATGAGTTCCTTGGGCAAACTTCCTCCGGCCCGGCGCCGGCTCGACAGCATGAGCGCGATCGCTCCAGGCTCGACCTGCCGGCGAACCGCCTGGCTCACGAGAGGCAGGAACCACGGGCGATCGACGTAAGGAGATAGAAGCGCCCTCCCCTCGCTGGTCGCGATCAATCCCGCAAGGCCGGGGAGGATTTCGCTTCCGGTTTCTGGATAGACGCGCAAGATCCGGTCGATATGCGCCAGGACGTCAGCTGCATCATCCGCTTCGGCCGCCCGCTGCAGGAGAGCGGCCTGTACCTGCATGTTGCGCCTCGAGACGTCGGCAGCCAAATGAAGGGCGGTATCCGCCCTCTCATCAGCGCTCACGATGCTCCAGCACCATAGCATGTCGGGCGAGAGGGGCTCTGCCTGCAATCGCTGCCGGATGTGTGCGCTGGTTCCGCACCGCGCACTCGCCGTTCCTAAGCTATTCTTGCCTCGTAGCGTCGCCTCTGCCCTGAAATCCCCCCCGTCTTGCGGATATCGAACACCGAACCAATAAATTTTCAGGCCGTAACGAGCAGCCGGCATGCCGAGGCTGGCGAGTAGGACAAGGACGCTAAGGAGCTTTAGCGTTATAAAGGCTCGCGGCAGTCCTATGCGTGACAGCAGGAGCGTCACCCCGCCTCGCCAACCTCCGCCGTCCTGCCATAGGCATAACCGTACCCATAGCCATAACCGTAGCCATGTTTGGAATAATCCACCTTGTTCACGATCGCCCCAAATAGATGCGCGTTCACCGCTTCGAGACGCTGTAGGGCAGCCTGAGCGGCTCGGCGCGATGTAGAGGCGGATTCCACCACATAGATGACTCCCTCGACCTGGCGCCCGATCAGGGGTGCGTCAGCTAGACCCAGAACCGGTGGGGTATCCACTATGATGTGATCGTAAGACTCAAGGAAACGAGCGATGATTTCCCGGAACATGTCGCTGCTCAGCAGTTCAGCGGGGCTCGGCGGGATCGGGCCTGCGGTCAGCACCGAAAGCCCGCGTTCGCCCGTCGCCTTCACTTGATCGAGCAATGGTTCACCGGCAAGCAGGTTGCTTAGCCCTTCCTTGTGATCCGTTCCAAAATGGCGGTGCAAGGTCGGTGAACGCATGTCTCCATCGATCAAAAGAACCCGTTTGCCCGTCCGCCCGATGACGGTTGCGAGCGCTAGGGAACCGGTCGATTTACCTTCGCCCCGTTTCGTGCTCGTGACGGCAATCGTGCGGGGCAGACCGTGATTCGTGGCGAAGGCGAGACTCGACCGTATGCTGAAATAGGCCTCGGCGAGTTCGGATTTGGGATCTGAAATTTCGGCGATCGTGGCCTCTTCGCCCAAGGGCACATGACCCAATAGTGCAGTCCCCAGTGCCGTACGAACCTCCCCGGGCTCCCTTATGCCCTCGTCGATCTGTTCAAGGCCGAAGACAGCGGCTGCAGACAGCGCGATGCCCGCCAAAGTCGCAAGCGCGATATTCAGCATGAGATTGGGCGCGGATGGCGATTGCGGCACCTTGGCCGCGTCGACGATCACGATGTTGCTCGCCCCGACGGTCCCCGCAACGCCGATTTCCTTGTAACGCTGGAGGAGCGCGTCATAGAGTTGTCGGTTGGTATCGGCATCCCGCTGATAGATATTCTGCTGGATGGAAGCCTGTCGCTGGTCATTTAGCACCTGCTTTAGTGCTTCGACTTTTGCTCTGAGATCCTGCTCGCGCTTGAGTGCCTCCGTAAAGGCCAACTTCCGGCTGCCGCTGATCCGTTCGACCTCGCGCGCGATGGCCGCGTCGAGGGTCGCCATCTGCGCCTTGAGCGCACGTGCGGCCGGATATTTGGGCTCATATTGGAGAATGAGCTTTGCATATTCCGCAGCGGCCTGGGCGCGTCGTGCACGCAGATCGACAATGGCTTGGTTTGTAAGAACCTCCGGGCTGTTCTCGGCAGAGCCATTTGCCCGGCTCTCTGCGGCGATGCGCTCGGCCTCGGCTTGTGTCAGTGCCTGGTTCAGCGCCTCGAGGTTCGCCGAGGCCAAAGTCCTCTGGGTAAATGTTCGCCCTTCAGGATCGCGAGTAGCATCCAGCGTCACAATGCCCTTGTTATTCGCATAGCTAACGACGTCACGCTCTGACTGCTCCAGCTTGTGGCGCAATTGCGCTAGCCGCGTTTCGAGAAATTTCCTCGCATCCGCCGTCGCCGCAAACTGCCGGTCCATCGTCGAGCTAATGAATTGCTGCGCCCATTCATTGGCAATACGCGCGGAGATTTCCGGCTTGCGGCTGGTATATTTGATGTCGATTAATCTAGAGCCCCTGATAGGGGAGATATCGAGATTTTGTTGGAGCAGTGCAACAGCCTGACGAACGCGCGCCTTCTTGGTCTCCGGCGAATTATCGGGAAATCCAATAAGTTCTGCTGGCTTCTTTCCATGCGCTTCGAAAAATTCAGATGTTTCGGCGAGGCCAAGCTCGCGCACCACCCGCTCCGACAGCGACTCTGCCTTCAGCAGTGCATATTGCGTCGCATAAAATTCGACGTCCCGGCCTTCACCGGCTGAATCCAACCCTTCGACATTGGTGACATTCTTCCGCTCCCGGCTCACTTCAATCTGTGAGCGAGCCGTGTAGAGCGGCGCCATCAGAAGGGTCACGACAAGGCCGATTATCACGGCTCCCGCGACGAGGCCCGCAATCAGCAGCCGCCATCGGACAACGGCCTGCCAATAGCGCGTCAGCAGTTGTGCAAGCGAGAAAGTATCCCGATCGACCGATGGCGTGGCCTTGGCATCGCCGGCAATGAGAAGATCCTGGTTAGAGTTCTTCATGGCAGGGTTGGTCGACATCAGCGGGTCAGCCGATCGATGCCAATCACAAGAGGCGTAACCAAAGCTGGCATACCGGCAAGAATATCCTTGAAAAGACGGCGGGACCGGGAATCGCCCACCATGATGACGTCATTGGCGTAAATGTCGGGGTCGGAGTACGCCCCATGTCTTATGGCATCGAGATCATAGAGCGCCGCGTAGCGCTGCCCTCCAACCGTCCGGAAGATCACGACGTCATCGAGCTTTGAATATTCGTCCGTGCCCTCGGCCCGGGCGATCGCCCTCATCAGGGTCATGCGACCCACGACAGGATAGAGCCCGGGCTTCTTGACCTGGCCTTCAATCGTCACCACTCGGCTTACAGTCTCTTTCAGATTGACTGTCACCTGGGGGTCTCTCACATAGGCCGCGCGCAGACGTTCGGCCAAGGCCTGCTCAATTTCTCCAGGCGTCATTCCCGATACGTTCACGACGCCGGCAAGCGGAAAGGAAATCCGCCCGCTGGCGTCAACCTGGATTTCCCGTTCCGAGAGCTCCTCAATCCCGAACACATCGACGACAAGCTTATCGTAAGGCCCGACGAAATAGGGCTGGGTGCCCCCGGTGAGATCAGCCCTCCCAGGTGCCGGAAGCGCATTGGCGTCGATCACCTCAAGCTTTGGATCACCCCCCAGCTGAACTGTCTCAGCACATCCTCCAAGCGCCAACAGAATAGGGCCCGTCAGAGAGTAAAGACATAAGAATTTCTTGTTCATTGTGCTGCAACAGTCAAAAGAGTAAAAAATCAGGGATGCGCAATGGGAAGGCCAATCCTTGCTTCTGCCTTCATCTTGCTGATCCAGACGAAGGCGAGGGACGCAAGGCATGCGAGCGCCGGAACCCGCAACGGATAGTCCGTCACCGACGCAAGCCCTAAAAGCAGAATAAGGATAAGGCCAAGCCGCCCGAGATTACGGGAACAGGGATCTTCTCGGCCCTTGCTGCTGGCAACGGTAACTGCATGCATGAGCCAGAGCAGACAGGAAGAAGCGATGACGACGACGGGCAGGCCCCCCTCAAGAACGATCTCAATCCAGTCGTTATGCACATGGTTCATATATACTGGCGACAAGAGGCCGTCCGGCTCGTGGATCAGGTAGACACTTTCGAAACTTCCTTGCCCCGTTCCCCAGGGCAGATAATTCTCGACCATGCCCATCACAGTCGGCATGATCCGCGCGCGCAGTTCGGTGGACTCATCGGTATGGACAAGCCTTTGTAGGGCCATGTCGCGTCCCGCGTAAACTGCGAACGAAAGGATCGCGATGCTACCAACCAGCCCGAAGGCGAGGACGGCTCTTTGCTTCGCGACATTCGGTGAGGTGCGGCGCCCCGACCGCTCAATCCGACCTTGTTTGAACAGAAAGACAGAAGCGATCGAAAACAAGCCGACCAACAGACCGGCGCGTGATCCGGTGACGAGTATCGACGTTGCGATAAACGCACCGAGGATGATCGCCGCGAACCTGCTCAGAAAACCGCTAGCGTTTCCCGCCCATTGGGAACGATGTTGCTCAACGATATAGGCAAGCATCGGGATCACACAGGCAAGAAATGCCGCCTGGTGATTTCGATTGGCGAATATACCGACGGGCAAGTGTCTGTTCGTGACATCATAGAGGTAAAGTGCACTTCCAGGTTCGCCCGCCATCTGCAGAAGAGCCCAGGTTGTCGTCAGAAGCCCAATTGCAAATAGCAGATAAACGAAGCTTGCTAGCGCACTAACTCTAAGCTGCACCGCCAGCACCAGACATGCGAGGGGCGGCACAACACTCCACAATCCATTATATGTAGCCGCAGAGGCCATTGTCATGGGGCGCCAGACTCGCTCGGCCTCGATTACCTCATCAATCTGGCGAACGAGTACGCGATCCGGAAGCGCCTGCCAGAGGATAGGCGGCAATGGCATCAACTGACAAACGATCAGCAGGAATATCGAACCTCCCGAAAGAAGCAGAAACCGGTTGGATCGGTAATCCATGGCCGACAACCTGAAGAGTCCGATAAAAAGGACAACCAATGAGACCGCCCTCAGCACTACGAGGGAGGCAACATCGTCCCTGGCGGTTCCACCGCAAGAAAATGCGAGGATTAAAAGCAACGCAAGCGTATAACGAGCAAACTTATCGTTATTGGGCTGTGAAATTGTCGATCTCGAAAGGCAACAGCCGCGGTAGGCATTCAGCATAGCTACCGCACTGCGGGTCAAAACACCCACACATGATGATTAAGCGCAACTGCTAGTGAGATTGCGCGAGAGATGCAAGGACCATTTCGTTTAGCTACAATGGCATAGCGAGCCTTTTATATGCTGCCGATTGCGACTCTCGGAACTGCGCGGGTGTTAGGTACCGGCTGACCCCGCTCGGATGGCAATACTCGTATGCAGCGAACGTTACTGAATGAACAACGGTTTAAGCCTGCTTTGATACCTGCTAGATCGTCATTCTCTAGCCCTGCTGCAGACTGCGAGCTATCCGGCAAACTCCCTAACGCGCGCCAACCCAAGCTATAGTCAATTCCTCGCATATACATCAGCGTAGCGGATGATATCGTCTTCTCCGAGATAAGCGCCGGTTTGGACCTCGATGAGAAGCACGGGCAGCTTCCCGGTGTTTTCCAGCCGATGCCTGGCTCCCAAAGGAACGTAGATCGACTGGTTCTCCGTGATCAGGGATATCTGGTCCTCGATAGTGACCTGAGCCGTGCCGGCGACAACAATCCAGTGCTCGGCGCGGTGGTGATGGCTTTGCAGGGAAAGGGACGCCCCTGGCCTCACCATGATTCGTTTGACCTGGAAGCGATCTCCCGAAGCGATACTCTCGTACCAGCCCCATGGCCGAAGATCGCGGTTGGACATGTTCGCCTGTTTGACCCCATTTTCCCGAAGCAGAGCCACCGCCTCGCCGACACGTTGGCTTTCAGACATAGGCGCAACGAGTACGGCGTCCGGCATAGCGACCGCGATCATGTCTTGCAGGCCGATACCGACAAGATGTAGCCCTTCCCCTTCTGTCCTGAGAAGCGTTCCAGAACAGTCTATCGCCGTCACATCGTTCGAACAAACATTTCCTACTGCGTCCTGGCGGCCTTCGTTCCACACGCTTGCCCAACCACCGAGATCAGACCATCCAGCCGTGAGCGGCATCACTGCGAGATTGGAGATCTTCTCCATAATCGCATAATCGATCGAGATACTTTCTACCCCACGCCAGGGTTCCGGCTCCAGCCGAGTGAAGTCAAGATCCAGCCGCGCAGCAGCCAGCGACGACGCGACGGCTGCTGACATAGCGGAAGCATGCGCCGAATAAGCGTCAACGATCGCCTGAACCGAGAATAAGAAGATGCCGGCATTCCACAGGAAATTACCAGCCTCGATCATTAAAGAGGCCCTTTCTGCGTCTGGCTTTTCTACAAACTGCCGCAGTTCCTGTGGGCCGCTGACGTTTAGCTCCCCTGGTTTCAACTCCAGATAGCCATATCCCGTTTCAGCGTGAGAAGGGACTATACCAAATGTGACGATATCACCCGCCAACGCCCGCGGTTTCGCCGCCTCGATGGCCGCATGAAATGACGCGACGTCCGCGATCTGATGATCGGACGGCATCACGAGCATCAGCGCTTCAGGATGCCGATCGCGAAGCCACAGTGCGGCGGCAAGAACTGCAGGCGCCGTGTTACGTGCCTCCGGTTCAATCAACACCCCGTCAGGTTTCACGCCCAGGGCCGCCAGTTGCTCCACTATCGTGAAGCGGAATGGCTCGCCCGTCACAATGATGGGCCGATCGAAAGCGGGACCGAGAACGCGCCGGGCTGTCGCCTGGAACAGGCTCTCGTCGTCAAGCAGTCGAGCAAACTGCTTTGGAAATGACCGCCGGGACAGCGGCCAGAGCCGAGTTCCAGACCCCCCGCAGAGGATGACGGGACATAGAGGGACAGGTTTAATCATAATGGTCCGCTTTTTTCGATGGGAAATGCCTGCCTGTCGAACGTGTTCGAAGCCGTCCGTCAGACAACGTGAAGGGAAAGATCAACATACAAATCAATCAAGATCGGCCTGTCACTACCGCGGAATAGCGCTCCCGCCTGGCGGCGAGCAACGAACGCGCAATTCCGGTAATTGGCCTCTCAACATATCGGAAAACAACGAACCCGATAATTACCGACAATATCGTACAAAGTAGGATATAAGACGTAGCTGACAAATAGCTCGAGTTAGCAGCAGTTATTCCCACTCTTTTCCAGATCATCGTAGTCATTCCAATCACGAATATATGCGACAGATATAGCGAGTATGATGAATCACCAAGGGCTTGGAGAAGAAGGTGCATTCCGGGTCGAACTTTAATGCTTGAAGAGACAGCGAAATACACCAAAAGAGCTGAGAAAGCTCCAGCTGTCCAAAGTCTGGAATCGACCGAAGAACAGAACACAATAAGGGCAAAAGCCGCAAACGCCGCGAAAGGAGCGATTCGACGGGATGCTAACCATCCTTTTAGATAAGCCAATCCCACTGCCATGCCGAGCACAAACTCGAGCGCAATCGGATTCGAGAGAAAACGGGCTATTGCCCCCTCCCCCGGCAATAAATGGACAGCGATGACCGAAATAACAATTATCGCCGTTGAAGGCAGAACGAACCTGCCTATGCTACCTGAAGAAATAAATAGCGCAAATAATAAATAGAAGTAAATTTCGTATGTTAATGTCCAACCCGGCACTAACATGGGCATGACAGCCTGCGGTATGCCGGGATGAAAATGCGGTATGAACAACAGGCTCTGGATGACGTGTCCAGTATCCAGAACTGCGGAGTTAAAGATACCGGGGCGTATGATCAAACCGATAACCATCAACACCGACATGAGCCAGTACATGGGTGCAATCCTGACCAACCGCTTTTCCATAAAGAGGTACGGCGAAGGCGTCGCATTTGCTCTACTGACCGAATAGATCATGACGAAGCCACTGATAATGAAAAATATGTCGACGCCAAACTCGCCCCACGCCAACACGTGTGCGCCAAGGATAGGCCGCACTTCTGCTCACGTGGAACAGTACGACCATCAACGCAGCTATTCCACGAAGGTACTGAATAGACAGGATGTCTGCGTGGTGTGACCGTTTCATCGCATATGCATCCCTGTTCGCGGCCTGACGGCGGCAGAATGTGCAACTGGACCAGTGGGACTTGCAGGATGCAGGCTTTCGTAAAGTGCGTTCATTCGGCTCACCGAAAGACTCTCGCAGAATTCCATTTTGAAGCGCCGTCGAGCTCCGCATGCGAGCTCGTTGCACAACTGGTCGTCCAACAATATCCGCGTACAAGCTGCGGCCAGGGCCTTGGGGTCATTTGGCGGCACATTCAATCCGCTTTCGCCGTGCTTGTTGACCCACGGCACGCCGGAACCTGCAATGTTGGTCGCCACCACTGGCAGCCCGTGAGACATCGCCTCGATCAACACCACACCGAAGGCTTCCGAACGCTCGACCGAGGGCATGCAATACAACTCGGCGAGAGAGAAGAGCTCATGCAAAGCCTCATCTTCAAGACGACCGGCGAGGATCACCCTGCTCTGTCCACCCGTCGCCATTATCCGCCCCTCGAGGTCCGCCCGCAGAGGACCGGATCCGACAACCACGACTATCGCTTCATCGGGCAGCATCGATGCGGCCCGAATCAAGGTGTCGAAGCCCTTATAGGGCACCAACCGCCCAACGCTCAGGATTACCCGTCGTCCTTCCAACCTTGATCTTAGATCAGGAGGGATAGCGCTGCGGGAGCTTCCCGCGAATAGACTGACCAAACCACTCTTGTCCGGGACTCCCAGCGGCACTACAGCAATCTTATGGCGGAAGGGTTGAAGCACAGCGGAGGCATCCGCATAAGGGGGCGAGGTACAAATGATCTTGTCCGCCCGGCGGAGCATCAGCTTCTCTACCGGGCGTAGGAAGCGTCCCAAAATGCCCTTGCCAACCACGTCGCTATGCCAGTGAACGATCAGTTTCGTTCCAGTCCCCAGAAGCGCGCTGGCCAGTGCCGCCAACATATTGGGAGCATGCAAATGGACAATGTCTGCTTTTCGCCCTTCCTTCAGAAGCCACCGGAAATAGCGCCACCCGATAGGTTGTGATGCCTGTGAGAAAGCAATTGGCGCACGCAGCACCCGCACGCCATGAAGATCGATCTCCTGTCGTGCTTCCCCTTTCCCGAAGCATGCGACGGTGACGGTGTGCCCATCGGCGGTCGCGCCTCTGGCCAGGCTCTCAGTCACGCTTTCTATACCACCCATGTCCGGTGGATAGTATTTTCCCCAGTGTACTATGCTTGCCATGATACCTCTAAGAGCTGTTTAGACATCGATTTGTCTCACGTCAGGCGACAGACGTATGATCCGATATCCAGACCGTAATCCGATCAGGCTCGAGCGGATTACGCGTCATTCTTCCTTTGTTTTCCGCATTCTCCCCTGGCGGGCGATGTCGCCCGCTTCGAAATGCTTTAGACTTGGACAAACAGGAGCGATCGGTGGTGTCCTTTGCGAAGATGACACACCATCCAGTTGCTCTATTAACGAGAAACAGATCGCCTTAAGTCGATGATCACATGCGTGGGCGATACCAGTCGGCATGGAAACATGGATCGGCATTAATTACTCTATGAAGTCCGCTATTCGACCATTAGGAATGCTCCGATGACCAATAGACGGCTCGGAACGGCCGAAATGGCAGACCCGCGCTTGACGCGGACAAGATCGTCGATGGCAAATGAAACATCGTTTTCGGCACCGATGTCCCGTTGCGATGGCGAAATCCGATTTCATCTTTACTTTTGGAAGCGGGTGCGCCGATCTCCTTTGGCAGTATTCCTCAATACAGACCGTGGACGACGCATGCGCTTTCTTGCACCAGAATAATGCCATCGCCATGAATAGCGCCATTCTGCGGGATCACATGATCTAGGTCAGCACTAAAATGTTTCAAGATGCTCCACACTGGTTTCGCCACGCGCATAAGTTGGGCGATCCGATGGTATCGTCCCGAAAACGCAAGCGATATGGCATAGGAACGGTCTCAATTCTTAGCAGCACAAAATGTAAAACACACCGTCTCGCCAACTTCTCCAGCAATATAGCGTCCACTCACCCGCGGGATGTGATCAATCGCCTTCAGGGGCGAAAATTTTCAGCCAACGATCGGTTCGGGCTCGCAGCCGCAAACGATGATATCTTCTAGCTGATCACGCCGACAACATTCAATCGTCAACGTAGAACGCCGCGAGCATTCTGCCATGCCAACTCAAGTGGGATAAGATTAATTATGACTGCTGGCGAAGGTTACCCGAGGAGTAGGGTCAAACAGATCATTCCCACGAATATCCCGGTTGAAACAACCCACAACTCTGGGTACCATGCGCCCTTGCGATACATCGCAAAGCACTGGACTAGATAATATCCCAGCATCAGTGCCGCATAACCACCCACGAAAGTTTCGAGCACATGGTCTGGCGCGTCAGTTCGCGACACCTCTGCAACGATTATGAGCAAGATGAAGCTTGCAGGAACCAAGAAAATGGAAGTCCATATCGCGACTTTTCCCGATCTTTTGAGCCTCGTATTGAGCAGATCATTCATTGCGATTGCCGACCACAGTATTGTTTGAATTAATATTATTTCACCCGCCATCTCGTGGCGATGAAATGTGTCAACGAATCTATCCCCTAATAGCCATCCCAAATGTTTGGCCAGAGACCATTGCCCGAAAATGCAAGCACCGACGATAGAAGCGATTATGGGAAGAATTTTCCTAATCCGCGCTTCATCCCAACTGAAGATCTGTCGAAACTGCCAGATAATTACGATCTGATGCGCGACGAGCGGCAACGCCGTGGCCCTATATAATACGGAGTAGAGGCCTACCACAGCATCCGAAGCACCGAAACTGAGAATGGTTCGCCCAGCCGTACTTACGAAAACGCCCAGAAGCGCGGTAGCCAACAACGGCGCGGCAAGTCGCAGATTGTCGTAGATGTCGGACAAGGCAAAAGTCGTTCGTACCGCCAGATACGCGCGCACCGTTGTCATTAACAGCACCACCCCGTAACCTAGCAGAAGCGCAAAAATCCAGCCTATTGATCGGCCGCAGCAAGCGAAGAGAGCACCGCCCGCCAACGCAACCAACCAGAACGACGCCTCTAGTATCACCGCTTCGGAACTTTGACCCCGCGATTTCAGCACTGTCGCCCAAAATCCCTGCAGCATAAGCAAGCCGGTTGCTAGCGGAACTAATAGCCATGGCGAACCAATATCATCGACAAAAAATGATCCTGACGCAGCAATCGCCAGCATAGCAGCGCTACTAACCACGATTAGAAGAAGCAGCGTGTCCCAACGGGCGCTACGGTCCTTGCGGATAAGGATTAGCGGTACCGTGTTCGAAAGTCCGAGCGCAGCCAAAATCGAAAGGAAGCTTCCGATAGCCTGTGCTGTCTCGATGCGACCGTAATCGGCCACCGGCAGAAGATTGGCCAATGTAATTGGCGCGAAGAATAGAGCTGCGCGAGCACCAACAAAGACCCCCCCGAAAATTGCCGTACGAACGTAGGTATTCATTTCAATCTTACGAACACCCGCTCGAGTAGCATTGAACGGTCAATTTCTTGCAGATCGCTACGCTGGGACGGCTCAGCGGGAACTGGCAGCGTTCGCATTGGTGCTGACACATAAAAACCTGGCTCTAATAGGTTTCGCGATACTGTAAGCCCCGCACCGACGACAATTTTGTCAGCAATCAAAATTCCGGCCAGGATTAGTGCCCTCGAACCGATATAGACATTATTGCCTACGACTACACGACCATCCACGCGATAACGCCCAGCACCCTCATCGGCATGTACATAACCATGAGTCCACACCTGTGAGCCTTGTCCGGCAAGAGTGGTGTAATCTCCAAGCAGCACCGACATAGTACAATCAATCTTGTGAGACGCGGTAATTTTCGCCCATGTTCCAAGTTTCAGTTGCGCGCGCTGGAGCGTGACCCCTCGTGGTGCTCGTGATACTATATTTCGATTCCCAATCCCTGAATTATTGCCCAGCCACATGTCGATTGGCCCAGTACAAAAGTTCATATGTCCAATATAAGCACCGGAGCGCATTACTAAACGATCGATCCGGATCACTGAGCCATGGCCGATCCGACATCCCGCTCCCAAGTAAAGTCGGCGGGCTGAGACCAATGAGAACCCTACACGCACACCCTTATCTATCTTACCTCCAATCGCGTTTACCACCAGCCGTACAACTGGAGTCGGGAAAATAAACAGGAGAAGCGCCCGGAATATCTGCATCGAGGTTTCTTTCAATCAACGAAGATAGATTCTGTTGATCCAAGGATCGAGAAGCTCTGGCTGTGTATTGGGACGAACGGGCTTCACAGGAGAATACGGCAGCGGGTTGAGCGAATAGACGACCTGGAAGATCAGTCTGCTGCCGTCTTCTACCGGCTGCCCCTTATGGATGCCATAGGTATTCTCGAAGAATGCCTCTCCCGCCTTACCGGTCATAGTTTCAAATCGGTCTGAACCAAAGGTATTGAACACCTCCTCATCACTAAAGCGACGTATCTTGACTAATCGAGAGTCATTTCCGGAACCACGCACGTAAACATGCGGTCCGCTCCTGGGTCCAACATCAGTAAGGTATACGAACAGTTTCACAAAACGCCAGTCATCGACATCGCGATGGCAGTATTCGACATGCTGTGGTCCGCCCTCTGTGGGATAGCTCCACCAACATGCCATGTACCCGATTGTCGGCCTGCATCCCAAATAGGTGCTAGCAATGTCGAGTATACGGGAATCGTTCGCCAAATGAAGAAGCCAAGGAGCGGCGAGGATATCCTCAGCGCGATGGTGCGCAACATGAGCCCGTTTATCGCGGTGTTCCGAATCCGGTAGAAATTCAGCGCTGCGAACTCGGTACGGGTCAAACACTTTCTTGCTTAGGAAATATTCCCGTAATTCGGCGCATTGATCCGTGGTCAACACTCCGCCCATATGATGAATTCCGACCGTGTCGAGATTCGCTGCGCCTGCCTCAGCGAGTTGAGGTGCGGTAATCCGGGCCTGGGGACGTCGCCTCGCGACAAGTCCAGCGATAGCGTTCCGCGCATCTGGTGAGAGGATGCGGCGCTGTGCGTAGAATGGCCACCACCGAGGATCAGTGGCTACCTTAATGACAGTACGTAATTTCGACATGTCTCGGGCTCACGCTTTGCATTGAATATGTCTGTTCGGAACCTAATCTGATGTTCTGAATGGGGTGGTAATACAGGCGCGCACAACTACCCATTGATCTGTTGAGCAGGAATACCCGCCACCACGGCCCCGGCTGGCACTGGCTTTGTGACGATTGATCCAGCAGCCACAACTGCGTTCTCCCCGATGGTAACTCCGCCGAGGATGATTGCCCGCGCTCCAACCCAAACACCTTTTTCGAGAAGAACAGGCTTTGATATATGTCCGTATGGCGGAGTCCTGTTGGAGAACTCTAGTCCAGCGGTCTCAATCATTACATCGTGCGACAGACGAACATTGTCCCTTAAGGTAATTGAGCTGTGAGCACCCAAGACCACACCTGTACCTATGGTGACGCCGTCACCCAGAAGGATGTTCTCGGGATACTTGATTTGAACGCTCCAGTGGCATACGCAGCCGATTCCGCGTTCTTTCACCAAGGTGCCAAAGCGGATTCGCCCCCATAACCACGACAGACGCTCATATAGCCAGATTATGGTGTGCATGGTTATGCGAGCGGCATACGTTGAAAGTAATATCCGCTCCAGGCGAAGAACCCATATTCTCATCGATGGACACTCATGAGGACAATGCAATACAATGTACAGATCATTCCAAAGATCAATTAGATTCTCGAATCGTTACTATAGATCTAGCAAAACCACGAGAAATAACCCAAAATATTATGGCCGCATTTAATGTATACATACCTTTTGATAATAAAAAATCTGTGACGGGTGCAAAAAATAATACAACACACAGAAATGTGTATAATGGCTGCGCCCCTATATCGCCCCGAGCCGAAGCCACGCCTAGACGACGAGCGCAAAAGCCGCACAACATTGTTATCAAAGGCGCTGCCCACGCGAAATCCACCCACAAGGGGCCGAACAGCGAGGTGAACACGCCGACACGTGGGAAAATTTCCATAACATCGACTTGTTTGGCAAGACCAAATATGCTTAGCGCCTTGACATACGCATCTAAGTGCAACAATCCGTAGGAGTGGACCTGATGGTCATTGTTAAGCCACAGTAATTGAAACTCAAAAAAAGAATGCGTGTAATACTGAAATAAAGGCAAGGATGCGGTGAGGAAACTTGCAAGGAAGTCCGATCCCGTCCTCAGACCTCGCTCTGCCCATGCCGTGGGTGTCACAGTGTAGCCGTAGGCCGACATATAGATAGAGTCGACGGGATCGATCCCCATTCCATCGAGGCGTTCAGTGAAGACGATCGCCGAGATCGCGCCCAAGCCTAATACCGATAAAAGGCCAGGCCATCTCATCGGCTTGGGAAACATTTGCCCCGAGTAACTCGTTAAAGCGATGCCGAAATAGATCATCGCCAGCCCGACCATCAAGGACGAACGGGATAGTAGCACAAGTGCATCCAGCGACGGGACGAGGAATAAAATTAAGGTGAGAAACAGAACCGTTCGGCTTCGTTTAATCCAAGGCGTCCCAAGATAAATCAGGAGAGGGAAATAGCCGAACGGATAGATAACACTGGAGATCATCGACAACGGTCCTGCGCCATTGTCGATCAGCTCTGCGCGCATCGCCAACGCATCGAGACCTGCTGTACCACGTACGTAGTATGTATCTAACTCCTTAAGAATATTACCGATCGTCCCTAAGATAAAGGTGGACAAGAGCAGCATCCGTGCACGCTTCTTCATCCATTCTGACGATCGCGCTCGACCAATAGCGTTTGGTAGCGTAGCACCAGCAATTATGCTTCCGCCCCAGAAGCTTACGCAGCTCAATATGATGAATATTACACTACCAAGTTCCACTGATACTGTTGGCGTCACCGGCGTAACGAAAAATACGACCAGATAGACGCAGAAACCTAGCAGCAGGACCCGTTCAGGATGGTAGAGCATCTATCAGATCTCGTCATCGAAGGCAGTCCACAAGCACGGCGTGTTTGCCTCAACAGCCCGAGCTAGCGTCCGACCCAGAACGCCGTGGAAGTGCTTAGGAGCGATGCCATAACCCGGCCGCACCGAACGCACATCGCCTTCCCCGACCACCGCCCCAGCAGGCAGATCACGGACGAAGTATAGAGAACGACGGAATTGACGATTGCCTACCTCGCTTGACTTCAATCCATAATCAATTTTCCCGAGCGCCTCCCATACGGTCTTTGCACTATGGCACAGGGCGACTAATTCCGCAGGCTCGAGTGAAAAGCTATCATCCGGCCCGCCTCCCGAGCGATCGAGAGTGAAGTGCTTCTCGATAATTGCTCCACCCAACGCTACGGAGGCGATCGCAGTGGTATTATCCAGCGTGTGATCTGAAAGCCCTACCACATGTCCGAAGCGTTGGGCCATATCTGTCATTGTACGCAAATTGTAGTCTGCCGCCGGTGCTGGATAACCGCTGACGCAGTGCAACAGCGCCAGTTGGGTGCAGCCACTGTCACGCGCCGCAGCGGTCGCTTCAGCAATCTCCTCAGCGTCCGCCATACCGGTCGATATGATCAGGGGTTTTCGAGTGGAGGCGGCATAACGAATCAAGGGGAGATCAACGGCCTCGAACGAGGCAATTTTATAGGCCGGTGCCCCAAGATCTTCGAGCAAGTCGACAGCAGTTGCATCAAACGGTGAGCTGAAGATGGTGATCTCTAGCCGACTGGCCTCGTCGAACAGCGACTTGTGCCACTCCCAGGGCATATGAGCTTCTTCGTAGAGGTCATAGAGTGTGCGCCCGTCCCACAGGCCGCCCCTGATCCGGAACTGCTCGCTATCGGATTTCAGAGTGATTGTGTCGGGACGATAGGTCTGTAGCTTCACAGCATCAGCACCGGCCTTCGCAGCCCCACGCACGATGCGTAGCGCTGTTTCCAGGTTGCCGTTGTGATTGGCCGAAAGTTCAGCGATTACATAGGGAGGATGATTGCTGCCGATAGCGCGGCCATTGATCACTATCTGCTCAGACATGGTGAGCTTCCTTTCGGTGCAATAACTTCGGTAGCAGTTCCTCGCGCTTGGCCGCCCACTCGCCGGACAGCAGTCCCAGCCGGTAGATATCAGTCAATTGGCCGTCAACGCGGTGCTGTTGGCGGAAGATGCCCTCCACTTGGAACCCGAATTTCTGATGCAGCTTGATGACCGACTTGTTGAAAGCCAGAACCTCACAGTAGATTTTAACCAAATTCAGATCGTTAAAAGCATATTCAAGCGTGAGATATTCCATCCGCACGCCACTTCCCTTTGGCGCATCAGGAGAGGCATAGAACGCCCAGCAGCAATTTGCGCTGTCGCGGTCTATTTCGGTCAAGCCAACAATCCCCGAGGGTATTTCCTGGAATTCGTACATGAAGTAGCGGACGTCTTCGCGCTCGCGCACATTCGCCCACCACGCCAGATGCTCATCAAGCGAAATTACATGGCGAGTGTACATGTTTGCCCGCACGTTCGTTGCATTCCGCCAGCTAAGCATCAACTCCAATTCTTCAGGCGAAATTGCGCGAATACGTCCAAGTGCATTCATGCCATATCTCCATCTCTTCCTGTTCTGTCGAACAGCCAGTTATTCAAAGAATCAACACCGGAACCGTCACAGATTTGGGCAGCACTGTGTGCCATCCGCGGCAGTAGCGACATGTCCTCGTCGAATAATTTCAGGCAATGCGCGAGGCTAGCTGAAAGGTTCATTCCCACGTCGATCGTCATTGCGGCACCGGTCGCGGCGAGGGCACGGGCAGCGTCGCGCTGGTTTTCTGCTAGCACCAATTGCAGAGTTGGTAGACCTAATGCGCAGCGTTCCCACGATGTGGAACCCGCAGCTCCGATCGCCAGATCGCTTTCTGCCATTATCTGGGCCATGTTTGTGGCATTGACTATGACCCGGGTCGGCCACGGCAGTTGGGAGGCCGCTGCTCGCACCTCGGCAACCCAAGGCGCGCTGGCGCCCATCACGACAGTTATCTCGTAATCAAATGGCAAACCAGCACTTTGGAGCGCCTCAAGCACGCGGCGAGTAGCGTTGTTCTTGTCGATACCGCCCAGGGTAATCAAAATGCGGCGCGGAACCGGCATATTTCGACGAGCTAGCGCTTCCCTCCTTTTTTCAGCGAACTCCGGGCGCAGGAGGGCGAAGCGCGGGCCGACGAATAGCTGGCAGATGTCAGGCAACAGCCCAGCATAATCAGACTCTTTGCGGCCTGCGTTCTGATCGAGTAGAATATCCGCGTCGTGCTCCCGATCGGCAAGGTCGTCAATCACAAGAAGGCGCGCGTTGGGAGGCCGAACGGCGGCTTCCCAACGGCGGTCAAGCGCATAATGATCGACGACAAGCCAGTCGGGTGCGAAAGCATTTATGTAGGGGACGCAATCTTTCGCGTCTTCCTGCCAGCGCATCCCAAGCCACGATGCGTGCGCGGGTGATATTTCGTCAAGAGGTCGAAATAATTTCCCGGGTGGCGGCAGGAGTATCAGTCCATATCCGCGCTCGCGCACAAGCCCGCCGAGATGTCCAGGAAAATCACGACAGAGGAACAGAACTTCGGCTCCGTTGCCAACTAGCGCGTTGGCTAGTGTCAGGCAACGCATAACATGACCGGTGCCGATCGACAGCGATGCATCTGCACGGAAGAGGACGCGAGAGAAGGGAATGGTCACGAGGACACCTAATATGTGTATGTCGTGATTGTAGCTTCAATCGCGTCAGCGACACAGGCGATGTTCTCTAGCTTCATGGCTCGGCTATCAAACAACGGCTCATTCACAATGCCGGGATAGGAAACTCGAACAAAATGCTCCAGCAACCAGCGTCCTGTGCCTTCGTCGCCCACACCTGACTGCGATTCCTCAAGGAGCAGCCGCACCGCATCCTCAATGGTCCGACCGTGAAATGCTGGGAGTTTGGCAGCAATTATCGGATGTCTGAGCGAAATGCAGCGTCCCTTACCGAACACGGCTTCCAGGCCCACCGTCCCGGTCACGGTCATCGTCCCGATAGTTTGGCTCTGCGCCTCGGCCATATTCATCGTCATCGGCAGCAGCACCAGCCGCCGCTGACGCCGAGCCAATTTTATGAGCTCTTCTGACACTTCATATTTGGCCTTGGGGTTCAATTTGACCGCGACTACGACGTCTTTTGGCGCAGCCCGCATGATCGCTTCAAGCGTGGCGACCTGATCGGCATAAGGATACCCCCATATATCAAGGTTTGCCTCAGGCTGCATTTGCAAGGGGTAAAGCAGCGCCCGCTGGCCGGACGGCACCGGTCGCGCTAACTCATTCCATGCCTTAAGCCTCGCACTTACCTTGCGGTTTAGCAACAACTTATGCGCAAGCGAAGGCGTGTTATAGCGTTCTCCGCCCAACCGGGCCGTCCAAGTCCGCGCTGATGAGACTGCCTTGCGCACCTTCTGCAGCCGATCAGGTTTGCGCATATATGTCGGAATGGTTTGTCCCGTCGATATTGACCGTACGTGCTGGTCGATTTTATCCAGACTCCATACTTCACCACTCCCACCGAGAGGATTTTGGGTGTCATCCTGAAGAATCATCAAACGATCGGCCGGATAACGGGTCATGCTAGGATGAAGATAACGAAGTCCGCGGCGCTTGCAGGCACGGATCACCAACTGCTCATGGAACAGAGTTGATTCACCGATTACCACATCGGGCATTAATGCATCCAGCGCGGCTTCGATCCTAGCTTCGTAATAGGTGTAGTGCCTATCGCCATTTCCGAAATGCGATCTGCCGCGGTCGGCTGCAAGCGCAGCATTGAGCTCGGCCTTCGGTGCCCGCAATTCAGCCTTGCGCGGGTAAGGTATCACCACAACCGCATCGGATTTCGAGCGACTTGCACGCGGTTTGAATGCATGATTTTGGACGATCCAGCCGATGGCATGGCCGCGTTTGCCCAGTTCGCCGGCTACCGCTTCCCAAAACACGGTCTTGCCGCGATTTTCGATGAAACAGATCCGGCTCACGCCCCTTTCCTGCCCATGCTTGCGTTTAGGACGGACATCAGCAATTCGGCCCGCACCCAATCTTCTTCGGTGTCAATGTCCTGAACCCGGTGACGCTCGATGACGGTGCCGTAAGCACCTTGGGCAAGAACGCCTGCGCCGGAATTCGCCCAATCGCCTGCCTTTGCCCAATAGAACTGACCGGCATCGTGCCAAGTTTCCTCAAGGTCCTGAGATCGTGTGAGCATGTGTTCTTGCTTTATCATCTCGATCGCGCCTTGCGGAGAACGCCGGAGCGCGCGCTGGATCGGGAACGGGAAGGTCGTCACGGCAACGACAAACCGGGCTTCCTCTCGCTCAAGAGTTGCAAGCCCCTCAGCAAGGTCGCTTCCCTGCACGAAGGGAGCTGTGGCATATAGACAGCACACCGGCGTCGCGGGGGGTATGGCGAGCCGAGTGGCAGCATCGGCAATTACACGCGCGGTTGGCGTCTTATCATCCGACAGCTCTGCACAACGTAGGAACGGTACCTCGACACCCATCTGCGCGGCCAATTCAGCAATTTCGGCATCGTCTGTTGAGACGACGATCCGATCGAAGCACTGTGCTTCGATGGCAGCTGAAATTGACCAAGCAATCATCGGCTTTCCAAGGAAGGTGCGAATGTTTTTACGGGGAATTCTTTTCGATCCGCCGCGGGCAGGAATGACACAAAGTGTCATTGCTCCAACGCCATCATGAGCGTAGCAACCACCCTGTCTTGCTGCGCGTCCGTCATGACATGGTACATTGGGAGACTGATAGCTTCCGCGTAATATCGTTCGGCTTCGGGGAAGTCGCCCGGACGGAAGCCCATTGCCTGATAATAGGGTTGGGTGTGGATAGGGATGTAGTGTAAATTCACGCCAATGCCAGCCGCCCGCATTGCTTCGAATACGGAACGACGGCGGGCGACGGGCACGCGGATGACATAGAGATGCAGACCCGAATAGCTATCGGGATGCTGCCATGGCAGTGTAATAGGAAGGCCAGCCAGCAACTTGTCATAGCGACGGGCCAACTCGTGGCGACGCGCAACGAAAGCCTCCAGACGCTTCATCTGGCTGATGCCGAGCGCCGCCTGCAACTCAGTCATACGATAGTTGAAGCCCAGCGCGACCTGCTGATAGTACCAAGGACCATCCGGCGTGTGAGTCATTTGATCCGGATCACGGGTGACCCCATGACTCCGAAGAAGCTCCATGCGTGAAGCAAGCACCGCGTCGTTCGTAAGCGCCATACCACCTTCCGCCGTGGTCACTATCTTGACCGGATGGAAGCTGAACACGGTGATATCGCTATAGCGCCCGTTGCCAATAAACTCGCCGCGATACCGACCGCCGATCGCATGCGAGGCGTCCTCAATGATGCGAAAGCCGAAACGCTGACCCAATGCGTGGATCGCCGCCATGTCGCATGGTTGGCCCGCCAGGTGGACTGGCACAACCACTTTGGGAAGTCTTCCCTGGGTTTCCGCTGCAACCAGCTTTCGTTCCAGCGCTCTAGGGCACATGTTCCATGTTCTTGGGTCTATGTCGACAAAGTCAACCTCAGCGCCGCAATAGAGTCCGCAGTTCGCTGATGCGACGAAGGTGATCGGGGTCGTCCACAGCCGATCTCCCGGCCCCAAATCAAGTGCCAAGCAGGCGATATGCAGCGCCGAGGTGGCGCTGTTGACAGCAACGCCATGGGCAGCGCCGACGTGCGCAGCTACTGCTGCCTCGAACCGCGGGACCATTGGACCCTGTGTAAGGAAATCAGATTGCAGGACGCCGATGACAGCATCGATGTCCTCCTGGCTGATATCCTGACGTCCATAGGGGATCATCAATCAGATGCTCCCGATCTTCTGGCGATTTTCCTCAATCCAGCGGCGTAAGGTTTCCGGCGCCATCCATTCGCTGTTGTTGTCGCTCGTGTAGCTGAAGCCCTCCGGCACGCGCTTGCCATCCTTGATCCGCGCATGGTCCTTGTCCCAGTCATGGATGGCTGGCAGGATCTTGAAATGCTCCGGATATTCATATGTGTAATATGCATCCTCAGTGCTGATCATCTGCTCGTGCAGCTTCTCACCAGGCCGAATGCCGACAACCTCCTGACGTGCCTCTGGAGCAACTACGCGCCCCAGATCCGTCACTTTCATTGATGGGATCTTCTTTACGTAAACTTCGCCACCCTCCATGTCGGTGAAGGCGTGCCAGACCAGTTCCACACCCTGCTCTAGAGAAATCATGAACCGCGTCATGCGATCGTCTGTAATTGGCAGCACACCCTTGTCGCGGATCGACATGAAGAAAGGTATCACGGAGCCGCGTGAACCCATGACGTTACCATATCGCACAACCGCAAAGCGCGTATCCTGATTGCCGGCATAGGAATTGCCGGCAACGAACAGTTTGTCGGATGCAAGCTTGGTTGCACCGTAGAGATTGACTGGACTACTGGCCTTGTCGGTAGACAACGCCACGATGCGCCGCACCTTCTTGTCGATGCACGCATCGATTAGATGCATTGCTCCGCTCACGTTAGTCTTCACGCACTCGAATGGATTATATTCGGCAGTAGGCACGATCTTCGTCGCCGCAGCATGAACGACATAATCAACCCCATCGAGGGCGCGATGCAAGCGCTCACGATCTCTGACATCACCGATAAAGAAGCGTACACGGGGGTCATCTTGGAACTTCTTGGCCATCTCCCACTGCTTCATCTCATCTCGCGAATAGATGATAACCTTTTTCGGAGTATATTTGGCCAATGTCATCGGCACGAAGGTATTCCCGAACGAACCTGTTCCTCCGGTAACCAAAATTGTTGAATTGTTGAGCATTAATTCTCCATGAGAAGATGTATCGGACAATCCACTAAAGGTTATCATTGATATTTAGTGATGTTGGTTGGTGAATCGAAAAAAGCTCATTTATTTTAACAATGCCGCTCGCTCGTCACATCCAAATTCTACAAGATTTCAATGCATAAAATCTTAGGATGGGACCTATAAGGAAAATTATCTTCTAATGCGTGAGGCAACTAGTCAGGTGCATAAACGCATCCCGCAGGCCCGGGACGAGCGTGAAGAAAACTCAGATGCTAATTCGCCGCGATCAGAGCTGCCTTCATTCAACAACAGAAGACATCGCGCGACTGTTTGCCTGCCGACTTCACGGCAGCTTTGGCCATACCGAAATCCGAGTGCGGTATGATCTAGAGCATTCGATGTTCCCCGGCTAATCCGATTCAGTGCCAAAGCTACCGCACGGCAGGTGAATACGCCTTCCGTTCTATTGGGTGCAGGCAATATCCCTTCACCAATGCTTGGCCGCGTAAACGATTGCCTCGAATTTGAAAAGGGGTATCATCTTGATACGTTTGATCCAGCGGGGCGGGCAGCGTGAATTTTTGATCGGGGTGCATTGCGTGTTTAGGCTCTCCCCACCATCGGAACTTGACTTAGCCCACATCGCGAACGAACCTTAAGCGCTGTACAAATGAACGTCCGAAGGGTTGAGCCATGATGGACTGGAACACTTACTTAACTACCCGGCATAATTCTGGTCAGCCTATCATCAAGCTGCTCGATCCGGCCATTAGCTACGGCACGGAGCAGGATGATGCTCTCCGCCCTACGCCGGGTGTGCAGATCGGCCGTGTGATCAACGTCGTTTTGCTCCTTGGCTTGCTGCTTTATTTCTGTTCTGCAAGGTGATGCTCATTCATGCGGGGGACGGGACTGGAAGAATTCCCGACTTGTTTCCTGGCTTACGCTTCTTTGAACATCGGCGCCCGCCCTAACATGGCCAGCATGCCCCGCCTGGGCGACCGTCTTGTCCGCAGCATAGGACCTCTTTCCTTGCTCGATTAAGGCAGGCACTGCCTCGGCGTGTCCCATGTCAGGTCCTGTCGGCAAACCGTCCAACTCCCGAAGGACGTAGCTCCCACGAACATCGTTATAGCCGCCGATGGCGCGGTGAGGCACAGTGCCCATCTCGGATTCGTGAAGGCGGTCCTGGACCGTGATGCGGATCGATTCTTGCTTCTCACCCATCCAACGATCTATCATCCTCTCACGCACCATGTACTGATGGTCGGTGAGATCCGTTGCCCACAATTCTGGCGCATCGAGCCCCGGATTGTTGAACTGCTCGTTGCGATACCACCGCGCCAGGTCCTGGCTGAGATTTTCACTGAGCTGCATACCATGCGTCTCAGCATAGCTCGATCCCGTGAAAGCTGCTGGGATAGTTCGTCCAGCTTCTCAGCCGATTCATGGTAGGAGCGAGCACGCGACAAGGCATCCTCCTGGCCCTGAGAGGAGGAAGTCATGGTTGAAGCACGGCTGAATGTCCCACCCCTATCATAAGTGCCGGCCGATAAAGACACATTGTTTCCAGTCGAATGTTCGTCGCGTACGCCGTTGAAGGAACTACTGGATTCATCGCTACCTCGAATTTCCTTGAATCCTTGGTTCAAGTTGTCCTGCTGGTTCCCGGTAAACCCAACACTCCCGCTGAGGTTTGAGCCAACGCCGGAATGGCCACCCTTTCCGCCTAAACCAAGCTGACCGCCCAAGCTGCCACCGGTCTGTTCAATCCAAGATATGGACCAATCACGCCCACGACTTTCAGACTGGTTCAATGTGGTCGAGGATCGTTGATCAAAGCCCGAAGAGCTGCTGCCTGTGCTGCGGTCAAATTCCTCCATTGAGGTGTTGGAGCTGCGCCCTTTGCTGCTATCCCAGCCGGAAGAGCGTTCGCTGGACACACTGGATGCGCTTCGGTCCGTCTGCGTGCTGGTGAGAATATCGTTCGCAGCTGCCCTGTAGGCCTGCGCCTGGCGGTGTGCTTCATGGGCTTGCTCGCGCAGTTCGGACACGAAGCCTGTGCTTGCCGTCGGGGTGAAGCCTAGCCGTGAAATGGCCTGGCTCGTATCGATGACCTCCTGCCCGTTGCCGAAGCTTGCGACGGTCGCGCCATTATCCTGTCGCGCGCTAAAGGCCGACGCTCCCGCCTGGAAGTTCGGCGCGCTATTCCATTGATCGCTCTGGCGCATATTCGAGGTCTGGTTCGCCCAGCTCACATTTCCATAGGAATAATTGCCCGTGCTCTGTTCAACGGCTGCCGCTTCAGCAGCATTCTGGGCTGGGGCCAGCATCGACATCGACTGCCCCGCGATCGACATGGCGCCGCGCGCCAGACCAGCGGCGAGGAAGGGGACGCTCATCAGCATGAAACCTGCGATCGTCGCTGTCTCTGCATTGACAGCGCCAATGCCCTCGAAGGATCCAAGGGTGAGCCCGCCCCCCGCCGCTGCGGTCGCCGCGTTTTGCGCGCGGGTCATGCAGATCATGTGAAGGATCACATAGAGCGGCCCCCAGGCCGCAAGGTAGAAGAATCCGGTCGCATAGCCCTTGAGCGCTGTCACCCCGGTCTGCGGCATGAGGAACAGCGGAAACAGGACCGGAAACATCGCGAAGAAGACGACCGTCAGCACGACATTGAGGATCGGAACCCAGGTCATCGCCTGCTGCGCGATGCTGTTATAGGTGTTGCGGGCCTGGATGTCCGCCCGGGTCTGCGCGAAGGCGTCGATCGCGCTGCCGCTCATATTGTGGCGCGCCTGCATGAAGGCGTGGATTGCGCTGTTCTGGCGCATCGTCTCGGCAAAGCCTCCACTCGCCTGCGTGAAGGCCTGGTTGACGATCGGCACGTCATGACGCAGCTTCGCCTGCGCCAGCGTTTCGCTGAGCCGGGGATAGACTTCCATCCCCCATATCTTCGAATTGGCCTCGATCATCGATGCCCATTGGGCGTCCAGCATCTCATAGGCCTGGGCACATGTGACGATATAAGGCGTGGCCGTGCCGCCGCTGCGTTCCAGCCACTCCTGCGAACGCGATTGCGTATCCGAGGCGATTGCGCTCCATAAATCGGTGGCGTTCGCCAAATCGGTCAGCGATTTGCGATACAGCATGATGTCGCCAAAGACGCACTGCTTCATATACTGATCGAGATTGGCGGAAAATTCCGCATCGCGAATGGTGAAATGGCGCGTGGCGTCGAAAAGACGCGCGCCGTAAATGAGACCGTTGCTGCTGTAATCGAGTTCATCGGGCATCACGAACACCGTCTCGGCGGTACGGGTGAGATAATCCCCGACCTGCGTCGTGAAGCCCGCAAGAACGCCGAGCCCCAGCGGCACATTGGCGATCGTGGCGGGGGCAAGGCCTGGATTGATCCGATCGGTGACCTTGACGTCCACCGTTGGAACCATGAGGCACATGTAGATGGCCGTCGACTGAAGGAACCAGTTGACGCCTGCTCTCACATTGAGGGTAAAGGCGAGCGCCAGCAGCGAGTAGATGAGGCCCATCACCATGACCACGCGGATCATGGAGCGGTAGCCCCCGCCTCCCGTCCAGGCCGCCACGGCATTGAAGGTGTTGACGAGATAGTCGCCGCCGCCAATCGTGAAGACCTCCAGCATGGCGCTTGCCTCTCTTTATTGAAGCCCCTGGGCGCTCAGGCCGCGTGAAAAGCCCAGCGCCGCCGACATGCCGGGCGACATCATGTTCTGCAAAGTCGATTCCAGGAAAAGGCTTCGATCAATGACCTGGTAGGTCAACTGGAGCTTGTTGCTGAGCTTGACTTCCCGGCTCACGAATTTCTGCCGCGTGGCCGCGATCTGTGCCTTCCACTGCTCGGCTGTCGCCTGGTCGGCGGTCTGGTAATGGACCTTCGCCTGCTCGACCCGGTCAAGCATATTGTCGAGCATCGCATTCAGTATATCGACCGCCACGATCTCGGAGAGCGCCTCGATTTCTCCATTCGTGAGCGCATTATGGGCCAGCGCCTGCACGGTCACGATCTTGTAGAGCGGAATTGTCGCTATATTGAGCAATTGTCTTTCCGCAGCCGTCAGCGTCCCGTTCGTGCGCGCGTTGACGCTCATGTCGCTGATCATCTGTCTGATCCGGGGACGAAGAGCCGCGGAAGAAGGAATGGTGAGCGTCGCCTCGCCTACATCGTAGCAATTGCTGTCATTGCAGGTGAGCACCTTGACCGCAGGCGCATTGTCCGTGCCGTCGAGCAGCGCCGTCACGACCGCTTCCTCCGCAGGTCCGTAAATGACGACCTCCCCACCAACGGCCGGGTCGGTCGCAGGACGGGTGACGATGGTGCCCACCAGCGTCATCACATATTCGGAGAAATCCTGATCAAACGCCCCAAACTTTGCCGATTTCTTGAGCGCCTCCCAGGTGTAGTTATGGCTTTCTCCGACCAGATGATCCCTCATCGCCATGTCCGCGTTGGCCGCGATCGTGCTGTCGCGGCTGCCGCCATTGTTGCAGCCCTGGCGCGAGGCCGCCCAGTCGGAGAAGACACCTTGGGAGTTGCCGATCGCCTCGCATATCGTGGCGCGCGTGGTGTCCATCGTGGGCCAGATGCCGCCCACAAGCGCCTGCGCCGTCTCGCAACTCGAAATGTTCATCTGATTGAGGAGCTGCGCCTTCTGGCTGAACTCGTCCATGACCTTGCCAATTTCCGGGGAAACGGAATCGATCGCGAGCTTGAAGGCGAACCCCAGGGCATTGTTGGCCGTAGCCTTCAGCATCGCCACGATCTCGGACGCGTTGATGAACGAGAAACTGCCGCTGAAGAGATCGATGCCACCACATCCCGCACGGGCGGAAGGGAGCTGGAGATTGAAAGGAGCGACGCTTTTCTGGGGAAAACGCGTCCAAACATTGCCCAGCGAATAATAGCCCGCTGACTGGCCCTGAAAGGCCGAGGGCCCCGTCACATTCGCCGCCCCGCCCGCTTCGCTGAAGAAATTGTTCATTTCCGAGGCCACATTGGCGTCTGCTACGCCGATCACGGCAAAATGAACGGCGGCCGTCATCGCGACCACCGACCCGGCCCCTTTCAGGAAGCGGCCGATCCCCCTGGACCTTTTGCCCTTCGCCATCAGAAATCGCTCCCTGTCTTGATGTTGGTGAGCATGAAGATGCGGTCCATGATCTCGTCGGCCGACAGGATGCCGAAACCGACGGGGATGGTGCGTCTTGTAACAGTGTCGAACAGCACCAACGCCGGCGTCTCGTTGCCAGGCACGCCCATCCGCTGGCGTTGCCCCGCATCGACGACATAGTCGGGGAAATCCCGTGTAGGACCGCCATCCATGGAGATCGCCATCACCGTCATCTC
Source organism: Sphingobium sp. TKS (assembly GCF_001563265.1). Taxonomy (NCBI): domain Bacteria; kingdom Pseudomonadati; phylum Pseudomonadota; class Alphaproteobacteria; order Sphingomonadales; family Sphingobiaceae; genus Sphingobium; species Sphingobium sp. TKS. The sequence goes on along the minus strand of NZ_CP005085.1, from coordinate 91,391 downwards.
GTGACTGTCAGCAACCGAGCGCAGGATCGGTCCGAAAATGTCGCAGGCGCCGCAGTTCTGGGCATAGAAATAGAAAAGGCCATAGCGCTGCCCAAGGCTTCTGAGCACAGCATCGCGATCGGCCTTGCGATTGTCGAGCCAGGCGCGCTTCCCCACGGTGTTGACCGGGCGCTGAAGAGTATAGTCAAGCTCGGGGTGCTGCCAAAGGGCGCGCTGCCATGTATCCGAGAAAGTGGATGCACGGTCGAGCTGTTCGCGTTGGAAGCGCACATAGGCGATCACATTCTCTTCGCTCGGCTCAAGAATGGCCCTTGCCTTGAGTTCGTCGAGATCGCGCTTGATAGCCGCCACGCGATCGGCCGCGCTGGCCGGCGGCCCCTTCCGTGCCGGCGTCTTGTGCTCTTGAGGCTTGCGGCAATAGAACCACTGGCCGAGCTGGCGCTCCCCGCAATAAAAGTCGCGCGCCTCGCCCCGCTCGTCCACTTGCGTGCCCGACATCTCCTGTCCCTGCGTCTGTGCAGGTCCGGCTCCCCCCGTCAGGACCAGCAACAGCGCCAGGTACCTGGCAATTCGCTTCATAGCGCCACCTCCCCGCTCATTTCGCCGCCAGCAGGTCGGCAAGCCGGCGGCAGGCCTGATTTCAGGCACTGCGGCCGCTTCCTTCCGCATCGCCTGGTCGTGGGCTGCCTGGATGGCATGTCACTGGCCGTGCAATTCATAATAATCCTGGATCTTCTGCTGGATGTCGCTCATCGTCTGGGCTTCATCGGGCATGCGCGCGGCGTCCATGAAATCTGAATAGACGTCGGTGAAATCCATTTTCGAGAGATCCAGACGCGCGAACTCATCGACGGTGAAGCCCTCGCACTGCTCGTTCTTCGGCTTCCCGAAGGGCTTGCCGATCTGGGGCCGCCCCTGCTCCTGAAGGATGCGCGAGAGTTTGCTCTCAAAGCAGCAATAGGTTTTCCGCTTCGTCGTGCAGACGCCCAGCACGCTTGACGAACAATAGCTTCCGACAAAGGTGCAAAAGCCCATGCGGTCCTTCACATCGAGCATCTTCTCCTCGGTTGAACACATGAAGGTGGTGAGGAACTGCGTCGCGACGCCGGCCAGCACCGCGACATTGCCGCTGATCGCCCCGGAGAGCGCCGCGCCGCCGATCCCGAGCGGCAGCAGCCCGGAGACCTTGCCTGCACAGCAGTTCACTACGCCGAAGATCGGCTTGTGACAGGTGTCGCGGGCGCCAGGAAACACATGCATGTCATCGGGATCGAAATCCTTGCCGGCCGTGTCGATGGCCTTGAGGGCAACAAGCGCATCCTTGAATTCGTCGGACGCTTCTCGTGTGATCGCCTCGCAATCGCCGTTGATACAATAGACGTCATCGCCACAAACATAGCTGGGCGGCTGCTCTGCCTTGCCGCCCGGCACGGGGCAGCGATAGACTTTCTCCATCATCCGGCAGCCCTCGCCCGAGCGTTCCTCGTCCAGACAATTGTCATATTGCCAGCTGCATTGCGGATTGCCCTGCAGCTCGCCGCAATCATTCTGCGGGTCTTCGGTATGACAACCACCGTCCGGACTTGCGATGGCGCCTGCCGGACACTGCTGATGCGAGGCGGCTGCCTGGCTATGGGCTTGCGAGCATGTCTGGTCCGACAAGGTGAAATTTGCCGGGCAATAATAAATGGGTTGCGCCGCGACGCTGGCCGTACATTGCGTACCCGATAGCACAAAGCCAGTCGGGCAGCTGTAGATCGGCGTCGCCGCCTGGTCTTCGGTCCGGGTACAGCTTGTGCCGCTCAGCAAATAACCGGTCGGGCAGGAATAGACGGGCATGCCGGGCAACGTGTCGGTTCGCGCACAGCTGGTGCCATTGAGCGCGTAACCGGACGGACAGGCGTAGCTCACCGAAGCGGCGATCTGTTCATTCACCGTGCAGGTCGTCCCTGAAAGGCTTCCGCTGCCGGGACAGCTATATTGGACATTGGCCTGTTTATATTCGGACCTGACGCACGTCCGGCCGGACAAGGCATAGCCAGCAGGGCAGACATAGGTGACAGACGCGCCCGTCACATTGGTGCGATAGCAGGTCGTTCTCTGCAAACTGCCGCCTTGCGGACAGGTGTAGGTGACGACGCCATTCTGGACGACGTTCGACACGCACTGGTTATAGGCGGGATCGAAATTCCAGAAGGCGCTCGGGCAGGTATAGGTCGTCAGCGGCTTATAGAGGCACCAGCGATCACCGTATTTCTTCTCCTCCCGAAGAAATTCTATGCTGCCAGGATTGGTGCCCGTCGGAGCGCATTTCCTGCTCGCAAATTCCGCCTTGCGCATGACGCAGTGCGGACCGCCGGAAAAGCCGCTGGGATTGTAGTAATAATAGGGGCAGGCATAGGCAGGCGTCGCCGATGTTGTACTGGTCGTGACGCATTTGTCGCCCTGCACCGTGCCGCCGCTTGGACAGCTATAGGTGGCCGTCGCCTGATAATTGGCGCTCTGCGAACAATTGCCGTTCTCAAGGCTGTATCCGGGCGGACAGGAATAACTCTCCGTGGCAGGCTGCGACAGTTGGCGTGTGCAGGTCGTTCCACCCAGGGTCCATCCGGGATCGCAACTATAGGTCGCGGTGGCGGCGTAGCTGAAGTTGCGCACGCAGGTCGTGCCTGAAAGCGAATAATCGCTCGGGCAGGAATAGACCGGAGTCGCCCCGATGGTAACAATGGTCTGGCAGACCGAACCCGCCAGATTATATCCATTCGGGCAGCTATAGCCGGTCTGGTCGGCACCCTGGCTGACAGTTTGGCTGCACCGGCTGCCATTGAGCGTCCATCCCCCAGGGCAGCTATAGGCGCTGACACTGGCGGGCTCGGTCTGCGCGCATCGCGAACCGTCGAGGGTCCATCCCGCGTCGCAACTATAGCTGATGCTGGCCTGGATGACCTCAGTCATGGAACAGCTCGTGCCATCAAGCGTCCAGCCGGCGGGACAGGAATAGACCGTCTCGCTCGGAACGGATGTGACGACGACCCCCATGTCGCAGGTCGCATCATGGAAGACCTGCTGCTCTTGCGCCGGCAGCGGCGTGCATTCTCTCGAAGATCCGCCGATCTGCTCGCCGCCAAGATGTTCGGTCGGGTCGCTTTCGATCTGCCTCGCGCGCGCTGTCACATCCTCCAGCTCCTCATTGCTGAAGGTCGGCCGCACCTTATCGGCGTCGGTCGCGATCCTGTAGATGTCGCTCGATCCCTTGAGCGCGTTGCTGTCGTTCACGAGCCTGTCGGGATCGCCGAAATAATCTGCCTGCGGGAGGTCCGTTCCCTGGTAACCGGGCACGATCGCCGCCTGCGCATCATTCCGGGGTATCCAGGCATCATCGCTCCGCATCGCATTGCCGAGCGCCTTCCCTTCCTCCCGCGCCTGGTTGACCGTCATCTGGGCCGGCGCGGGATGAGGAGTGCCAAGGAGAGCCAGCGCGAGGAGAAAGCGTCGCAGCCTCATGGGCGGTTGGCCGTGAGGCTGGAGAGAGCGATCGCGGCGATCCGCGCGCCCGGCCCGTTACCCTCTGAAAAGCTGCTCAGCGCATAATGCACCGTCACATTGCCGGTTATGCGGTCATGAGGCGGCACGTTGGTGCGGCAATCGAAGCCCGAGCAGGGGTCAAAGTCCGACGAGACCGCCACATAGGTCGGCACCGCCTGCACGTCGAACGCGCGGAAAAGGCGCGGATCTATGCCGATATTGGGCAGATCCTGCTCGTCCACGATCTTGCCCAGTCGCGCGGAAAAGGCCTTCATGCTGTTATCGGGGAAGCCTCGGAAGACGACCAGCCCGCCCGCCTTGGCCGTGTCCCGTACCATTTGCTTCAGGGAAGCCGGCGGCATGGAGAAGCTCGCAAAGGCGATGAACTGTGGCGCCTCGCCAGCCTTGCGATCGAGATTGGCGGCCGCCCCTGCCACAATCTCATCGAAGTCGACCGCTCCCTCAAGCCCAGGCGGCAACGCACCTGCAGCCATCTCGCGCATGGCCTGAATGCCGCCCTTTTGGACGCCGGCCGCCTCTTTGCGGAAACTGTCGCCCCGATCCTTGACATGACTGGCAAAGGCTTCCGCTTCTTTCTGGAACCCGGCGGCCCGCGCCTTGATCTCCTGGACGTCAAGGCCCTCGACCGACTGTGCGAGAAGCGCGGAGATCCCGGCCATCCCCAGCACCGCAGCCGCGCCCGTACGAAACCAGCATGTCTTCATGGTCGCATCGCCCGATATTGCGTCTTCAGCTGGAGCCTTTCCTGGCCGGGCCCGGGTTCGACCCCGCGCACCTCAAGGGCCAGCAGGAGCGTGATCGCGCCAACGACAGACAGAAGGCCGATGATGGCTGCCATGACGATCTGCGCCGCGCTGACAACATAGTCCTGGACGCGCGCGCGCCAGGGCCGCCCTCCTTCGCCCGGATTCAAGCATCGGCCACACCGCGGACAGGATTCGCCGCCCGGAACTTCTTCGCTCACATCACGCAGCAATTTCTTTTCCTCCAGACAAGGTAGCCCATGTCTTCGCCGCCTGCAGGATAGGCCCGCCCGGCATCGGGAGGCATGGTGGAGGCGCCGATCGGCGAACAGGCAAAGCGCCCCGAGACCGTCGGGATCGGGTTCACCATCTGGAACCGATATTGCTGCTTGCGCATGATCGGCATGACATATTTCTCGCACAGGCCCTTCGCGCCCATCGTTCCCCATGCCAGCGCCTGGCGGTGCATCTTGTAGGCGAAGCGGGAGAGGGCGAGGCGCGACGACTGGACGTGGCCGATCGAGGAGGCGATGTTGCCGTTCATGGGATACATCGACCCCTGACAACCAGCACACCAGAAAAGGGAATCAATCGGCATCGAGGCCGTCGCGCTCACGCAGTCGGCCGCGCACGCTGCCTGCGCGACGGGATTGGCAAAGACGATGGCTTCCGGGTTGATGAGGCCCGACAAGGCGTCGTCCTGCCAGAGCGGATCGACCTCGGTCATATAAGCGATGTCGAAGCTCGCCTGCTCGAAGCAGACGAAGTCCGTGAGCAGCTCCATCCAGTAGAGCAACGGATACACATACCAGTGCACATGCCATTTTGCCGTGCTCTGCGATCGCCCGCCAACCATGGAGGGGCCGGCCATATAGCCCTGGCCAATGTCAAAGCCCGGCGCGATCCTCACGCCGCCCAGATTGGGGAAGCACCAGGGCTTCATCGTTACATCGGCAAGGCGCGCCGGCTCCCAGAAGCCGACCGATATCCCGACCCGCGGGATAGGATCGGCGCAGGCGCAGATCGGCGAGCCGGGATTGGAAGCATCCGGGCGGTTGCCCGGCCAGATCTTGAGGCCGCCCACCGACAGCGGGAAAAGGCACGACCAGCAGACATCGGTGATGGGATTGACGAACTTGCCGTTGCAGGTCGGCGCAGCTTGCGCCTCTGGCGCTATTGCAAGACCAAGCAGCATCGCCCAGAACGCAAGGACCGCGGCGCGAAGAAGGCGCGTCATTCCATCTCCTCCCCGTTGCCAGGATGGCCCTTGTCGTCCGCGCGCCGCTTGGCGCCCCAGTAGAGCCGGCTCTGGAGGAGCGTCGCGACGATGAGCAACGCGGCGATCCGTGGCGCGGCTGAACCGATGAGTCCTCGCAAAGGCGTGATGAGCCCCACGGCAAGGGCCGTTGAAAGGCACAGCAGCTGCCAGGTCCGTCTCTTCGCGCGCAGGGGGACGGTCTCGGGAGCCGCCATGGGCGTGCGCAGCAGATCGAGCCAGAGAGGCATCAGCCCGCCCCTCCCTGCTTAAGGACCACCTCGCTCACCCGCATGACCTTGCCTGCGGTCTTCACGACAGCGGGCGTGTGCCTTATTCCGAACCGGCTCGTCAGCCGCCCGGCCTGGTCAAAATAGAAGCGGCGCTGCCGGCGCGTCATCTCCTCGATCGGCGAACCCGACACGAGGATGATCTTGGCCTGCGCCTCGCCATAGCGCGACAAGGCCCAGGCCATCTGCGCAGGATCGTCCCCATGGACGAAGACCAGCTCCTGGCGCGGCCGCACGAAGTCCAGCGGGTTGATCTTCTGCCCGGCGGCAGCGATCAGCCGCCCCCCATGGTCCCGAATATCCCGCTCCAGCACGATTGAGGGATCATAATCCCAATTCCTGGATCGCTCCGCCCGCGTGATCCCGGCCACCGGATCGGGCTGGCGTACCTTCCTTTCGACGCGCCTGGCAAAGGCAGCCTCCATCCGCGCCAGCTCCCCACTCGCCTCCGCGCGCCTGAGGCGGGTTTCGATCATTGTCAGCAGATCCGGCTCGATCACGGGAAAGACATGCCCCGCCTGACCATAGTCCTTCGCTTCACCCGCCATGGGGGGAAGGCCGAGCGAAACCGCCAGAGTTGCGAGCGCCAGAAGCGTGGTGGGAACGAGCCGCCTCACAGCAGCGGCACGCCCGTGCCAATGACCTGCCGCCCGCACACGAAACCGATATCGGCATAGCGGCTGTCAAACCCGTCCTTGTGGCCTGACCCCGCAAAATAGCAACCCTGCGGCACAGGGCCTGTCTTTCCTGGGGTCAGCGGTTCTCCAAGACGCGTACGCGGCTTCATGGTCGCAACCGGCTTGCCGTTAATCGTCACAACCCGCCCCGCATGGCCGACAATGTCGCCCGGCATGCCCAGGACACGCTTTCCGAAAAGCCGCGGCTCCTCGCCGAAATGGGCTCGCACCAGCGCATTTTGCGGCGGCATGAAGAAGACATAATCGCCCCTTGCCGGACGCCGCCCTTCCTCGAGAAGGAAAGCCCAGTTGGGCAGCGAATGGGTAAGATTGATGAGCAGGACATGGGACGCGCGCCATTCGCGCAGCGCATTGAGGCCAAGACAGAAGAAAAGCGCGCTTCCGAGCATCAGCCAGCGGCGCCCCCTGGGCCACCGCGTCCCGTCACCTGTCGCCTGCGCCATCAAACCCTCCAAAAGTTGCGACCGAGGCGCCGGCGCCGGGATCGGAAGGCCCCATGGGCAGCGCTGCGCTCTCCCCTGCCCTGCCGCCAGCGTCAGGGACCTGGCCTTCACCCGTCGCCATCGGGTCATGCTGCGCCGATGTCCCGGCTCCACCCGCCATTGCAGCCTGGCCCAGCGGCGCGGCGGGTTCGGCGCCGCGGGACAGATGCTCCATCTGCTGCGCGCTCGCTCGCCTGGGAAAGGCGATGCCAGAGCCATAGACCGCCTTTTTGAGACTCTCGGTAATATCGGGCACGTTTCGGCTGAGGACCGCCTCCCCGACCATCACGATCTGCCCGTTTCCCGATCGGCGCTGCAGTTCCTGCTCGAGCGCTCCCATGAACTGGCGCATCTCCGCCTCGACCCGCTCGGGCGGCGAGGCCGAACGCGCCTGCGCCTGCACATAGTCGCCAACGATGGTCGACAGGCGGGCAGAAACAATCTGGTCACGGTGCGGCGCCAGCAGGGATTTTGTGACCCACATGGCCCAGACAAGGAGAAGAAGGGCAAGGCCAGCGCCCAGCATCTGCCAGCGGGTGAGGCCGGCGAAGGCGGCCCTGCGCCCCGCACTCGCTGGCGGTGGCAGTGGCGCGGGCATGGGGAGGTCGAGCTCGACCTGGCTCGGCACGGGGTCAGTCATGGCCAATGCTCCTGCCCGCACGCAGGATCTCCGACAGGCGCGCCCGCCGGAGGATGAGGATCACAAGCGTCACGGCCAGATGAGCGATCATCAAAAAGTGGCGAAAGCCACGAAGCCGCTGGGCATCCGCCGCGACATAGCGGACCGACATATTGGCAAGCTGGTGCATGACCCCGTCCAGCGAGAAGCCGCCCAACAGAAAAAGGAAGAGGACGAACGCCCCCCAGCTCAGAAGCAGCGTCGTCACAAGAAAACCACTCGCCTCAAGGCCGACATAGGCGATGCCGCGCCAATGCCGGGCAACGCTTCCTTCCGGAGATTGCCATTCCATCCTTCTACTCCGCGGCCAGGGGAGACGAGCCCGCTTGCGGATCGTTCGACCATTTTTCAGGATTTTGCGGAAAGGCGACGCGCTCTATCGCCTGTTCCATGCCTAGACCCCGTGCGACCAGATCCTCGATCGCCGCAAAGGTCGCTGGACTGGACGAGAAGAGAGCCGCTGAAAAAGGATCAAGGACCAGTCGGCCGACAGCAAGAGTTTCCGGCCCCTTGATCATGACATCGGAATATTCAAAGCCGTTGCGTTTCAACGAGCGCAGCAAAGCGTCTGTATAATCGTCCATCTCGAAACGGTCGTGCTTCTTGAAGTCTGCGATCGTTTCCGCCTTCTGCTGCAGAATCACGAACCAGTCGCTATTTTCGAGCGCGGCGATCGATCCTGCCGACTTGTAATAATCGTTCAACGACTGGGTCGCCGTGACGAGCGCAGCGCCATATTTGCGGCAGGTGCGCGCATAGGTCTCGATGAAGTCGGCCATAGCTCCACCGCGCAGCATCTGCCACGCTTCATCGAGCAGCAGCGCCTTGGGCACGGCCCGGTCGACCCTGCGCATCATCTGCTGCGAGAGGAACATGATCGCGGTCAGGACCACGCTGCGCAGTTCCTCGCGCGCGGAGAGATCCGAGAGCTCGAAGACCGTGAGGCCGGCCGAGAGCTCAAACGACACCTCACCCCTGAAGAATCGCCCATATGTGCCTCGCGTGGAAAAGGGCAGCATCGCGATCCCGAGGTCTGCCGCCATCTGGTTGCCGGTCTCCTCGAGCGCCGCGATGACATCGTCGATCGAGCCGGCGCGGCCTTTTTCCTCCCAGACGCGGTTGACCGCGCCGTCGATCAGCCCGCGCTCGGTGTCATTGAGCCTGTCGATATGCCGCGCCATCTGATTGACGATGGCTTTGAGCATCGCCATGCAGTCGAGCAGATAATCCTCGTCCCGCCCCGCTTGCTCCGCGTCGATCATGCTGAAGGGGTTGAGGCAGAAACCCGAGGACATGGTGAACTCGACAAAGGCGCCGCCCTGGAGCTTGACCGAATGCTCGAAGGAGCGCCCGTCGTCGATCACCACGACCTGGGCCCCCGCGCCGCACAGCGAGGCACACAGCTCCTGGAGCGCCACGGACTTGCCCGAGCCTGATTTTCCGAACACCGCGACATTGTGGTTGCCCGCACTGTTTTCAAACGGGCTCCAGAAGAAAGGCTGCCCCCGGCGGCCGATCAGCAGCAGATGCGGGATCGGGCCGCCCAGATATTCGCCCTGGAGCGGCGCCAGATTGGCCGCCGTTGTCGTCAGCATGGTGCGCATGCGCTTCATGCGCTCCAGGTCCTTCGACAGGCCATTGGCCATGGTCATGGGCATGGCGCAGAGCAGTCCCATGATCTGGAGATAGCGATCGGCGAGCAGGTCCCAGCCCGCGGCCCGGTAGACAGATTTCAGCGCACGCTCATGGGCATCGCCTTTGCCCAGAGGCGAGAAGGCGGTCACCGAATGGAAGACACGCACGAGCTTGCGCCCCTGCTTCATCTCGTCGTTTACATGCCGCCATTCCCGGCTTTGCTCCTTGAGCTGGGGCAGGAACCGGGCCGATTTGCTGTCGGCAAGGCTCGTGGTTCGCATATATTTGAAGCCCGCCTTGCTGCTCGCGGCCTCCGCATCGGGAAAGTCGATGCAAAGATTGGTCGAGACCGGACAGGGCATGCGCAGCTTGTCGGCGAACATGTCGCCTATCAGCCGGGCCATGTCCCAGGGCGCCCAGCGCTCGGGAAGATTGCGCACCGAAAAGGACCGGATCTCAAAACGGTCGGGATGAATATCGCCAATCTCCGGCGTGCCGTCGATCTCGCGGCCCGTGGGTCGGAAACGCTCGGTCCGCAGCAACAACCGGCCTGCCTCGACGCGCAGCTCCATGTCGCGGCGGATCGCCTGGTCAGCGATGCTGTCAAACGCGCTGTAGCTCACCGCGTCGTCCCCGGGCGCGGTCGTCGGCGAGGTGATGTCATCGATCCAGGCGATAAGCGCCTGCGGGTCCATTGCGCGGGCGCCGACATTGATCGAGGCCAGCGCGGAAATGAGGCCGTCCCTCACCGTCATGATCTCCTCATTGGAGACGCGTGAACTCTCGGGCGTCGAATAGGAGAGTGCGACCCGATGGTTGCGCAGCGAGAAGGGCGCGTCAGCCGATAGCGAGGACCAGACACCATCGGTCATGTGGGCGACGCGGTGCTTGGCGATGCGCTCATAGATGCCCCGCGCCAGATAACGCGGCACATACCATCGCGAGAGAAGCTCGCTCACGCGCGGACTCATCCACTGGTGGATCTGGAGGCAGCCGGGCGTAGGAATTGCCTCGGAGAGCAGTTGGGCGAGGATTTCGCCGCTGCGTTCGTCGGCGCCGATCATGGGCGCCGCCTCAAGCACGAAACCGCGCGAGGCGCTGTTGTAGAAAATGCCACTTGCCGGGTCGTAGCTGCGATAGGGAAGCCAATGCGCCAGCATCGGCACGCCAAGCTCCGGCCGCTTCGCCTCAGCCTGCTTCAGATCGCCCAGAAGCCTGCCGAGGAACCCATCGAACATCGCGCTCGCACCCATCTCAGTCCTCCCCTGGAATGCTGGCGGGAAAATCAGGAGCGCGCAGCGTGACCGGGCGGGACGCGGACCGCTCCAGGCTCGTCGGCGGCGGCAAGGTCCGGGGGTTATCCGCCCCCGACGGGGCAGACCGGACGGGCACGTCCACCGCCTCGGATCGCTGACCTGCCGCGAAAGTGGCCGCGGCGTCCGGCTTGGCCCCAGGCACAGCGCCGTCCTTCTCTCGTTCCGCCAATCGGGCGAGGCGGCGCGCCACGTCCGCCTTGATCCGCGCCACCGGATCTGCGGCGCGCGCGCGGGCGGCGGCGACTGCATCAGGATCGGGCAGCTGCCGATCGGCTCCATCCGGCACATCGGGCGGCCCCGGCATCAGCGGCGCAGCGCTCAGCGCATTGCGCAGCGGGAACGGCCCAGGCGAAGCCGCGCGCCATTCGCCGTCCGCCACGACCGCATGGATGGCGCTCGCCTCGTGCAGCCGGCCCTGCTCGTCGACATGGGCAGGAAAGATGATCCGCAGCACTCGCTCGCCCGTCCGCCGTGCGCTCCCGCTGCCAGTCCCGTCTCCCGTGCCCGCAAGGATACGGCCGGGCGGCCTCGCCCGCCTTGTTCCTCCCTCGAAGATGCCAGAGGCGGGTATTGCGGAGGGATCGTCGGTGATCATCGCAAGGGCGCGGTCATCGATCACCGAGCTTGGCGCGCAGATGCCATCAGGCGCGGAGCAGGTGAAGCTGCCCTTCACGTTGCTTCCAAGGCCCGCGCAGGCGCCCAGCGATGCGAGAGCGGGCAGGCAGACCGCGAGGGCGGGTCGCCGTGGGGACCTGCCCGGCAGGAACCGGCTCACGACCGGCTCTCCTTGAGCCATTTTTCGAGGACCGCGCGCGGACGATAGCCTTCCAGGACCGCGCCATCGCCGCGGACGATGACAGGCGTACCGTTAAGGCCGTGCTCGCGCGCGAACGCCTCATTGGCATCTAGGCCGGACGTATCGCAGTCAGGCGTCTCCTTGAGAGGCTCGCCCGCATAGGCGGCATGTAGAGCCCGCTCGCGGTTTTTCGCGCAATAGACCCGATCGGCCAGCGCGCGGCTGCCCAGCACCGAAATCGGCCGCTCGACCACCTGGACGTTCATTTCTCGCAGGACTTTGGAGAGAGCGCGGCAATAGCCACAGCGAAAATCCGAAAAGACGGTGATGCGCGGACCCTTGCGGTTTCCCCAGATAATTGCGCCATCCTCGCCAAGCTTTGCGAGCGATAGCGAGCGAGCGCCCTGCCCACTGGCGGCCGCTGCCTTTCCCGCCGATGCAAGGCCGGGCTGTCCAGCGTGCGAGCGGGTGGCGCCTGCCGCGGCGTTTGCCGAGGCGGCGGCGCCCACCAGCATGTCCGGGTTCATCTCGAGAAGCCGGGCAGCCGTCAGGTCCTGCCGGGTCTGCATGTCATAGACGCGACCGATAACGAGAAAGCGGGCGCCCGGATCGACGTAGAAAAGGTTGGCGCCCGCGACGATCTCACAAAGGCCCCTGATCTTCGTGCAATCCACCGCGTCCACGGGGGTCCTGGGAAGACGTGCCCGCAACGCCGCGCGCACCGTCTCGTCGGGCACGTGCACATCGGCGGCAAGCGCCAGGCTTGCAAGGCCGACAGCGCCCGCCGCCGCGATCAGGAACCGGAACCGGCGCACGGAGCGCCCAACTTGGCGCAGCAGATCAGTTGCGGACATAGACCCCCTCCAGGAAGACGATTTCGACATCGATGCCGGTCGGCATCTCGATCACGGGCTGATATTGCTCGGCCCGCTCGATCAGATATTTGGAGACCATGTCTCCCGTCTGAGCGACGCCCTCGCCCAGACCACCTTCAAGGATATCCGAGGTGGAAAGCTTGTCGCGCTTGCCGCCGGTACTGATCGTGGCCCCCTGAAAGACGCTGTTCGCATTGGCGGAGAACCCGCGGCCAAAGCCGCCCGCCAGCCCGGCGAGGAACGCCTGCGTCACCAGCGACCCCTCCCGCGAGACGACCCGGCCGCGCACGCCGGTCTTGCCTCCGAACGCGATGAACCCCTTCACCTCGGACACCGCGTAGCGGCCGCCGGGCTGCGGACAGGTCATCTTCTGGAGCTTGACATAGACCTTTTCGCTCGAGAGATCGCCGCGCGCCGCGCCGTTGACGAGGCAACCCTGGATGCGGGTGGTGAGGAGCCTGCCATTGGCGAAGACAGACCTCGCCGGCCCGGTAACCCGCAGGACAACCGGAAGCGGATCGGATTGGCTGCCTACCCCCGCGCTCGCATCGACGCCAACGATGACGCGGGCGCGAGCGAAGCTGTTCGGCGGCAGATAATTGGGGCTGTCGGTGTAGACCGTGTTTCCCTTGGCCGCCCTGGTGGCCGTCCCGCCCTCGCCGCCGGCAAAGCTCACCATCTTCACTTCGCTTGGCCGCAGCAGCGCTGCCGGCCCTGCAGACGGTGAATTGTTCGGCCCATCGGGCGGGAGGGCGCGCCTGTCCTGCGCTGCGGGCGCCTGCGGTCCACGATCTGCAATCCGGCGCCTGAGCTGCTCATTTTCCGCCTGGTAGGCGCTCAATACCCGCTGGCCATCTGCCTGCATGGCCTGGTTCTGGCCCTTGAGAGCCTCGAGCTGCGCTGCCAGCGCATCGAGACGCTGCTGCTGTCCGCCGACCGCCTTGAGCTGATTTTCCTGCCGCTCGAACTGTTGCTCGGAAAGCGCCATCCATTCCTGCTGCGAGAGGTTGCGATTGACCAGATCCCTCGTCGAAACCGTGACGTCGCTCTTTTCGTCTGTTTGCGGATCAGCCTCTGGCTCATCGCCGCTGAAGATCCAGAAGCATGAAAGGGCAAGGCCAACGGCCGCCGCGCTTGCAAGAAGCATCCGCTGCCGGCGACGGACCTGCTCATTGGCGGCGAGATCAGGGGCGAGAGGAGAAACGCCCGCATCGTCGCCAGGCTCAGGCGTCTGGCGGCGGGTTTTGAACAGATCGGCGATGCGCATCATGGCCTCCCGCTGCGCGAAACAAGATAGGCGGTTGTCGCCTTGCCTGGGCCGAGACGGGGCTCTGCGATCGAAACCGCGAGCGCATCGGAGGGCGCGATCGTCCCTTCATCGAGCTCGACCGGATCGCCGCTGCGGTTTTCAATGCGCAGGATCTTCCCGCTAAGGTCAGCGCCGCGATATTCCGCAATCATCCGCACCGTGAGATCGCCCACCTGCACAGACCGCAGCGAGCGCTGCCGCATCTCGTAGCCAGCGGCCGTGTGGCCGCCCGCCATCGCCTCGATCAACGCTACCGCCGCATCCTGCGGCGCGGCAACCGGCCCGGTCCTCTCCTCGACAGCACTCTCGATCTCGGGATTGGAGACGAACACCTGCTCTGCCTGGTCACCGCCGATCCTGCACAGGAACTTGTAGACATAGCCGCGCTTGCTCGTGCCGAAGAAGGACAGGGCCGTCTTGCCATATCCGTCCGGCACGGAAAGATAGATGTCTCCGCGCACCGGTTCGTTGACCACCGAGAAATCATCGCCCGGATTGCCCGTGGCAATCTTCGAGACGCTGGCAAAGCCATCATCCACAAGGCTGATCCGGGTGAGATCCTTCGCGGAGGCGTGACAATCCACCTGCGCGCTGTCCGATGCCATGATGGTCTGGTCGGCAAGGGCCGGCGCGCTTTCAAGGACGAACACAAGGGCAAGAAGGCAGGCGCCGACCATTCGGCTCGCGGTGCAATGAACGCGCGTGAGAAAGGCAAGGCCGGTCACAACGCCGGCAAGAAGAGCGATGGACATCATGGATCCTTCCCGTCGGACTTCTCGACGATACCAAAGCCAACCAGCTTCAGGCTGAGCCCGGAATATTCCCAGTCGTAGCGGAAGGTCCGGCGCTGCCTGGAGACAAGCTTGCTGCCTACGACCGTGTTCAGGTCCCCCGTCACCTCCGAGCGGAGCTTGCCGGTGTCCAGCGACATCGACTGGATCGTGAAGAATTGCGATACGGAGGATCCACGCTGCTCCTCGACGATCTTCAGAAGATCGGCCTTGATGGCGCCCTGCACCCGGGGCGCTGTGATATCGAGAACGGCGTCGAGCCAATATTCCAGATTTTGCGGGCTGCGATTGAGCGTCAGCAGGACGACATCGCGAGTGATCATCTCGAGATAGTCGCGCGAAACGCCTGAGGAGCTGATGGCAAGCGGTGAACGCAGCACCGGCTGCAGCACGATCTCGCGATCGCGGGTACCAAGGCAGAAAAGCAGGACAAGGCTGAGGGCTGCGAGCAGAGCAGCCATTATCCCGAACAGGTTTCGTTGTCTTATAACCCGCTGGTGATGGGAATGCTGGTAGGACAGGTCCATGTCAGCCCGCCATCAGTCGGAGGTAGGAGGGTGGCGTGGCCTGCAGGCCGGTAAAACCGGACGGCAGATGCCAGTAGGCAAGGTGCAGAAACCAAGATCCCGCGCGTCCTGCCTTTGCTTTCCGCAGACCCCACCAGCCTGCCGCGGCGAGCGCCATGCCAATGAGGATATGCTGAAACAGGATGCCCCAGACGAATGGAAGAACCATCGCCAGGAACTCATCGAGCGTCCACAACCCGATCAGCTCAGGATCGTCCAGATGAGCCGGAATCATGTATCTGTCCTGCGCCATATCACCACCCTCCCCCTGGCCAGACTGGAGCAACACGCGCGCCAGCCTCGCCAGGAAAGCTTCAGATCACGGCCGTCACGGTCGAGGTCACGATCGGTATGCCGGTGCCGGCGCCGACACCCACGCCCACCGGAATGGCGATCTGGCCGAGCGAGAAGCGGCCCGAGGCAAGGCCCACGATCCCACCGACAAGCGACAGGATGGTGATGATGCGGCCGCCCGATCCCTCGAGAAAGCCGGTGAAGGTGGTTTCAGCCGTATCGAATGTCGCATCGGCGCCGGCAAAGGCCGGGCCTGCGAACAGGAAAAGGGCAAAGGCGACCAGGAGCATGGCGAAGACTGCCGCCTCCACGCGCCCGGCTGAGTTGAGGAGAGAATGCATCGGATTTTCCTTCGGTGAGCGACGCAATCAATCTGCGCCTGGTGAAAGGATGTTCCATAGTTAACGAAGGATTCAAGCTCCGATCGTAGCCATATGTCGGTATTTACCTGTTGTATTAGATAATATCGCTTCAAACTAAGTCTTCGTCCCTGAAGAAGGGACTCGTTTGATAGTTTAGGGACAATCTGTTCCCGCAATGGTGGATGCTGATCCTTATCACCGGGACAGATCGTGACGCCATATAATTATTGATTCGTTTTCCTTTCGACTCGCAGTGACTTGGATGTATCTGCCGTATCTTTGGGAAACGCACGCGGGCGTGAGCGACAAAACTTGCAGGTAGGAGGCTTGCCCGATGGCAGCGCTCGCCAGTGCGGACCCCCCCCACGATCAAAAGCCCCTCGGGTGGGGCAAAGCGCCCTATTTTTCAGGCAATGCGACCATGTGGTCATTCTCTGCTGCCCGGCTAAGAAGGCGCTCTGACACGGCACTTTTGGGTATCAAGGATTGGCAAGTTTTCATTCATTGTGAAGCAAATATTCGCATAAGGCCTTGTCGTGATGGAAAATCTCTGATCAACTCCCCTTGTCATGAACGAATAAACAGGGAGGGGCGCTATGACGCGACTTGTGAAGTCGGCTGCCGATTCTGACGGCGTTGACGATGCTGACGATCAGGAATTGCGTGCCTGCATCAGCTTCATACTGGAAATTATTGACGGCAGGAAGCTCACGCTACGGGCACTTTCCCTCGCCTGCGGCATCAACAAAAGTCGTCTTGGACGGATCCTTCATCGCAACCCCCTCCAGCGCAGGGCGCCGCAATTAACCGAGATACACCGGATTTTCAGGGCCCTGGGGATCAGCCTGATCGAGGCCTCGGTCAATGTGGAGGCAAGGCTCTGCGAGGAGCCGGAGCACCGTCCCCTCTTCAAGCTCCTGGCGCGCTTCTATGTCGACCTTCCCCGGTCGATCATGCAGGCAATCAAGGAGATACACGGCGTGGACGGATCTTTTTTCAAGGAAGAATGGTCCCAAAGCCTGACGGCGGGCGTGACAAAGAAGATGATGGACACCGTCCTTTCCATGCTCGCCCGCCGCAATTCCTTCATGGAACTCTGAGCGACGCGGCCAGGCCAGTGGCCGCGGCCACCATCTACCGCCTCAGAAGATCATGATATTGGCCCGCCTGCTTGCAGGTTCCCGCGCAGGAGAGCGCGCGGGTCCCGCAAGAGGGGCAGGCCTGCTCACCAGACCCTCGAGCCGGTTCCAGTTCGCAAGAATATCGGCGACATAGCGCCGCGTCTCGGCAATGGGCGGCATCTCTGCGTTGCGGATCCGCCCCGGCCCGGCATTATAGGCGGCAAGGGCAAGTGGATAATGGCCAAAGCGGTCAAGCTGGGCGCGCAGATATTTCGCGCCCCCGAGAAGATTCTGGACCACATCATAACGATCGACGCCCAGTTCGGCGGCGGTTTGCGGCATCAGTTGAGCAAGGCCGAAGGCATTTTTGGGCGACACCGCACGCGGGCGGTATGCGCTTTCCTGCATGATCAGCGCGTCGAAAAGTCCCACGGGAATGCCAAATTTGCATGCCATGGCGTGCATGGCGTCAAAATGGGCGGCTCGCCGCTCTTCGGCAGCCGCACTCAGGAAGCCTGCCGGCCGATAGGCGGCTGGCGCACAGTCAGGAAGGGAAATGTCGGCCTGGAATCCTCCAGGCTGCATCCACCCCGGAATCGGCATGGCGGCGATTTCATGGCTTTGCGAACTGTGATCCCGCCCCTCCCGCTCGATCGCGCGACCGCACGGCCAGCCAGTGGCGCGGGCCTCCTGCCACTTCCGCGGAGCGCGGCAGAGCCCATGGATCCGGAACCGCGAAACAGGGTCGATGCTGTCGTGGAAAGCGTCGGCTGAACCGTCGCGCTCTCCCGCCTCGACAGGAAGGCGGGCCGAACGCCCCGCCATCTGGATCAACTCCACCTTATGGCTCGGCTCCCCCGCTCCTGCCTGGGCGCAGCCCGGCCAAATCAGCAACCATAAGAACAGAATTTTCCTTCTGCGCATGAATGCTTCTCCATTCCTTTAGACTCATTTGGACATCATGCCGCAAGATCCTGTCAATCCTTTCCTTGGCCGCCCAAATGGCACCCCATTCCAGCAAAGACATCTCCAGGGTCAGTTTTCCCGAATTGACTCGGGAGCACGGCAAATGCGCGTCCGCCATGGGGCAAGGAGATGCATCGGCATCGACGAGGCTGTTCCGCCCCACATGTCCGCCCTCGACAAAGGCGGTGACATGCGCTGTCGCGCCGGCCAGCGGACCCGAAAAGATGCGCCCTCGAGCCACGAAGGGCCCCGTCATCTCGCTCTCGCATCCTTGCGCGATCGGCGGAAATGCAAACCCGGACTTATCAATCCGCGATACCGCATGCGGCTTGTCATTTCCTGTCGATCTGGTTGAATGGCTTGATGCAGCACCGCAACTCTCTTGGTTATGTGATCGGGAGCCACGGCAGGGCGATGATTGTCTGGGGCCATGATGCCCGCGAAGGACGCAAAATCTTCATCGACGAAGCCGACAGGGGCGGTGGCCAGGGCCTGTTATGCGAATGCGGCTCGCCGCTCGTAGCAAAGAAGGGTGACATCAAAGAAGCCCACTTCGCGCATGCATCCGGGCATGGTGTATCCTGCGAAGCCGCGACTAACGCGGCTGCCCTGAACTTCATAGCGGCCATTTTATTGGAGCGGCGGTCGCTTCGCATTCCTCCCGTCTTGGGCAGGGTCGGCCATGCCGAAATATTTTCGATCGCAGAGCAAAGCTTCGAAGAGCACCCCGTTCATGTGATCAATGCCCAAAAAGGCCAAAGCCTGCGTATCGTTACCCGGATCAAGCGGAAGACCATGGATCAGTTTGCTGATGCCGATCGCCTCAAAGGCATCTCGACCATTCATATCGATCTTTTTGAATATCGGAACGAAGAAGATGCGGAAATTGCGGACGCCCTTATGCGCGGTGCGCGCCGTGAATGGCTGTACTATGCCAAGCCTCTCAACAGGAGCCTACTGAACCCCCGGCAGGCAAGAGCGCCCAATATAATTGACAGGGAAGAGATCGCCAGAATCACGAAGGCGCTCGGCTTCGATTGAACGCGTCGTGAAGCCTGGACCATGATGCCCAATATCTTGGAGGGCCGAACAGTCGCAGAGCGGGACTCACGCTCGCGCGTCGCCCCGATCTCCGCCCCGCATTCTCCTCCCTGCGCCCGCACAGAGCGCGGGATTTCCCATTCCGACTGCCACTTCGCTTCACCAATAGCATTTGCATTTTGGCTCACGAGCGGCAACAAGCCCGCCATTACTTCCTCACAGGTCTTCAAACATGACAATTGACGCTCAACCGGATGTCACCGCCCTTGCCGTGCAACTGCTGAGCGCCTTTGTATCAAATAACAGCCTTGAAGCCGGAGCCTTGCCAGAGCTGATCAGAACCACCCGCGCAGCCCTCAGGCAGGACCTGATCAGCCCGGCGACAATCCCGACGGCGGAGAAGTTCACGCCGGCGGTTTCGATCCGCAAGAGCATCGCTTCGCCCGACCACATCCTCAGCCTCATCGACGGTAAGCCGTACAAGACTCTCAAGCGCCATCTTTCAGGACACGGCCTCACACCCGCGCAATATCGTGAGCGCTATAAGCTCCCGGCAGACTATCCGCTGGTGGCGGCCGGCTATTCGCAAGCGCGCCGCGCCATCGCCCGAAAACTGGGCCTTGGCCGCAAGCCCGCAGCGCTTGCGAATGCTCCCGTGCCATCCCCGACCACCGGTGCCGCCCCCGCATCGGACATCCCGGCGCGACAGCCCGGCCGCAAGCCAGCGGTCAAGAAGCCGGCGGGGTCGGCCAAGACCCTACGCAGTGCGTCGCGCAAGAACGCAGTGCCAAAGCCTGTCCTTTCGATCAGGTTCCCAAACCCATAGTAACTGTCGGCCGTATCGAGGTCTGCACCTGAGCGAGACGAACTAGCTCCGGTCGCCCAGGAGCGGGAGCGGCGTGCCACTGGCATAGATGAAATGGTAAGGCTCGGCAGCAAATCAGGCTTAGCCGTCCCCGGCAAGGCTGGGGACCATGTTGCCTGCAGCGTCATCTGGCAAAGCGCCCCGAACATCGGCGCCAGCGCTTTTCGTGGCGGACGTCGAACCCAAAGGCAGTTGATCGATTCCGGCCTGCTCTTGCTGGCATTGCGCTGCCTCGCGGATCCTCGCTGCGGAATATTTCTGCCAATTCCCCTCGCGCGCCCATGCCTCAGCGATGATATGCTCGTCGGCGCAGCTCTTGCGTTGGCCGTACATCTCTACCGATCGCCGATATTTCCGTTCCAGGATTTCAGCTTCACTCAACTTGCATCCGCAGAGCGTCAAGCATAGTGCAAACAGGATCACGCCCCTCATCCCGGCAAAGCTAGCCTTCCGTCCAAAATGAGTCCATCCGGGAAACTGATGCACGGCCCGGACACAAGCCTCCTTGCGGAGTGGCCGCAATCTTGACATGCCTGCGCCGCCGCTTGGCGCTGCCCGGCCGAAGGCAATTGAAGGAAGCGCCAGACGTCCGCTGCCAGATCAGGGCTCTCTGCGATCCGCTCCTGTTCGGTTCACTAGCACCTCAATACCGGTTCTTCACCTGCATCAATCAATCATGACATGATTTGAATGCTCGGTTCTTTCCTCATTCCACGAAATGGGTTATAAATGGGCTTATCAGAATGAAACTCATCTTGACTGATTTTCCAGTTCATGAGGATCTGCGTGGCTCGATATTTCTTCAATATGCAGTCGGAACCGGATCTCGATGGAACCGAATTCGACAGCGACAAGGATGCGAAATGCGCGGCGGTGCAATTCGCCGGATCACTCCTGGCCCACGAACCGGGCCTGATTTCGGCATCGGATAGCTGGCGCCTTGAGGTGGCTGACGAAGGCGGAACGATCATCTATGCCTTGACGGTAGCGGCGAACGACGTGCCGCCAGGGCGCCCCTCTTTCGCCACTTGAGTGACGCGCCGGCCTTGGCGCCTGACAAGAGTCAAGCTGCGCTGCGGGCAAGGGCAGGAATTCCCGGCGCCGGTCATGCAACGCCGCTCAAAGCGGATGGCGCCGGGACCCCTGAAGCGGCGCGCAAATGCGCACCGAGCCTCAGATGCTCAGCCTGAAAAGGGGTTGTCCGGCCGAGGACAAAAGCATTAGCAAGCATTGAAGGACGAGGCCAAGATTTTATTCTCGGCAGTCCAAGAAATGGGACGGCGATCGGTAGGCCAGGAACCCCTCGCGCCCGCCCTTCAGTCCATCGTTAGCCATCACGCAACAACCATGCCCCCCGGCTCGCTCGCCTGGTTGCACGGACCGGCAGCCCTGCAGGCAAGGGTCGGACAGGATCCTGGGCGCATCCAGAAAGGATCGACTACCTCTCTCCTCAAAATGCGATTTTGCCGAGACATTCTGGCGTGGTTCATGGCATGTGCACGAAGGGAGGCCAAGATTGACCGGATTCACCTTTGTACATGCTGCCGATCTTCACCTGGATAGTCCGCTCCTGGGATTAGCGGGTAAATCCGCCGATTATGCCGCGCGCGTGGAAGCAGCGTCGCGCGAAGCCTTCGACAAGCTGGTAGCCCTCGCGATCGACGAACGGTGCCGGTTCATGTTGCTGGCCGGCGACATCTTCGATGGGGATCTGCGCAACTTCCAGACCGGACTCTATTTCATGGAAGGCATGCGTCGGTTGGACGAGGCCGGAATATCGGTCTTCATGGTGCTGGGGAACCACGACGCGGGCAATCGCTTTGCTGATAAACTATCCCTGTCCGGGAATGTCCATGTCTTTCCCAAGGCCCGGGCAGCAACGCATCTCCTCGACGATGTGGGCGTCGCCATCCACGGCCGCAGTTTCCCGCGTCCTGATGTTTCAGAAGACCTTGCGCGCGAGTACCCGGCAGCAACCCAGGCGCTGTTCAACATCGGCGTGCTCCACACGGCATGCGCGGGCAGTGAGGGCCATCACGCCCGGTACGCGCCCTGCACGCGCGAACAGCTCGCCAATCATGGCTATGATTATTGGGCGCTGGGTCATGTCCACGCCCATGCCGTGCTCGGCGAACACCCGCACATCGTCTATCCCGGTAATCTCCAGGGCCGGCATCCGCGTGAAGCCGGAGCCAAGGGGGCCGTACTCGTCAAGGTCGATGAAGGCAGGGTCATCAGCCTTGAGCATCGCGCACTCGACGTGGTGCGTTGGGCCTCGATCATGGTCGACATATCGGGATTGAACGATCAGCCGGAACTTCTGGATCTCGTGCGCCACCATATCGTGCAAGAGGCCGAGCGGGCCGACGGACGGCCCATTGCCTTGCGGCTGAGTGTGACCGGCTCGACGCCGCTGCATTCCAGGCTCACTCTTGAGCGCGCTGCTTTCCGGGAGGACGTGGAAACACTGCTCGCCACGATCCCGCACGATGTGTGGCTGGAAAAGCTGACACTCGAAACGCGACATCCCGTGCAGCCCGGGGCAGTCGATCCGACCGTGGCTGGAAAGCTTGAGCAGGAGGTTACCCGCCTCAGCCAGGACAGCGGCATTGCCAGGGCTCTGGAAGCGCGGCTTGCCGAAATCCGGACGAAACTGCCCGCGAGCGCGCATGCCGATGCCTTCATCGAGCAGATGCGCGCCGAAATCCCCGAGCGCGCGGCGGCTCTTGCGCGCAGTCTTGTCAGCGAGGCCGGTCATGCGCCTGACCAAGCTTAGCCTCGAAAAATATGGCGGCTGCGCCAGCCGCGAACTCCTGATCCCGGACGCAGCAGGCCTCACGGTCGTGTTCGGCGCCAATGAGGCGGGCAAGAGCACGTGCCTCGAGGCGATCAGCGATTTCCTGTTCTCAATCCCCAGGAACACGCAGCGCGGCAGCCTGTTCGGCTATGATGGCATGCGCATCGGCGCATCGATGCTGATGGCCGACGGCAACCTGCTGACGCTCAAGCGGCGCAAGGGCAATGGCAAGACCCTCGCCGACCCTGTCGGCACCGCGCTCGATGACGCCGTGCTGGGCCCGGTCCTGGGTGCAATAACCCGGGAGCGGTTCGAAACGCTTTTCGGGCTCAACCACGAGACCTTGCGTAATGGCGGGGAACGATTGCTTCATGCTGATGGGGACATCGGGCGGCTGATCGTGGAAGCGGGGGGAGGCCTCCGGACGCTGGTATCCCGCCTCGAAGATATCGACACCGAAGCCGACAAGCTCTTTGATAGCAGGCGTTCTGCGAGCCGTGTCTTCTACCAGCAGCTGAGCGCATTCGAGGCCGCCGAGAAGACCGCGCGAAGTGCCCAACTGACCCGTGAAACCTACGAACAGACGCGCAAGGCTGCGAGTGCCGCGGGCGAAAGGCTCGACGCGCTACGCGCCGAGAGACGTGAACTCGGCATGACGACCGCCAGGCTGGAGCGCGTGCTGCGGGTCGGGCCCCATCTGCGTGCGCTCGACAATCTGACGCAGGAGTTGAAGGCCTATGACGATATCGCCTCCTTTTCGAGTGATTTCGCCGCCAGGACCAGAGCCGCTCTTGGCAGGCGGGATGAGGCAGAACAGCGGCTCAAGGGCGCGACCGACCGGGGGGGCCGCCTGAAGGCCCGGCTCGATGCGCTGGTCGTGAACGCCGAGCTCAAGGCCTCCGAACAGCGTTTGCGTGATCTTGGCGAGCGCGCCATTCACGTCAGCAAGGCCAGATCCGATCGGGCCAATCGCCAGCGTGAGATTGACGAGGGGGAGGCTCAATTATCCCTACTCCGCCGAATGCTCGACCTTGCCGCCGACGCGGACCTGGCCTTGCTCCTACCGGACCAGTCCGCTCTCGATGACGTTCTGCGCCTTGCCAATGAAATGGTGGAACGGCGTCCCGGTCTCGCTGGCGCCAGAGCACGCCTTGGCGAACTGGCAGATACACTCACGACGATCGAGGATCGTCTGCATACCGCGCGTGAAGCAGGAGTGGACGCTCCGCCCGAGACATCATCCTCCGTCTTTGCCAGCCTCGCGGCGCAGAAGGCGGCATATCAGGCACGTTGGCAGGCGCTGGAGACTGACAGCGCCGCCTTGGCGCTTCGGCTTGCCGCGCTTGGCTTCGAAACGATTGAGGCCCTGGCGAGCCTCCCCTGTCCAGACGCGGACGCCGTCCGCATGGAACAGGGAGCTCGCGACAGCCTGATCCTGCAGATCGGAGAGCAGGAGCGGTTCAAGCGCCAGGTAGAGCGCGACATTTCCGCAGCGGAAGCCGAGATCGGCGAGCTGCAGGCATCAGGGACGATCGCGAGCGACGCCTCGCTGGCCGAGGCACGCGCCCTGCGCGCCGATGCCTGGAAGCCGCTCAAGTCAGCCTTTGTAGCAGGACAGCTGCCCGATGATGCCGCTGATCGCCTGGCGTCTGCCGACCGGCTCGAGGCGGCCATCATCTCTGCCGACGAACTGGCTGATCGTCGCGCCGCGGAAGCTGAACGGGCCGCCTCGCTCACCCACGCACTGCGCCGCGGCGCGGAGGCGGGCGCCGCGGCAAAGGCGGCCGAGGTCGAAGCGGCCGCTCTTGCCGCACAGCTGGAAACGCGGCAGACCGCCTGGTCGAACAGTTTCGCGCAAGTGGTGGCCATGCGTCCTGAACTCGCATCGTTGCTGCAATTCGCCCAGGCGCGGCAACAGGTGCTGGACGAATCCGAGCGCATGCGCGCTTCGTCAGCTGCGCTGGCGATCGACCAAGCCCAGCTTGCACCCACCGTTGAGCTACTTGAACGGGTGGAACAAAGCCGCAAGCTCGACCCCTCGCCGTCGTTCGCGGCTCGGGTCAGCGCGGTGCAAAGCGCGATTTCACGGCACGAACAGGCGCATGCCGACTATACCCGGGACATGCGCGATCGGGAAGAACTCTTACGACAGCACAGACAGGTCGAGGCAGAGTTGCGGCTCCTGTCAGACGCGCAGGACGCCTCGATGGCGGCATGGCCGGCCGCCACTGCTGCGCTGGGGCTCAAACCGGATATTCTGCCGGGCGATGCCCTTAATGCGGTCACGGAATGGGTTGGCGCACGCGGCCTGCTGTCAGCCATTGGTCAGTCCCGCCACCGGCTGCAGCGCATGGACGAGGACGAAGCGAACCTTGCGGCAGATGTCAGCAGCCTCGCGACGGAGCTCGCGATCGAGGTCAGCGAAGACTGCGTTGTTGCAGCCCAGATGCTGCTTGCGCGGTTTGAGGCCAATGCCACCGTCCAGACCCAATATGATGGGTTGTTGCCCGAATATGAGGAAGCCAAGGTCGAAGCCGACCAGGCGCAGGAAGCCCTTGGCGCTGCCATGGAAGTACTCGCCGCGCTCGCCGCGTCGGCGAAGCTCGATGCCGGTAATGTTGGCGCGATGCTGGAAGTGGCGTCAAGGTGCGAAGCGCGCGCCAGATTGTGCGAGCAGATTGCCCTGGCGGAGCGCACTGCCATTGATGTGGGCGACCAACTCGAGATCGGCGCCCTGCGCGCGGAATGGGCCGAACGGGACCTTGATGACGTTCGGGCAGAAATCAACGAACAAAAATCGCGTGCTTTGGAGGTCGAGAGCGACATTGAGGCAACTATCCTTGCCGAGAAAGCGGCACAGGACGATCTGGCTGCCTATTTAAGCCAGGGCGAGGTCAACCACGCGGTGGCCGAACGCGAGGCGGCGGCGGCCCAGATGCACCTCGCCCTCGAACGCTATCTGGAACTGTCGGTGGCGCGCGAGCTGGTGACCTCGGCCATGGCGACGATCCGGGCCGAGCAGCAAGATCCCCTCATTCAGCGGGCAGGCGAGCTGTTTGGGGCAACTACGCTGGGGGAATTTGCCGGCATCGAGACCGATATTGACGACAAGGGCCTCCCTGTGGTTGTCGGGCGGCGAGCCAATGGCGGTCTCGCTCCGGTAGCCGCCATGAGCGACGGGACGCGCGACCAGCTTTTCCTCGCGTTCCGACTGGCCAGCCTTGAAAATTACGGCGGCGCGACGGAGCCCCTGCCCTTCATAGCCGACGACATTCTCGTGCATTTCGATGATGAGCGCAGCCGGTCCACCCTCGATCTGCTAGCCCAGTTCGGCAAAACCAACCAGGTCCTGCTATTCACGCACCATCGCAGCGTTCGGTCGCTTGCAGAACCGCTGGCAGCACACGGGCTCGCCAACATCATCGACCTCGACAGGGCTGCGTGAATCAAGCGTCCGAATGTCGGTCTGATAGCAGAATTCTAGCTGCGGCCAAGAATTGAACGGGAAAGTTCAGCCAATCCGCCTGCATCCAACCGCGCCGAAAGCGCATCTTGCTGCAGCAAGGCCTGAGACAGGTGGGGATGAAATTTTTCAAACAACAGGTTCGGCGCATGCGCGAAGAGATCAACGGCCTTGCCGCTGGCCAGCGCAGAAAGCGTCTCGATCAATGGGGGTGTTGCGTCCTTTCCGAAGACTTCCAGAAAGCCGTCATGCGTCTGGACCGTAAATCCGCTGGCGCGTAGGGCCAAGGCCAGCGTCGTGGTTCGAATCGAGCCCGTTCTGGTCGCGAGCACGGCAGCCTTGTCGCCCAGCTGCGCTATGCGACCGGGATCGAAGCGCAGCTGGATGTAGTGACTGCGGGCTTCCTCGAGCAATTCCAGCGCGGTTGCATCCATGTAGATCGGGTGATGCCTCCTCTCCAAGATATCGAACATGCGTTCAATCACACGGTCATGGATGTTGCCGGGCTCGCCCCCGAAGAGAGGGGGGACGCCGGCCTTTGCCGGTGAGACCATGATGATGCGGTCTCGGTCATGGACTTCCAGGACCAGCCAACGCCGTCCTGAGAATATGAGTAGCATTCCCGGAGCAATCATATTGTCGATCGGCAGCGTGCCCAGTTCCTTTCCACCGGAAATCAGCCGATATTCCTCGGGCGTCTGGAAGACCGCATAGAAGCTATAATGTTCGACCAGCTTTTCGCCCATCGCGCCCAGAAGCAGCAATCCGTCATCAGCCTGTTCGATGAGCGCGGTCTCGGGATGTCCCAACGCGCGGAGCACATCGAGAAAGAGCTGGGTATCGACCTGTCGGAACGGCCCTTTAAGGCAGAGCATTGCGTAGAGTTGTTGCGCGCGCGCACCGCCGCGCTCCGCGATCACGGATAAGATCTGGTGGACGAGTGTGGAGAGGTGCAGCGCGCCGCGCTGTGGCGGTTCGCACCAGCCCTCGAGCAGCAGTTCGATCATCGCGGTGGCTCGCACCAGGCCAAGTCGCAATTGGTCGGAGAAGTTGCTCGCCGGCTCGAGCTTCGCCTCCACGACATATTGCCTGAGAATGGCCGGCTTGCCGAGGCGTCGTCCTGACCGACCCAGCCTTTGACGAAGCGAAGCAACGCTGAAGGGGGCGCCGATCTGCCCGACACAGGTCACCTCGCCAATGTCGATGCCGAGTTCGAGCGTCGAGGTGCAGACCGCCGTGGTAGGAGCGTTGCTGTCCTTAAGGCGCCGTTCGACAAAATCGCGATGTTCTCGGGAGAGGCTCGCATGGTGGGGGTGAAATTCCTGTGGCAGACGCTCATTTTCGCACAATGTCCGCAAGCGATCCGAATAGATTTCGACTGCCTGGCGCGCGCCCGCGAATACCAGGTTATCGCTGCCCCTGAGATGCTCGAAGAGATGGAGAGCGATGGCGTCGGTTGCCGATGGTCGCTCGTCATTCCTGCCACCGGTAACATAGCCGCGCAGCTGGAGTTGCAACTCTGCCGATCCCCCTGCGGCAACCACCTCCTTCACTTCCCCGGGATCATCGGGACGGAGATAGGCCTTTGCCAGCCCCATGTCGCCGAGCGTGGCCGAGAGGCCGACACGGCGGATTGCGCGGTCCAGTGACTGCTCAAGGCGCGCGAGAAGCGAGCGCATCTGAATGCCGCGCTCGCTGTCGAGCACGGAGTGCAGTTCGTCGAGGATCACCGCTCGTGTTGCGCCGAACAGCCGGGGTATCTCAAGTCCGCGGCGAATGAACAGGGCTTCGAGCGATTCCGGCGTGATCAACAGCACGCCTCCGGGCCGCTTGATGGCGCGGGTCTTGACCGAGGATGGTACATCGCCGTGCCATGGGATAACTGGCAGTTCGGTCTCACGGCAGATATCCTCCAGCCGTCGGGCCTGATCGGTGATGAGCGCCTTCAACGGTGCGACGTAGAGAATGTCGAAACCCGATATTTCGCGCGGATCATCGAGCACCTGGGAAAGCAGCGGAAGAAATGCGGCTTCGGTCTTTCCTCCCGCGGTGCTGGCGGCAACGATAAGGTCGGCATCGCCCTCCATGAGCACATGCGTTGCACGTGCCTGGATATCGCGCAGTTCACGCCAGCCCTGCTCGCGAATCCACTTCTGGATCGGCCTGGCAAGCTTGTCGAATGCGGCGCTCACAGGCGGAAGCTGGCAAGCTCATCAGTGTGTGGGACCGTGCCGACAATCTCATCGACATCGCTCATGTCATCGCCGCCATCCTGGGCGATGTCGAGCTTTTCAATGAGGTCGGACCATGCGACGCCAGGATTCTGCTCGAGGACCGCAAGGAGGTTCACAAAGGCGGTGACCGTGTTGCGCGGTGTCCGGAAATAGGCTTCCCCGATCCTGTCCGAGCAATGGACCATGAAGGCTTCCAAGGCGTCGTCTGGCAGCGTCGCGCTGTCGCCCTGCATGACGGCGCGAATATTGGCGAGGAGCACGAACAGGTCTTCAGGCGTCAGGCTCGCAAGGCGGATGACCGGTCCAGAGAGATCCACCAGACCATCGCGGGCAAAGCTATTCTCCGCCAGACGCGATTGCAGGGCATCGTAGCTGTAGAGGCCCCGCCGCGTATTCATGAGGAACTCGGGCGTCCCTCCCATGAGGAAACCGAGATTTTCTGCGCTGCCCTGCAGAACGTCGTTCAGGATGCGCAGGATCTGCTCATAATTGGCATTGCGTGCCTGTGACGAGGTCAATTTGTAGAGGTTGACCATCTCATCGAGGCCGACGAGCAGGCCCTTGTAGCCTGCTTCACAAACGAATGCCGACATCAGCTTCAGGTGATCGTAGACGCTCGCGTCGTCGACGATCGTGCGAACCCCCAGGGCTTTGCGCGCGTCGGTCCTTGTGGTGAACTCACCGCGCAGCCAGCGGATCGCCGCCGACTTCAGCTCCTCATCACCCGTTTCATGACCTTCCCAATAGCGGCGGATAACCTGCGCAAAGTCAAAGCCGCCGGTCAGTTCCTCGAAATGGGCCAGACGCTGACGAATGATTTCCACCGTCGGCTGGTCTTGCGCCTCGGCATCATGCTGGGCCTGGCTGACGAACCGCTCGACGACACTGGCAAGCGCGCCGCCATCAGGCTTGGTTCTCGTGGCGAGATTTCGCGCCATTTCGGCATAGAGGCCCCGCGCCTGCCCGCCGGTCGCATGAATTCTCCGGTCGGGCGCGAGATCGCCAAACATCACGACCAGCCCTTTTTCAAGCGCCACGAGGCGAATAAGATTCATGAAGAAGGTCTTGCCCGACCCATATTCGCCGATGATGAAACGGATCGCGGAACCGCCATCGGCGATCCGGTCCATGTCCTTGACGAGCTCCTCGATCTCACGGGCGCGACCGACCTGGATGTGACGAAGTCCCAGCTTGGGAACGACACCTGCTCGCAATGCCTGGACGATCGTATCACGCTCGCGAGGCTTCAGTTTCGACATCAATTATCCCCCTTTGACATCTCGGCCCGCAACGCTTCCGCGATGTCCTGTGACACATCATAGCCATCATATTCATCGAGCAGGGCTTCATCGAATTTTTCGAACGCCCACTCGTTTATGGCCTCTAGAGCACCCGATGGCAGCAAGCCCTGTTGCCCGGCAATGCCTGCGAACTCTTCTTGAGTCCAATTCCCGCGCTGGACGAGCAGATCGACGAGAGCGGCATGCCTGTGGTCGAGCCCCGCCAGTGCCGATAAAAGCGCGTGTGTGCGAGGCGCATCGTGGTTCGCGTCATCGTCCGCCGCGAAAATTTCGCCCAGCACGTTCGAGACGCGCTCGGTATCGGTCCGGATCGCGGCGATGCGCGCCGCGTCGAGCGATCCCACCCTGGCTTTCGGCTCGGCAGGAATACGTTCGCCCGGGGCTTCCGCTTCGGCTGCCCTGACCCGCACCGGCCCGTCGGGAACCTCGCCGGCATGAAGGTCTGCGTATACGAGCCCAGCATCGATCCCCAACGCCTTGTAGATCTTCTCGATGCAGGCTACCTCCTCGGACTGAATGACGCTGTCAGCGTGGGCGGTCGCGACAACCGCCGCACGAAGCGCGAGGTGGTGCTCGGCGTCAACCTCCTTCAATCTGGTGCGCAGCCACGACATGTCAGGCGGCACCTCCAGATACCATTTCAGATTGGCGTGGAGACGCTTTCTCTCAAGGTCGGTGATGCCCACGGTCGCTTCGACCTTATCCCGCAGCGCCCGCCGTTCCGCTTCGACGATCTTGCTGTCCGAATGCGCGACAAAGGTGGCCAGTGCCAGCTCGAACAATGCCGCCCGATAGGCAGCCGAGACGACTTCCAGCTGCTCGACCGTTTCGGCGAGATCGAAAATGACCACCGGTTCGTCAATCCTGGGCCCGCGCAGCGAGAATCTCGGATCAGGCGCCATGCCGAAGCCTATGCGGGCAAGCGCATCGGCCGCACCGGTCAACTGGCGTTTGCCAAGCTTGTCGGGAGAACTACCCTCCATGCGAGAAACGATCTCTAGGGCCGGGACCAGTCCGCCAGCCGCCACCTGCTCGCGCACCCACTTCTTGAGCTCCTGCAACTCTGCTGAAGGGAACAGCCCCCACAATGCAGCGGGGAGCAGCGCCTGTGCCTCGATCGATCCTCTACCATCGGCATTGCGTCCAAGGTAACGGCTGAACTTGTCCAGCTCGTCCATCGACTCATCCGCTATCTTCTGCGCTTTCTGGATGGGTGAACGCAGATCGGACACGTCAGGGACAGCGACGTCCCTGCCTTCACCCGCCGTGAGATTGACCGAGCAACTGAATTCACTTGATGCCGCACGGTAGTTCATCGCCAGCTGCTTGCGCGGCGTTCGAACCTTCAGGCCATCGGGATAAAGTGCGTCGAACTTCAGCTTGAAGAGCGCCTTGAATTCTTCGCCACAGCGTTCGGCCGGCGTCCGCAGGCGGCGCTCGGGATGACACATAAGCCATAGATGCAGCCATTCAGCGTCGAAGGCTTTACTCTCGGCGATCATCCTGCCGAGCGCGAATTTCAGCGAGAAAGGCAAGTCCCAACTACGGTTGTCGAGGATGGATTGCTTGAGCGCCGGATCATCGAGCGGCATTCCTCCCATCGCCACGATGCGGGCAATGTCGAGAAACTCCCCGAGATATCTCTGCACCGAATAGTTCTGCGCAAAGAGGGCCTTGAGGCGTTCGACTTCGGCCACGATCTCCTTCTTCTCTTCTTCTGGCGGCTGGTCGACCAGAAACCGCCGTTCCAGACCATAGAAGAAAAGAAACATGTAGCCGGGGTTGACAGTCGCATCCCGGCGGCCTCCCTCCAGCCAGTCGAGATAGGTGGCGCGACAGACAGCCGGGATGGTCGAATATCCGGGCCAGTATGACATGCCATCGCCATTCCTATCGGAATCGGACGATGCGACCGATAGGGAGGGGTCAATATAGGCCCGGCATTTCTCGCCATAGCCATGCGAGTTCATCCTGGGCGGCGTCCCCACATAGACCATGCCCTCAAACTCACGCCCTGCGATGGTTATTCTCTCCCCCTGCCGCACCCACCCTTGGAGCTTGACGGCGGAACGCGCCGTACGGCTGGCCGGTTGCGGCACAGCGGGCATAGGTGGCGTCTGGGAACGCGGGTCGGCCCCGAAAAGCTTCTGCCGCAGTTCATCGATACGGGAGGGACGGGCGAGCGCCGGATCGGCTAGCTGGTTCAAGATCGAACCTTCGGCGGACAAGCCTTCCACCTGCTGCGCGGCTGATTGTCCCTCCGCAGCGCGTCTTGGCAATGCGGCTTCTAGCGCTTCCGGGTCGGTGCCGGCACGAACAGGCTCGGATTTCTCGTGCTGAAGCCGATATGCCTGCGGGGTTGCGGACCCGTTGGGACTGCCAGGCTTATCCTGAGCCCCTGACCCAGATAGCCGCGAGGCGCTCGCCTGGACAAGGTCGGCGTACTTTGGATCGACAATCAAGGACGCATCGCCAAAGAGCCGCTCTTTGAGTTCTCGCGTCCTCGACGGTGCGGGATCATCGGATATTGCCGGCTGGTCGGGTAATTTCGACCGGGGCGACGCTGTGCTTACGGTTACCATGCTCGCTTCAACGGCGCCTGATCCGGAAGCCATGGATTGTTC
The DNA here is from genome assembly GCF_001563265.1 of Sphingobium sp. TKS. Classification (NCBI taxonomy): domain Bacteria; kingdom Pseudomonadati; phylum Pseudomonadota; class Alphaproteobacteria; order Sphingomonadales; family Sphingobiaceae; genus Sphingobium; species Sphingobium sp. TKS. The sequence continues at coordinate 59,342 of NZ_CP005085.1, read as the reverse complement.
CGTGGCTTCCTGTGACCTTGGAGGGTGCGCGAGAGGGGCGATTTCAGGATATTCCAGGCGCGTGGCCGTTCTTGAATCTCGTGCTTCTCGTTCGCCAGGCCCCAACCGGCGTCGCCGGACGGGGTTATTGCTCGCAGACCTCGTGACATTCTTGGCTGCCCGGCGCTTTTCGTACCAGATTATGAATATGAAAGGTGCGAACAGGATGAAGAGCGCTTCGATCGCGTCAGGGAGGCTGTCTAATAGCGCGGCCGCTATTGTCGCGCTGGCAATAAAGAAAACGACATAAAGTGCGATGATGCGAATGATTTTCCAGATGGTCCCCATGTGGAAGGCTTGCCATTTTGTAGCCCAGAGGTCACGCCGATTTTTGTTCGCTGGATCTAGGCAATGGCGACACGATGGAGTTGCAACATTCACGTGTTTGCGGGCCATCGCCATTTAGCTGGCCCCGTTAGCCTCGGCTCGGACATGGCCTTGCCTCGCGCCCGTCATACCGAGCCATGTCAGCCGGCAAAACGGTTTAAGCGTTGTTTCACGTCATTCGCAGGAAGGCGGCAGCGCGGATGGGCGAAAAGCTGGGTCAGGCCGCCATGCAGCCGGTCGAATTGCACATGGGCGCCATCAGCCAACTGGTCGAAGAGCCATAGAACCCCGTGCATGGCGATCTGTTCGGCAGCTGCCAATTCGCGCAGGATCCCATCGCCGGTGAGCAGCGTCCACGTCCGCGACTCCGCAAGGGCGAAGGCAAACGTATCGGGCACAGAAAGCTTCTGATACTGGCGATTGACGCCGGTAGCGCGTCGCAGCTCGGAGGCCGTGAGCTCCTCGACGCGCAGCCCGAGCACGATTAGCCTGTCTCCAAGTTCCCCCTCCAGTTCACGGACGTAGAGGAGATCGGGCACCGCGAACTCGAACGGCAGCAGGAACATCTCATCGAGAAGGTCCGCGCGTTCGAGGTCGATAATGACCGAAGTGTCAGATACTAGGACCGTCACGGATCAGGCTGCCACCTGATCCAGTCGCCGATCGAGCTCACGCACGGAAATGCCCAGCAGCTCGGCTGCCCGCGACTCTCCGATCACGCCTTCGGCCAGAGCACGATAGCATAGGCGCTCGAACCGACGCGGCTCTTCAAGTTCCGGTCGCATGCTCTCCGGCTCCTCGAAGGGTGCCGTCCGCCAGCCTCGTTCCGCGAAAACCTTGAAGAGGCGGGCGCATGCGGCCTGGTTGATGATACCCAGATCCTTGCAGCGATAAGCCAGGGCCTGGATGCTGACTCCGAACAGCTTCTTGAGGGCCACCAGCTCGCCGATGCTGATCGAGGAGCGATGGGCGCCGACTTCGGCGCGCAAAACATCCGCCGGCATCAGGAACGCACCGGCGAAGCGATGCGCGGCCTTTTCCTCATTCACGCCCCCGGAGGGAGCGATGACCATATGGCCAAGCTCATGCGCCAGATTAAAGCGCTTGCGCTCCGACCAGGAGCTTTGCTTGATGACGATAACGCGCGCCGCATCGCTGCCCTTGCGCCGCACCTTGGCCGCAAGTCCGTCCACGTCATCAAGATCAAGCGACAGCACCTTGATGCCGCGCTCCTCCAGCAACTCGGCCAGATGTGGGATCGGATCGTTGCCGAGCCCCCAGTCGTCCCGAACCGAACGAGCTGCATCTTCGGCATCGCGTATATCGGCCACCGGATGCGGCGCACTTCGAGGCTGCTCCCACTCGACGCTGCGCATCTGGAGCATGTCCTCGACCGCGAGATAGCGTTCAAGCATGTGGATGGCGCGAGCCTCGAGCATGGCTTCCTCGCGGGAGGACGTGCCGACCTTCTTGCGGAAGTCTACACCCTCTAACGACAGCTCGCCCTCGCTCAGCAGATATTCCTCGGAAACCGCCAATGCCCTGGCAAGCGCGATCAGCACGCGAGAACTCGGCATGTCCTCGTTGCGCTCATATTTGCCAATGGCCTGGGCGGACACGACGCCGTCCATCGCATCGGCCAGCGCACGCAGCGACAGGCCGGACGCCGACCTCGCGACCTTGAGCTTGTTTCCGATCATGATGGTCTCCTTCATCGACCCCGCAGGCCGGTTTCCATAAATGCGATATAAATTGAATTTTGTAAACTGAAACCTCTTGAAATGGGCCAAGCTGATCCTAAGTTTTGCTCAATGCTGCGGTGTCCTTGGTTATTGTAAACCGGTGGCGCGGGGGAGCCGGCCTCTGTCCGGTCTGCGATGCCGAGCAGGAAAGGGGTGGGCTATGAGTTTGAGTAACGCGCAACTGCGATATTATGACAGCAACGTCCTGCGCCTGCCGGCGGAGAAGCGGAAGGAATATCATGCGCAGGTCGACCGGCTGATCACGGAGCTGTGCAAGAGCGTCCGCGACAAGACTGAAATCAAAATCACCAAGGTGGTGAAGGCAGGGTCCTTCGCGAAATTCACCATCCTGCGCCGGACGGCGTCGGACCCGGTGGACGTCGATGTGGTGTTCTACATCTCGGACCGTGACGCGACGAAGGAAACCTGTCCGTCGTCAGAACATTTGGCACAACTCGCGGCGTAGATTAGCGGAGTGCGGGCTTCGTCTGGGGGTTGATGTTAGGCGGCGAGTTTGCGGTGTTGCAAGCGCCGATGTTCGATGGTCTGTCGCTTGATCCTTTCACGCTGTTTGATGATGGCTGGTGCCCTGCCGAAGTAGGCGTCGGCGGGCGTCACGTTGTTCAGGCTCTCGTGGTAACGCTGGTTGTTGTAGTGCTCGACGAATGCCTCGATCTGGGTTTCGAGGTCGCCGGGCAGGAAGTAGTTCTCCAGCAGGATGCGGTTTTTGAGGGTCTGGTGCCAGCGTTCGATCTTGCCCTGGGTTTGCGGGTGCAGCGGGGCACCGCGAACATGGCTCATCTTCCGGGCCTCGATGTATTCCGCCAGTTCGCCCGCGATGTAGCTGGGGCCATTGTCCGACAGCAGCCTTGGCTTGTGCAGCACCGTGGCGCTGTCGCAGCCCGATGCGGCCAGTGCCATGTCCAGCGTGTCGGTCACGTCCTCGGCGCGCATGTTGGTGCACAGCTTCCAGGCGATGATGTAGCGTGAGAAGTCGTCGAGCACGGTCGACAGGTACATCCAGCCCCACCCGATAATCTTGAAGTAGGTGAAGTCGGTCTGCCACATCTCGTTCACCCGCGTGGTCTTGGTGTGGAACTGATCGGCGGCCTTGATCACCACATAGGCCGGGCTGGTGATCAGGTCATGGGCCTTCAGAAGGCGGTAAACCGTGGCTTCCGACACGAAGTAACGCCTTTCGTCGGTAAAGCGCACCGCCAGCTCCCGTGGGCTCAGCTCGGACTGCTCCAGCGCCAGTTCGATGATCTGATCATGGATGTCAGGCGGGATCCGGTTCCACACGCGGCTCGGTGCCGATGACCGATCTTCCAACGCCTCCGGTCCGCCTGCAAGGAACCGGTCGTACCAGCGGTAGAACGTCCGGCGTGCGATCCCCAGCTTGTCGAGAGTGAGCTTCGCCGGCAGATGCGACTGCTCGACGATCCGGATGATCTCGAGCTTCTCGGATGCGGGATACCTCATTCGTCGTCGCCCCCATCCGCGATCATGCTTTTTTTGAGCAGACGGTTTTCGAGCGTCAGGTCGGCCACGCATTCCTTCAGGGCACGGGCTTCGCGGCGCAGGTCCTGCACCTCGCCGCTGGTCGCGGCACGAGCCGTGTCACCCGCCAGGCGCCGCTTGCCCGCTTCCATAAACTCCTTCGACCAGGTGTAATACAGGCTCTGTGCAATGCCTTCCTTGCGGCATAGTTCGGCAATGCTGTCTTCGCCGCGCAGCCCATCGAGCACGATGCGGATCTTGTCTTCGGCCGAGAAGTGCCGCCGGGTCTGCCGCCGGATGTCCTTCACCACCCGCTCAGCAGGGGCCTTGGCAGACGATTTTTTCAAGGAGTGTTGGGGCTTCATCTTCGTTCCTTCGTCACTACGACGAAGCCCCAACACTCCTTAAATCACAACCTCAAATCTGTGCCATTGGTGCTGACGGCGGACAAGGTAGACCGTCGCCTGAGACGCGGGCCACCGTTACGCAAAACCTGACCTTCCGCAGCTGGGACTGAAAATTAGGCGCTGAACGGCGAAAAAGGGTCGACAGCAGAGACGGCAATCATAGGCCAATTCAAGATTTTTGTAGGATCGGCGCCAGGTCGCGAAATGCATTGATGACACGCTGGACGTTGGCGACATTCCCGTCCACATTATACGCGATCAATAAGCGGCGCTCAAATGTCAGCGTCTGCAGACCTTCCACCAAGTCATCACGGGGGGATCCGCGATGGAGGAAATCGGCCAACGCTGCGATGCCTTCTTCAATTCTGGTAAGATAGCCATCTGCCGTGGGAATATCAGCTTCCACGCTCACCCATTGGTGAAGTGCAATCAAATCCTCTATCGCCAGTGCCGACAGTTGCACATCACAGGTCATGCCTTGGCGATCGAGGCCCTAACCTGCGCAAATGCCTTGTCGAGCGGCAGGGGGGACGGGGATCAGCCAGGGCTTCCGCAACGCGGACGCGCACCAGTTCATCCAATACAGCCTCTTCGCGATCCAGCGCGCGCAAACCCGCTCGCATCACTTCGCTCATAGAAGCATATCGGCCGGACGCCAGATGGCGCTCGGCATGCAATGACATTTCGCCAAGCGTTACCGTGATTGCCTTCGCAGCCATGCCTACCTCCGCCCCAATATGATTTTATCATATCGCATCTTCAGTGCGGATGCTAGTGGCTGGTCAGCGGCAATGCGCCGGAGTTGGATGCCAGGAACGGGAAAGCGGACCAGCCGCAGCTGGGAGTGAAAATCAGCAGTTGAATGACGGCAAAGGGTCGGCAGCGGATCCGCACGATGGTGGTCTAGTTAGCATCAGATGCCGTCAGTGGCTAATGTCCACCGCTCAGATCCATCGACGCGACGAGTTCTACCACCTCAAATCATAGCTCGTCCATCCCCGCTGGCGTGCCGCGTCAGCGGTCGCCGCTTTCTTGCCAGTCGCCTCTTTGAGCGATTTGCTATGGCCCCAGAAGACCTCGGTCCGGCCGTTTTCGAGCTGCGCGACTATCCGCCAATAATGCGTAAAAGGGGATGCCGTGGGGGGCGATCGTTTTGACGTAGCCGTCGCTCAATGTCGCGGTGAGATAACGCTTTCTGGGCTTCATCGTCTTCAACGGCTCTAGCGCTGCTTCTTCGCCATGGTTGCTGTGAAATCGGGGTCTTTGTTGGCAACCCAGTCGACAAATTTGCGGATGTTGGGGTTGGCCAGCAGCCCCTCCACATCCATCCCGTGGCGCTGGAGTTCCGAATTGGTGAAATTGGCGATCAGCGTCTTCTGGCAGACAGGGTGCATCGGCACGACATCGCGCCCGCCGCGACTCTTGGGCACGGGGTGGTGCCAGATGATGGTTTTGCCGGTGGGCCGGCCACAGAGCCAGCATGAGGGTGCGGCCGCAGGAGCTTCTTCCTCGCCATGATCGTCCTCGTAAGGGCCATGTTTCGAATGCTTTCGGGCCACGCGTTCACCTGTTTTATCTGAATTTCGCCTGTCTATAGTGGTCAGCTTGGCATGACCATACTGGCATCTCTGCCACGACCGATGTGGTTAGCGGACTGTCCGTTGGTGGGGATGGAAAATCTATGGGTGAAGGACCGCAAAGGGTCGATTGAGCACGTCCCCGTTCGACCGTGTCGTCCAGGATGGGCTTTAGAGCACGACGACGGGGATGGCGTCCAATTTCGCAGCGCGTTTGGCGAACTTCCGGTCGAAGGTCAGAAATTCAGTGCATTGGGCGGATCGTGCAAGGTGAAGAGCGTCGGCAAAATCCATTCCATGTTCCATCCAGTCGAGGGCTAATGCCATATGGCCAGGCTCTTCGACCAGCATTCCCGGAAGACCGGCTAGGCCGCGTAACGCGCGAGCAATATCGTCGGGTGCGAAACCATAACCCGCTCGCAGCACCCATTCTGCCTCCAATAGCACTGTTACGCCGAGAAAAATTTCGTTGCCATCAACGATGCTGCGGGCTGCCTTCGCCTGTTTTTCGTCATCGGCAGTCAGCAAGCGGACGACAATGTTGGTATCAATCCCGCGCACGCCGCTTTGCTTCCTCTGATATGACCATATTCATCTCATCGATAGAGAGAGCGGGCTTGGTTGAACGCAGCGAACCAAAGACCGATTCGATATCCGTGGCGGCAAAAACAGGCGCAGCCTTCAGGAGCACGCCCTCATCCGTTTCTTCCACAATTAGCTTGGTGCCCGCTGCCCAATGTTTCTGTTCACGGATCGCCTTGGGCAAGATAACCTGCCCTTTAGTTGAAACCGTGGTGGTGATCCGTTCCTGAACGCCCATGGCGGCCTCCGTGAGTAAGACAGTGGTAAGATAGCATTGGCTGTGGTCTGTGGCAAGGAGCAGCCGGTCCGCACATCGACAGCGAAATTCGGCGGTCGAATGGCGGGCATGGTCGGGTTTCAACGAGGCTGAACGCCGGATCGTGGGACTTTGCGGCCGTTCCTGCGGCGGCGGCTGAGCGGCGGCTTCCGATCAAACCGACGCTCGCGATCCGTAGTGCCCGACGCCGTTAGACGAGCGAGCCAGGCCCAGTTCGGCTCAAACTCACGCTCACTCACATCTCATGCTCCCGCCCGCCGCTAGGCATCTGCAAGCGAATGTCCGGATCCGGGAGGATCTGTGCTGCGAAACCCATGACTGTTCTAAAAGGCGGCCTTATCTGTTCGATGATACCGTCTGGCCCGGAATTTGGCGAAGACATCGAATACGAAGATCGCCAGCGCTCCTACACGTTGCTGCTGGCGAGTCTTCCGATGCTCGACGGGTGGAAGCCGACGGCCGAACCTCAAGATCTCGATACGATCGCGCAGAATCGGATCGGTGCCATGGAACTGGGCGAATATGAGATCGGTCATTCGGTCGAAGGCTGGATAGGCGATCCTGGGCGGAAGCTGCGCGAATATCGCTTCCGCTTCAACAATGCGCGCAAAGCGCTCATCCGCGACGCACTGGTGAGCTTGATAGACGCCATAGATGCGGATGCTCCATCAGGGCCGTGGCAGGGCCAGACCCTGAGCCAGGGATTGGCTTGGATACGGAAATTTGGGACCCGATGCGGGAGCACGTGAAACAGATCGAGGTGCTGCTTGGCTCAAGCGTAAAGCGGCTCAATCGCTGGACCGACATGCGGCGGCATATTCGATTCGGTGGCTTCGCGTTTGATGATCGATTTTCGTCATCAAAGCAACTGGATGTAGGCAAATTGCCTTTTCACGATCATCAAGAATGAAGCTGCCGCAATTTGCACGCCGCTCCACATATCTGGGGCTGAACGACCTGCAAGGATCGTCAGCGGTGGCTCAGCTTCGCGCCAATCTTTGTCCCACGATCGAGATATGAGCCAGCTTGTCGGGATTCCTTACGATGTAGATGGCGCAGATGCGGCCATTGCGTATGTCGAGCGCCGTTGTCTGCACCACACCGCCCCGATCCACACTGAGATAGCCCGGCAAACCGTCGATCCGCGCGGTGCGCAAGAGCGTCGGGGGAGTCGCCTTCTTCCGCCGAAGCCCAGCGAACAGTCGCAACGCGCGGTCGATGCCGTGCACGATATTACGGAAAGCCAGGGCCTTCCCCCCACCATCGGTGTGAATCTCCACATCCCGTGCCAGAATCTCCGAGAGCCGCTCTGTGTCGCCATCGCGCGCGGCGGTGAAGAAGGCGCGAGTGATCCGGTCTGCTTCTGCTGCCTCGACCGTGAACCGTGGGCGGGCGTCCTGCACATGTTTGCGCGCCCGGGACGCAAGTTGACGAACAGCAGCGGGCTCGCGACCAAGCGTGATAGCAACATCTGCCAATGTCACGTCGAACACGTCGTGGAGAAGAAATGCCGCTCGCTCCAGCGGGGAAAGGCGCTCCATGGCGAGCATCAGTGTGACCGTAATATCGTTGGCAATCATCTCATTCGGTTCGTCAGCACCGATCAGCGGATCGGGCAACCACGGCCCGACATACACCTCGCGGCGCGCGCGTGCCGACTTGTGTCGGTCAATGCATAGCCGGGTCACAATCCGCGTCAGATATGTTTTTGGGGAGTCGATCCCTCCCTCTGCCCGTTCCCAGCGCAGCCACGCATCCTGAACGACATCCTCTGCATCACTGATCGAGCCCAGCATGCGGTAGGCCAAGCGCAGCAATCGCTTCTGCTCCGCCTGGAAGTCGGCGGTTCGTTGATCGATCCGCGACATCTTCTGCCCTTCGCTACCGCCGCTGATGCCCACTGACACTGGCGCCTCCTTTATGACGTTGTCCTGGACGATGCAGCCCCCTTGAGTGTGACATAGGCCTGGTCTCGTCCGATCAATATTTCGAAAGCATGTCACACTCCTGGCATCTGCCTCGTCAAGTCGGCGGGCATCGCTGTGCGGCGCCGAAACGAAGGATAGCATCATGAGCAAGAACAATAGGCTGATCTGGCATGAAGTCGCGCCGCAGGGGGCAAAGGCGCTGTTTGGCATTCAACACTATCTCACCACCGGCACAAATCTGCCGGAGGAACTGATGCACCTCGTCTTCCTGCGGGTCTCACAGATTAATGGCTGCGCCCATTGCATCGACCTGCACATGCGAGACCTGCTCAAGACGATGCCGATCGACAAGGCCGCGCTGGTCCCGGTGTGGTCTGAAGTCCCGCACCTGTTTCCCGAGCAATATGGTGCGGCGCTGGCCTGGGCCGAGGAGGTCACGCTCGTCAGCGAAACGCACGCATCCGACGACGCTTATGCGGCTGCGGCGGCGGCGTTCGAGCCTAAGGATCTGGTCGATCTCACCATCGCCATCGCTGCAATGAATGCCTTCAATCGCCTCGGCGCACCGTTCCGCCTGCCTGTGAAGGCCCAGGCCTGAAAACCCTCCGGCGACGGCTCGATCCTGCCTGTCAATCGCGGCGGGGTCGACCATTGAACCCGAGCAGAATTGCGGCCACCAGGAGAGCCGCCGCCAGCGTAAAAGCCAGATGCATTCCGGACGCGATGGCCTGCGGGCTCGCCGCTTTGACATTCAGTCCACCCACGCCGCGCGCAAATACCGCTCCCATGGCCGAGGCTCCCATGACCAGCCCCAGATTGCGCGATAAACCGACAAGCGCGGAGACGACACCCCGTTCAGCAGCATCGGCAGCTGCCATGATCGCGCTGTTGTTGGCGGCCTGGAACAGGGCATAACCCGCGGTGATCGTCATGACGGCGGCCACATAGCCTGCAGTTCCCCAGGAAAGCGGGAGGCAGATCAGGGCGCAGCATCCTGCCAGCAGGGCAAAAAGACCGACGAAACCCACATGATTGCAGCCGAAACGATCGACACATCGTCCGGCAGGAAAGCTTGCGAGTGCCGCCACCAGCGGCCCTGCCGACAGGAAGATGCCCGATATAGCAGGCCCAAGCCCAAGCGCGTCACTCAAGTAGAAAGGGCCGACGATCAGCGTCGTCATCATGACAGACGATACCAAGACGCTTGTTCCAAGGCTGGAGCGGATGACCGGGCTGCGGAACAATCCCAGCCGGATCAGGGGCGATGCCACCCTCCCTTCGACAACAAGGAACATCATAGCTGTCGCTATCGCAGCTGACAGCAGGCCGATGTTGCGCCAGCCAAAATCGCCATGGCCGATCGTAAGCGCCAGGGTACAGGCCGTCAGCGCCACGGTCATCAGCGCCAAGCCAGGCAAGTCGAAGCCCTTGGCGCTGTCTTTTGCTGCCACGCACTTTGCCATCGGCAAGGCGCGATGCAAAAGCAGAAAAGTCAGCAGTCCAATTGGGACGTTCACAAGGAAAATCATGCTGGTGCCCGCCCATCCGATCAGCATGCCGCCCAGGGCTGGGCCCAACGTCGTTCCGGCAGCCGACATGGCGCCCAGCAGTCCCATCGCCCGACCCGTGCGCGCCGCAGGCACAACATCGCCGACAAAAGCCATCGTCAGCGCCATCATGATTGCCGCGCCCCCGCCTTGCACCAGGCGAGCGATGACCAGCACTCCAAATGTCGGGGCCACCGCACAAAATGCCGAAGCCAAGGTGAAGATGGCGATGCCGCCGAGCATGAGCCTGCGTCGCCCGATCATGTCGCCGATGCGTCCGGCGCTCACGACCATGGACGTTACCGTCAACAGATAGCTTAGGACAATCCATTGAGCGGACTGGAAAGATATGCCGAATTCCCGCGATAGATGGGGCAGCGCCATGTTGGTGGCGCTTGTCGCGAGCGAAGGCATCAGCATTGCGAGGGAAAGCCCGGCCAGGGGCCAACCAGCCAGTCCTCCCTCAATCTGAGCGTCCCGTGCGCACTCCAACCTGTCCAGCTTCTCGACCTGCAGCATCTCTTATTGCCCTTGCAACCAATCACCTTGGGCTGCACGATGCCACTTCAAGTCGACTTGAGGTCAAGCATGAAACTTCTCGACATTGCCGAGGTAGCGAAGCAATCGGGCTTGCCCGCCTCCACGCTGCGATTTTACGAGGAAAAGGGACTGATCATATCACTGGGCCGGCGAGGCCTCCGTCGCACCTTCGAGCCGGACATATTAGGCCGGCTGGCTTTGATCGCGCTGGGACGCATGGCTGGTTTTACGCTCGATGAGATCGCCGCGATGTTCGGCCGTGAGCCGCCCGCACAACTGGATCGAGAGTTACTCAGCGCAAAGGCAGAAGAATTGGAGACGACCATCGGGCAACTCGCAGCTCTCAGAAATGGCCTCCGCCATGCCGCCACCTGTCCCGCTCCCAGCCATATGGAATGCCCTTCCTTCCGACGATTGCTGAAGATCGCCGCGGCGCGAAGCAACAGGTCTCGTCCCAAAGGAGGACGCACAATATAATCGGATCGTGGTGACCATGCAGGAACCTGTTTGCTATCATGGCCTTCATCCGACAAGCCGGCCGACGCGAAACCGCTGGCAGTAACATGCGGGAAGGTCATGGCTTGAAACGCCAGGGGAGACCGCTTGGAAAGCACAGCTGGAGGGCAAGCCATCGATGTTACGGGCATCGTCGCGAAAAAGCCGGGGCTGGCATGCAGCGTCGTCGGCGCCCCCTCTTCATGCTTGCGGCGCCACGCTGCTCATTGATCTTGATCCTGTCAATTGTTCCCCGTCCAGCACGCCGATCCTCTTCGGCTAATGATGCGACCGGGGAAAGCAGCGAAGCCCGACATACAGAACCAGAGGCCAGAACAAGGTGTTCACAATGTCCAGCGAGGTATCGTGCCATCGCCACGAGCCGTAATGGAGACGATCGAGAATTTCATTCCCTGCCTCGAAAAGGGCGACCGTCAGAAGGGGTATCGGCGTCGAAAGGCGCCTGCCGGTCACAAGCCTGCTAAGGACAAGGATGACCATTCCGGCATGCACGTGAAGCAGGCTGTCGGCAGCGCCAGTGCCATCCCCGATAGCGCGGATAATCTGAGCATAGAGGGCCGGGACGTCCATTTCTACCGCCTAATCGATATGCAGGGTTCGGGAAACAGGCGTCGCCATCGTCCGGTCGGGCGAATTTCGCCGCAGGCAAGAAGCATAATGCGAGGAATTTTCTGCGCTTTTTACGCAGGCCACCGCCGCAATGGCGTGTTACCCCGGGTGCGTGCTGGACCAGTTGCAGTCGGCTAACCCGCGCGCTTGCGCATGAGCGCGGCGGGCGTCGGCGCCCGCGACTGGACCTGCCGGCGCGCCTGGGCGATCGCGGCCTGCAGTTCATGCTGGCGGAACGGCTTTGTCATGCGGACAACATCACCGGGCGCCTCGTCCAGGCCGTCATGGCCCGAGACAAGGATCATCGCGACATGGGCGTGGGACTCCGCCAGGCTTCGCACGAGGTCGAGACCCGTCATGCCCGGCATTACATGATCGGTTATGAGGATTTGCGGTTGCACCCCCTCGTCCAGTCTCGCCAGGCATTCTTCGGCGCTAGCGACCTCAACGACCGTGTAGCCCTCCTCCCGCAACATCGCGGCAGTCCCCCTGCGGACGAGCTGATGATCATCGACGATGATCGCAATCCCGCCAAGTTCCGCTCCGACGGCCGCGATCCTCGGGGTGGGACGAGGGGCGATGGCCGTGTGCGTGATAGGCAACCAGAGACTTATATCGGTTCCGGCATGCAGTTCGCTCCTGATGTCCATGGCGCCCCCAAGCTGCTGCACGACGCCATGCACCATCGCCAGGCCCAGCCCCGTGCCAGCACCGGCCGGCTTTGTCGTGAAGAAGGGCTCAAGCGCCTTGGCCTTGGTCGCCTCGTCCATGCCGCCGCCCTCGTCGCTCACCGTCAATCGAAGGAAGGAATCGCGCTTGTCTTCACTATCCCCGGGGGCCGATGGATAGGTTGCGGAGATGGAAAGAACGCCGCCTTCGGGCATTGCATCACGCGCGTTCACGGCAAGATTGAGGATCGCGATCTCCAGTTGCTGGCGGTCGGCCAATATATTGGGCAGATTGGGCGGAACCATGACCCGCAACTCGATGCGTGCGCCCACGGTGCTTGAAAGCAGCGCTTCCATTCCCTTGAGAAGAGAGCGTACATCCACAGCGGTCGAGGTCAGCGGTTGACGGCGCGCGAATGCGAGCAGGCGCTGAACGAGCGCCCGGGCCCGCTCGGCCGACTCCATCGCCATTTGCGCATGCGCCTGGGTTGGATCCTGCGATGGGTTAGTCTGAAGGATGAGATCCAGGCTTGTCATGATCGGTGAAAGCAGATTGTTGAAATCATGCGCCACATTCCCGGTCAGTTGCCCCATGAGCTCCAGCTTCTGCGTCTGGAGCAGCTTTTGATGGGCCGCCTCAAGTTCCCTCGTGCGCTCTGCGATCCTCTCCTCAAGGCTTCGGTTGAGCTGCGCCATTTCAGCAACCAGTCGTCCATTGGCGAGGGCCGTCGACGCTGCATGGGCCAGTGACTCCAGGATCGCCGCTTCATCGGCATCGGGATGTCCGGTCGCGGCCCAATAAGCCCCAAGCGCCGCCACCGGACGGGCGGCGCCGATGGGAACCATCAGCATGCTTTTGACGAAGGTCTGCCGATAGGCTTCCTGCGGTATCCTGGGATCCAGCCTGATGTCGGGGATGGCCGCGGATTCCCGATTGAGCATGGCCCAGCCGGAAACGCAGGTTTCCTGGGGAAAGCGCATTCCTTCCCACAGTCCCTCCATAGCGTCTTCCGCATAATAATGGCATTGGTCCCCATCGCGCAGCACCACCGCTATTCCATCGGCGCCGACAGCGGCGCGCGCCGAATCGCGCAGGATCTCGACCACTTCGCTCAGATTCCCTGCTTCCGAGAGCCGCGCCATCGCGCTCGCAGCGATCGTCCACCGGGAGGACAGGAGGCCGCCTGGCGTGTCTTGTGCGCCATTGCCGTCTGACAGGGGCGTGCATCCTGTTTGCATGATCTTACCTGTGTCCTTCATCGGCCCGCATGCGCCGCTTTTGGTAGGGGATGGAACCAGTCGCGAAAATTCCCAAGAGCCCAGATGGTCCTTGCTTCGGGCGGAGCGCTCAGTGCACGCGTCAGTGAAGGGCGGCCGAAATGATAGCCTTGTAGCCATTGGGCACCGGCCTGGCGTGCAAGTTCGGCCTGGCCTGCCGTTTCCACCCCTTCCACCACGACCGCCGGCGCGAGCGATCGGGCGAGGCCCACAAGATGTTCAAAGGTCGCACGACGCCGTTCATCCTGCATCGCGTCCCGGATGAAGCCGCCATCGATCTTGATGATATCGGCCAGCAAAGCGGCGGTCTGCATGACCGACGCACGGCCCGCGCCGAAATCGTCGATCGCGACCAGGCAGCCCAGATCCTGCATCCGCGATATGAACTCGCCTGCCTCGTCGAGCGACGGAATCTCGGCGGTCTCCGTGATCTCGATCACCAGCCTGCGCGCCAGATCGGGATGACGCGCAAGGCGAGACAGGAGGTCGCACCAGGTCGCAAATTTGCCATAGCGGTGAAGAGACGCGCTGCTCGCTGAAATATTGACGCCAAGGCGTATGACCGGATCTGCTTCCAGGTGATCGAGCACCAGCGCCATCATCCTTCGATCGAGCTCTGGCGCCAATCCCACCCGCTCAAGCGCACGGATCCCGGCCTCGCAGGCGCGAAGCTCTCCATCTTCCCCACACAGCCGCAGCAACCCCTCGAAATAGAGGAGACGGCTCTCGTGCTCGGGTGAAACAACCGACTGCCAGACGAGCGCGGCGCCGCCCCTGTCGATATTCTCAAGGAGACTGGCGCATTGCCTCATATCCTCCCGGTATCTCGATATTTCGGATCTTCCGCTGACAAGGGGCAAAGCTGCTATCTGATTGCGAGCGTTCATCCTCGCCATCTCGACATCCCCCACGCCGATCTCGGCAGCCCCAAGGCTCGGTACGATATAAAAGGGGCCGATTTCCGACATGATCGGCCGCGATCCAAGATCTGCGCAAAGTCGATCGAGCAGAGGGCCTGCCGCGCTCCGCCCATGCGCCACAACCTGGATAGCTTCGGCATTTTCCAGCTCGATCATCTCGCCCCGCGGCACGACCCGCCTCATTGCCGCGCGAAGCCGGCCCAGGGCAGCGGCGCGCGCCTCATGTCCGAAGGCCAGTTCAATTGCCTGGAGATTGGCGATAGAGGCGACAAGATAGAGCGCAGGCGGGCGCAAGGCAGTGCTTGCCCTGAAGAAACTTGCCTCCTGCCTACCCACTGCTATCGCCTCCTTGACCGTCCGATCCTATAGGCATTCCCATGGATTCATCAATCGAATCCTTTGTGCGAGAATGTTACCCTACGCTTATTTCCTTTGATTGGACATATTCAAATCGAGCCAGTGAAGCGAATGAATGGCGTATGATATTCTTATCTAGGCGGCATCGAACATAAATGACTTCATGTTACGATTTTGCAGACTGATTGCTTTTCCATTCCATCGTTTCGGGTGAGCATCAATTGGCGCGCGAGGCTTGTGCCGCGCAAGTCTGGCAACCAGGACGACGCCCAAGCGTTCTAACACCGACCCTCCCCGAACCTTGGAAGGTGCCGCGAGGCAAGGGCCACGCCCACCTGCCCGCCCTGGCCGGCGGCTCCAGCAGCCCTTCCAGGAAAACCCGGCTCCCGCCCCAATCGGCGAACGATCCGCTGAAACGACCAGCCCCTACCCCGCTCGGACGCGCGCGCCGCAGCCTGCAAGGATGACCCCACAGGAACGGGGCTGGCCGGCATCAAGATTGACCATGGTCACTCCTTGGCGGGATGCCGCCAATCCGGGGGCGGATGACCATCGGTCAGGAATCGAAAGAATTGCAAGGCAGCACTCTCCATTCGAATCCGTGTCATTACTTATATCGCGGCGCGAGGTATCGCTTAATTATTTGTTCACGGCTTCCCGGCAATGTGAGTGAACCGATTTCCCGCTCGGCTGAAAGATATGACGTGCCGGTATCGGGTTAGTCGGCGCGCGCCCGCTTGACGAGAGCGCGAGGACGATAAAAGCACTGAAATTGTTGTAACTTTTCGCCGCCCTATATCGTTAGGGGTATTCCAAAGGCATTAACGGTCCATTAAATTTGTCAATTGAAGATATTAGAGGCAATCGCTATGGTGCATTCACCATTCTTAACTTGTGTCGCAGAGGTTTGGGGGAAGAAATGACTGGAATTGAAGAAGATAAGGATTCTCTCGTCTCACTAACCGCCAGCATCGTCTCAGCCAACGTTTCCAACAGCCCGATGGCGGTTGAAGATTTGTGCAACATGATCAAAAGTGTCCATACTGCCTTGTCAGGCCTTTCGGGTCATGAAGCTGAGCCCATTTCACGGCGGGAACCTGCGGTTCCTGTTCGTTCCTCTGTTAAGGAAGATTATATTGTCTGCCTTGAGGACGGGAAGAAGCTCAAGACATTGAAGCGTTACCTGCGGGCCCGTTACCAGATGAGTCCCGAGGAATATCGCGCCAAATGGGGGCTGCCGGCCGATTACCCGATGGCGGCTCCGAGCTACACGAACCAACGCCGGGAACTCGCCCATAAGATAGGGGTCGTTTGCGGGAGGGGGCGAAATCCTACGCTAAGGATTTGGGCCAGCGATATTCGCCGGTGAGGTTGATGTGCTCCCATCCCAGCGGCGAGACATGGGCGAGGAGATGGGGCGGGACGGCAAAGCCATCAGCGGCTCGGCTGCTGACGACTTCTCCGAGCTTCATCGTGTTCCAGAATATGATGGTGGCGGCCAGCAAGTTCATGCCGGCGATGCGATAATGCTGGCCTTCGCCTGAGCGATCCCGGATTTCACCGCGCCGATGGAAGCTGATAGCGCGCTTCAGGGCATGATGGGCTTCGCCTTTGTTGAGGCCGATCTGGGCCTGGCGCTGCAAGCCGGCGTCGAGAATCCAGTCGATCATGAACAAGGTTCGTTCGACCCGGCCGACTTCCCGAAGGGCGAGCGCCAATTCGTTCTGGCGAGGATAGGATGCCAACTTGCGTAGAATCTGGCTGGGGGCGACAATGCCGGCGGCGATCGTGGCCATGATGCGCAGGATGTCGGGCCAGTTCCGCTCGATCAGGGGTTCGTTGATTTTCCCGCCGACCAGACCCCGCACGTTGGCGGGCGTTGCGCTGGGAGTGAAGGCATAGAGCCGCTTTTGAGGCAGGTCACGGATGCGCGGCGCGAACCTGTAGCCTAGAAGGGCGCAGGCGGCGAACACATGATCGGTAAAGCCGCCCGTGTCGGCGAAATGCTGACGGACATGGCGGCCTGCATCGTTCATCAGCAGCCCGTCGAGAATATAGGGCGCCTCGCGGCTCTGTTGCAAAAATCGTGAAGCTTGAGCATGCTTGGCGGAGATTGGACGGACGGAACGATGACGGATTTCAAGTGGCGCCATTTCCAGGGTGATGTGATCCTGTGGGCGGTGCGCTGGTATTGTCGCTATCCGATCAGCTATCGCGACCTTGAGGAAATGCTGGCGGAACGCGGCATTTCGGTCGACCATACGACGATCTATCGCTGGGTCCAGTGCTACGCCCCGGAGATGGAGAAGCGGCTGCGCTGGTTCTGGCGGCGTGGCTTTGATCCGAGCTGGCGCCTGGATGAAACCTACGTCAAGGTGCGGGGCAAGTGGACCTACCTGTACCGGGCAGTCGACAAGCGGGGCGACACGATCGATTTCTACCTGTCGCCGACCCGCAGCGCCAAGGCAGCGAAGCGGTTCCTGGGCAAGGCCCTGCGAGGCCTGAAGCACTGGGAAAAGCCTGCCACGCTCAATACCGACAAAGCGCCGAGCTATGGTGCAGCGATCACCGAATTGAAGCGCGAAGGAAAGCTGGACCGGGAGACGGCCCACCGGCAGGTGAAGTATCTCAATAACGTGATCGAGGCCGATCACGGAAAGCTCAAGATACTGATCAAGCCGGTGCGCGGTTTCAAATCGATCCCCACGGCCTATGCCACGATCAAGGGATTCGAAGTCATGCGAGCCCTGCGCAAAGGACAGGCTCGCCCCTGGTGCCTGCAGCCCGGCATCAGGGGCGAGGTGCGCCTTGTGGAGAGAGCTTTTGGCATTGGGCCCTCGGCGCTGACGGAGGCCATGGGCATGCTCAACCACCATTTCGCAGCAGCCGCCTGATCGGCGCAGAGCGACAGCCTACCTCTGACTGCCGCCAATCTTTGCAACAGAGCCTCATAGATATTGCCTGGCTCGACACCGGCAGCGCGAAGGGCATCGTGCTGCAGGTCGAGCGACTGCGAGCCGTCGGCTTTGGACACGCGGGCGTAGCCGATCAGCATGGATCACAAACGAAGGTTTGAGGCGGTGACGAACATGAGCACATAAGATTGGGCTATTGTGTATCTTAACCAGCATCTCAATCAAGCTATCTCAAACCGTAGCTCGGAAAGAATAAGGAGCATGTATGCCGCGTCGCGTGACCCTGACCGATCGACAGCGCGAGGCGCTGCTTCACTTGCCGGTCGATCAAGGTGAGCTGCTGCGGCACTATACCCTCAGCGATGAGGATCTCGGGCATATCCGCCAGCGCCGGCGCGCCCACAATCGTTTTGGCTTCGCGCTGCAACTGTGCGTCCTGCGCTACCCGGGCCGGGTGCTCGCTCCTGGCGAGTTGATCCCGGCGCAGGTATCGGATTTCATCGCGGCCCAGCTCGGCCTGACCAGCGACGATCTACTCCTCTATGCCGCGCGCGAGGAGACCCGGCACGAGCATCTGGCGGACCTTCGCCGAATCTACGGCTATCGCTCCTTTTCGGGGCGGGGCGCACGGGATTTGCGCGAATGGATCGCTCGGGAAGCCGAGGCGGCGACATCGAATGAGGATCTTGCCCGTCGCTTCGTTGCGGAGTGTCGCCGCACCCGCACGATCCTTCCCGGCTCCTCGACGATCGAGCGCCTTTGCGCCGATGCGCTGGTTGAGGCCGAGCGCCGGATCGAGGATCTTATCGCCCATCGCATCACGCCAACCCTGAGCGAGAATTTGGCTCACCTGTTGGAGGATACGGTGGATGGTCGCGTCACGCGCTTCGTATGGCTGCGACAGTTCGAGGTTGGCGCAAATTCAGCAGCCGCTAACCGGCTGATGGATCGACTGGAATATCTTCAAAGGTTCGATCTTCCGGCGGATTTGCTGGACGGCGTGCCGGCGCATCGTGTGACCCGGCTTCGCCGGCAGGGCGAGCGCTATTACGCCGACGGCATGCGTGATCTGCCCGAAGACAGGCGGCTTGCGATCCTCGCTGTCTGCACCCTGGAATGGCGGTCATCGCTGGCCGATGTCATCGTGGAGACCCACGATCGCATCGTAGGCCGTCTCTATCGGGCCTCCGAACGCCTTTGCAACACCAGGATCGCCGACGAAAAGGCGGCCGTTCGGGACACGCTGAAGTCCTTTGCCGAAATCGGTGGTGCTTTGCTTGGAGCGCAGGACGATGGCACGGCCCTGGACGGGATAATCGCCACCGGTCCTGGCTGGGAACGGTTCAGAACCCTTGTCGCCACGGCCTCCGCGCTGACCAACGTGCTCGCGGCCGACCCGCTCAGCCGTGTGCTGGACGGCTATCACCGTTTCCGCCTCTACGCGCCCAGGATGCTGCGCCTGCTCGACATGCAGGCGGCGCCGATCGCCACGCCTCTTCTGGCGGCCGTTGCGATGCTGCGTAACGGGATCAAGGTCGATCCGCCGGTGGATTTTCTACGTCCCAACTCGAAATGGCATCGTCATCTTTGCGCTGAGCCCAGCGGCGACCACCGGCTTTGGGAAATCGCGGTGCTGTTCCACATCCGCGACGCCTTCCGGTCCGGTGACATATGGTTGGCGGGATCGCGCCGCTATGGCGACCTCAAGCAGCTTCTGGTCCCGCCACAGGCGATAGAGCAGACCGCGCGGCTCGCCGTGCCGCTGCGACCCGGCGAATGGCTGGCCGAGCGCAGGGCTCGACTGGATACACGGCTGAAGGAGTTTGGCCGCGCGGCGCGAACCGGCACGATCCCAGGCGGCATCATCGAGAACGGCAAGCTGCACATCGACAAGCTGAGGGCCGACACGCCCGAAGGGGCCGAGGATCTCGTGCTCGATCTCTATCAACAGCTCCCGCCCGCGAGGATCACCGATCTGTTGCTGGAAGTCGATGAGCGAACCGGATTTTCCGAGGCGTTCACGCATCTGCGCACCGGCGCGCCCTGCAGCGACCGGATCGGCCTGATGAACGTGTTGCTGGCGGAAGGCGTCAATCTCGGTTTGCGCAAGATGGCGGCGGCGACCAACACGCACAGCTTCTGGGAATTGCTGCGGATCGCGCGCTGGCATGTCGAAGGCAGCGCCTATGATCGGGCGCTCGCCATGATCGTGGAGGCCCACGCCGCCCTGCCCATGGCCGCCTTCTGGGGACAAGGGCAATCGGCATCCAGCGACGGGCAGTTCTTCCTTGCTACCGAGCAGGGCGAGGCGATGAATCTGATCAACGCGAAATATGGCAACGTCCCGGGCCTCAAGGGATACAGCCATGTGTCCGATCAATATGCGCCGTTCGCAACCCAGGTGATCCCGGCAACGGTCAGCGAGGCTCCCTATATCCTGGACGGGCTGCTCATGAATGACGCGGGCCGCCGCGTTCGCCAGCATTTTGCCGACACGGGCGGCTTCACCGATCATGTGTTCGCCGCCTGCGCCTTGCTCGGCTACAGGTTCGCCCCCCGTATCCGCGATCTCCCTCAGAAAAGACTCTATGCCTTCACGCCCAACGCGACGCCGGCCAATGTGCGAGCGCTGGTCGGAGGTAAGATCAATGAACCGCTCATCGAGCGCAACTGGCCCGACATCCTGCGCATCATGGCGACGATCGCAGCGGGGATCGTCGCCCCCAGCCAGATTCTTCGCAAGCTCGCCTCTTACCCGCGCCAGAATGAGCTGGCCCTCGCATTGCGAGAGGTGGGCCGCATCGAGCGAACCCTGTTCATGATCGACTGGATTCTTGATGCCGGCCTCCAGCGCCAGGCTCAGATCGGCCTCAACAAGGGTGAGGCCCACCACGCCCTAAAGCGCGCCATCAGCTTCCACCGCCGAGGTGAAATCCGGGATCGATCCGGCGAAGGCCAGCACTATCGCATCGCCGGAATGAACCTGCTCGCCGCCATCATCATATTCTGGAACACCATGAAGCTCGGCGAGGTCGTCAATACCCGGGCCGCCAGCGGTACCCATATCGCGCCTGATCTACTCGCCCACGTCTCGCCGTTGGGATGGGAACACATCAATCTAACCGGGGAATATCGCTGGCCCAAATCCTTAGCGTAGGATTCCGCCCCCTCCCGCAAACGCCCCCTACGATTGAGAAGCGCGGCGGAATCTCTTAGATTGATCGCTGGAGGCTTTGTTCGCGGAGACGCGCACATTGCCTTCTTTTCGTTTTAGGAAGCGCTGCCCTAAGCGACAGAAGCCAGAGCTTTGACAATGCGGCATTCCGCGATGGAGCCGACCATGTATCTTGATCCTATCGGTGCAGACACGCGATGATGGCGGTCACGACGGCGGTGGTTTCCGCGACGTCGCGCACCCTCACTGTGTCGAGGCCGATTTCAGCAGCGGGATAGTCATTCCCACCGGGGAATATCGCATCCCCAATGAACAGCATCCCGTCGAGCGGGACACCGCTCTCGGCACTCAGGCGCTTCAGGCCATAGCCCTTGTCGATCCCTGCTCTGGTCACGTCGATCGATGTCGTGCCACCGAGATTGATCGAGAGCTCCGGCAGCTTCGCGCGCAACGTGGCCTGCAACGCGGTCCTCTTCTTTCGGTCAGGATCCCACGCTTCCTTTTCCTTCAGCGGCGCTGCCTGCCCCAGGCCCGAAAAGGTGATCTGGCTGCCCCGGTCCTCGATCCGTTCGCCCCAGATACGTTCGTCGGCGAGACCGGCATCGGTCAGCGCCTGATCGAAGGCCGTGCGGATCTTCGCCTTCTCCGCGTCGTCGAACAGTTCGGCATAGACCGCGCGCCAAGCGCCATTGATGAACCGATAGAGTTTCGTGCCTGTGGTCGGCATCAACCAGAGACGGTCGAGCGCGACGCCGGCAGGAAGGCGCGAGGCGATCTGCTTTTCGAACTGCGGCCAGTCCCCGCCCGAGATCACCGCCACATCCGTGATGGCGAGCAATCGGGCGAGGATTGCGGCCATATCCTCCGATAACGGCCGCTTGCTCTCGGCAAGCGTGCCGTCGAGGTCGAAGGCGATCAGCCACTTCATGCCGCCTTCCCTGCCGGATCGCGGTAGGCGAGCAGCCTGAGCGCATTGATGACGACGAGCAGCGTCGATCCCTCATGAACCGCCACCGCTGGCCCAATGCCGAGGCCGAGGATGGTAGCAGGCACCAGGAAGGCGACGACACCCAGGCTGACGAAGACGTTCTGCCGGATGATTCCACGGGTATGGCGGCTAAGACCGACTGCGAATGGCAGGTGCGCCAGATCGTCGGCCATCAGCGCCACGTCGGCTGTCTCCAGCGCAACGTCCGACCCCGCCGCGCCCATCGCGATGCCGACCGTGGCGCTTGCCATCGCCGGCGCATCGTTCACGCCGTCGCCCACCATCGCGACCTTGTCTTCGCCGGCGAGCTTCTTGATCGCGGCAACCTTGTCTTCGGGCATGAGGTCGCCCCACGCTTCGTCGATCCCGACTTCGTCGGCGATCGCTTCGGCGACTTTCTGGTGATCGCCGGAGATCATTATCATCCGCGACACGCCCATCTCGTGCAGCCGACGCAACGCGGTCTTGGCAGCTTCGCGAGGCGTGTCCATCAGGCCGATCGCGCCCAGGTCGCGGTCCCCCTTGCGGACCACCATTGTCGTGCGGCCGTTCTCGCGCAGCTTCGCGATTGCGTCCTGCGCGCCCTGCCCCAGCGCCGGAATGCCCTCACTTCCGAACATCTCGGCCTTGCCGATCCACACCGTCTCGCCATCCACGCTCGCGGTGACGCCCCGACCGGTCAGGCTCTTGAGGTCGCCGGCAGTCGGCACGGCACGATCGTTCAGACGTTCGCGGCCGTCCTTGACGATCGCTTGGGCCAGGGGATGGTCGCTCAACGCTTCGACGGCGACAGCCAGCGCCAGCAACTCGCCTTCATCGGCGCCATCGACGGGCACGACATCAGTGATGCGCGGACGACCTTCGGTCAGCGTGCCCGTCTTGTCGAAAGCGATCGCTTTGAGCGACCCGAGGTTTTCGAGCGGTGCACCGCCCTTCACGAGCACGCCGCCCCGCGCTGCACGGGCAACGCCCGACAGGACCGCGCTCGGCGTTGCGATCGCGAGCGCGCACGGGCTTGCCGCCACCAGCACCGCCATCGCGCGATAGAAGCTGTCGCGGAACGGCTCGTCGACGACCACCCATGCGAACAGCAGGAGCACTGACAGGACCAGGACGGCGGGCACGAAGATCCGTTCGAACCGGTCGGTGAAGCGCTGCGTCGGCGACTTCTGCGTCTCCGCTTCGCTCACCATCTTCACGACCTTGGCAAGCGCGCTTTCATTGGAACGGCGTGTCACCTCGATCTCGATCGCGCCGCCGCCGTTGATCGTACCAGCAAAAACCCGGCTTTCCGCGTCGACTGCATCGGGCTTGGCGCGTGCCGCTGCGGCATCTGCGACCGGCACCTTGTCGACCGGGATGCTTTCACCCGTGACCGGGGCCTGGTTGATCGCGCTGGTGCCCTTGATGACGAAGCCGTCGGCAGGCAGGCGCTCGTTCGGGCGGACGATGGCAATGTCCCCGACGACCATCTGCTCGACCGGGATTTCGCTGGTCTGCCCGCCGCGTCGCACGGTCGCGGTTTCGGGCGCGAGCTTCGCCAGCGCCTCGATCGCCTTCTTGGCGCGGCCCATTGCATAATGCTCAAGCGCATGGCCGAGGCTGAACAGGAACAGCAGCAGCGCACCTTCGGCCCATGCGCCCAGCGCAGCGGCGCCGGCCGCAGCGACCAACATCAGCGTGTCGATCTCGAACTTCTTCATCCGGAGGTTGTCGATCGCCTCGCGCAGCGTGAAGAATCCGCCGAAGAAATAGGCTGCGATATAGCAGGCGGTCGGCAGCCATTCGGGCGCGCCAGCGACCAGCCTCTCGATCGCGTAGCCGATCCCCAGCAGCGCGCCACAGGCGAGCGCGAAGATCAGCTCGGTATTGGGGCCGAGAAATTCGGCGTGGCTATGGTCGTGGCCATCGCCGGGGCCGTGCTTCTCTTCGCCCGCGCCGTGGCCCCCGGGGCCGTGGTCGTGGCCGGCATGTTCATCGGCAGCGACCCGCTTGCCCACCCTCACCTTCAGCTTGCGAAGCGCAGCGCGCACCTCCTCTTCGGTGGTTTCGCGGCGATCATATTCGACCCGGACAGACCCGCTGGTGCTGGCGCTTGCCTGGACCACGCCGGGCAAGGCGCACAGCGCATCGCTGACCGTGCGCGCCCGACGTTCGTGGTTGATCCCCGTCACCTGCCAGATCGCATGGCCGTAGCGCTCGGTGATTTCGGCACCTGCGGCGCGCACCATTTCGCGCAACCGTGGCAGCGGCAGCTTGGCGGCATCGAAATGGATGCACAGCGCCGCTGGCGTGTTGCCGTCGAGACAGATCACATGCGCCCGCTCGACACCTTCGCGCTTTGACAGGGTTGATACGAGACGGTCCAGGCAGGCATCGGCCGCGTCAGGAAGGTCCGGCAACAACACTGGAATGTCGAGTTCGAGCTTGTCGTTCATGACGACCTCCTTTCGCTTTTCTTGGTTTCGGCGCGCGCGTCGCGCAGGATTTCGACACCGCCCTTGATGGCGATGATGGCGGTGGCGAAGCCGACCAGCAGGTCCGGCCAATTGGTACCCAACCACAGCACCAGCACGCCGGCGATCAGGATGCCGCCGTTGGAAATGAAGTCGTTGAAGCTGAAGGTGGTTGCGGCCCGGAGATTGACGTCCGGATCCTTGAGGCGCTGGAGCAGCCGCAGGCAGAGGTAATTCACGACGCCGGCGATCGCGGACATGACCATCATGGTAGGTCCGATGGGCTCGCTGCCCTGCACGTAGCGCCGTCCGACATCGATCAAGATGCCGCCCGCGAAGATCAGCAGCATGACGCCCGAAGCGACCGCGGCGCGTGTCTTCCATGTCTGGCCCCGGGTGAGCGCCACAAGGCTCAGCGCATACACAGCCGTATCGGACAGGTTGTCGACGCCGTTGGCGATCAGCGCGCTCGAGTCCGCGAAGAAGCCGGAAACGAAGAAGCCCGCAGCGATCGCCGCGTTCAGCAGCAGGACGATCCACAGTGTGCGGCGCTCCTGCCCGCCATTGTTGTCGTTGCCCGGGATCATCCCATCATCTCCTCAAGTGTCAGCAGGGCCAGGAAGCCGACGAAAAACATCGAGCTGATGAGCGGGGTGTCGGGTTTCTCGTGCGCCTCGACCAGCAACTCCTCCGTGACGAGGTAGAGCAGCGCCATCAGCCCGAAGCTGAGGAAGCCGGCGATCATCACCGGCGACAGCGCGGCGACCGGCACGGCAGCGAGCGCGCCGATCGGCAGCAGCAGGGCCAATGCCGAGACGATCACGATGATGCGCAAGCGCGAGCGATAGGTTTCCGCCAGCTCGTCGGTCAGCGTCAGTCCCAGAAATAACACTTCCAGAGTGAGCGCGATCGTCAGCAGGAGACCTGCCTTCTCGCCCGCCACGAAAGCGAGGCCGAGCACCAGGCCGTCGACCAGAATGTCGATGCCGATCGCGGCGAGTAGCGCCATCGGCCCCTTGAAGCGGGCCTCAAGAGCCTTGAGCCCCAGCATGGTCGCGACGCCCGCCGCCCCGCCGATCAACGTCGCGCTGGGCGATGCCTCATGCTTGACCTGCGGCAGGATTTCGGTCGCTGCCGCCGCGAACACGACGCCGGCAGCGAGATGCTGTAGGCCCGCCACGAGGCCAGGTTTCAACTTGGTGCGGCTCGCGACAATCGCGCCGAGCACGACCGCCAGCACAGGCGCAAGCGTATAGAGCAGTGCCTGCATTTCCTAGGACTCCTCCGGGGTTCGGTGGCAGACGCGGATCTTCCCGCGTCGCGTGAACGCGATCGATCCGCCCGCCACGACAGCCCGCGAATGGTCGCCGCGAAACTCGTCACCGGTTCGCTGCGCGCGCAGGATCTCGGTCCTGCCCTTCGGCAGCCAGGTGACGGCCATTTTCAAGCCGTCATCGATGAAGTCGACATCGGCGCGTGTGCCGTCGTCGCAGTACATGATGCGCTGCGCGATTAGTTTCGACGTCAGATGCTTTTCATGCGCCGGCTCGGTAGGCTGGGTCGGCGCTGGATTACACGCCCCTATAACCGCCCCGGAGACGAGAACGACGCCGAGGCGCGCGATCGCCAGACCGGCCCGATTCAGGCCGCACAAGGTTGTCACATTTGAAATCGACGTGTCAGACATCGGTCTCTTCCGACGAAGCGCCCTGTGGCGTTCGAAGGCAGGGCAGTTCATCGCGTGCCTTCCTGCTCGCAGATCCGGGTACGGCCATCGCCTTCCACGATGGTGAGCTGCGACCCCTTGAAGGTCGCGGTGGCTGTTTCGCCGACATATTGCAGGCCCTGCGCTGGCGCGGTCAGCATCATCGGCGGTCCCCCGTTGGAGCGCCGCAAATCGATCTGCAGGCCGTTGTCCTTGTAATCGACGAACAGCGGTTCCCCGTCGGAACAGCGATATCTATGCCGCCCCATTTCCCCGGTCGCCACGGCGCTGTCGGACGAATGGATCTGCTGCTCCGTTGGCGGGGCTGGCGGCTTTCTTTCCGAGCACGCCGCGAGCCCGACAACGAGGATGACGGCGGGCAGCACCCGCTTACAGTGCATCATCATCGCGCCTTCCTCCTGCAGCGGAAGGGGACGCGCTGACGATTGATAGCCCGGGCAGGCTGACCTACCCGCCAGCGGAGATAGGTTGCGAGGCGATCGTCAGATTCGACCATCAGGGATCGCAGGCGGCGCAACATCATCGCCGCGAACGGCAGGGAGAGCGCCCCGCGCAGCGTGCAGCTATGCGTTAGCCTGGTGCCGCCATCGTCCCCCGCCAGCTCGTACCGCTCTTCGAGCGTGAACAGATAGGGGATGCCGCAGGACCAAGCGAAGGCGTGCGGTTTATCGAATCGATCAATCCGTGCTGGCGTCCGAATTGGCCGGGTGATGCCCTGGATCGCAAAGGTGCATTCTGTGTCGCCGAGCCGGGACGGATCATCGAGAAATACGAGCGGACTCCACGCCCGGCGATGATCCGGATCGGTGAGTGCCGACCAGATGCGCAGTGGCCCGCCGTGAAGCATCGAGCTGGTTATGGTGCGAGGCATATCCCCATCTCCCAGAGATGGGCGGGGCGATCGCGGATCGCCCCGCCCATCCATCAGGCCAAGTTGTTCACGAAGGTCTGACCGTGGTCGTCCCCTTCATGCTCCTCATTGTAGTGCTCGGGTTTCTCGATCACTTTCTGCCCGAACCGGGCATAGAGTGTCGGCAGCACGAACAGCGTAAGAAGCGTCGCCGAGATCAGACCGCCGATGACGACCGTCGCCAAAGGCTTTTGAACCTCTGCGCCGGCGCCTTCGCCCAGCGCCATCGGCACGAAGCCGAGGCTGGCGACTAGCGCGGTCATGATGACGGGTCGCAGACGCTGCATCGCGCCAACATGCGCGGCTTCCTCGCGGCTCATCCCTGATCGGATCAGATCTTGGATCGAGCTGACCATGACGAGGCCGTTGAGGACCGCGATGCCCGAGAGGGCGATGAAGCCCACTGCCGCCGAGATCGAGAAGTCCATGCCCCGCAGGAACAGCAACAGGACGCCGCCCACCAGCGCGAAAGGCACGCCGGTGAACACGATCGCGGCGTCGCGGACCGATCCCAACGCCCCGTAGAGGAGCAGCAGGATCAAAATGAAGCAAGCCGGAATGACCAGCTTCAGCCGTTCGCTTGCCGATTGGAGGTTCTCGAACTGGCCGCCCCATTCGAGATAGGTGCCGGCAGGCAGCCGGAGTTGGCTGCCGATCGCCGCCTGCGCATCCGCCACGACGGATCCGACGTCGCGGCCACGCACGTTGGCTTGCACCACCACGCGCCGCTTGCCGTTCTCGCGGCTGATCTGGTTCGGACCATCGACCACCTTGATCTCGGCGACGCTGGACAGCGGTACATAGCCGCCGCCTGCCACCGGCACCTGCACCTGTTGGAGCAGGCCGATGTCGGCACGCTGCGCCTCCGACAGGCGGATCACCACGGGGAAGCGACGGTCGCCCTCGAAGATCTGGCCCGATGTTCGCCCGCCGATCGTCGCAGTCACGGTGTCCTGCACATCCTGAGCCGTAACGCCCAACCGCGCCATCGCGTCGCGGTTGACGCGAATGTCGAGCATGGGAAGACCGGTCGTCTGCTCCACCTTCACGTCCGCTGCGCCTTGCGTTCTGCGCAGCACCGCCGCGATTTGCTCGGCCGTCCGGTTCATCTGGTTGAAGTCGTCCCCGAACACCTTCACCGCGATGTCGCCGCGCACGCCGGCGATCAGCTCGTTGAAGCGCATCTGGATGGGCTGGGTGATCTCGTAGGCATTTCCCGGAATCTTCGCGAGATTACCCTCGATCCGGCTGACCAGCTCCTCCTTGGGAAGCTCAGGATCCGGCCAATCCTTGCGCGGCTTCAGGATGACGAACATGTCGGTCGCGTTCGGCGGCATCGGGTCGGCCGCCAGCTCGGCGGTGCCCGTCTTGGAATAGACGAATTGCACCTCCGGCTGCTTCGACATCATCCGCTCGATCGGCACCTGCATCGCCTGGCTCTGCTGGACCGACGTTGCCGGAATGCGGAGCGACTGGATCAGCAAATCGCCTTCGTCGAGCTGCGGCAGGAACACCGAGCCGAGCGTAGTGAAAGCAAGCGCCGCCACCACAAGGCTTCCCACACCCGCACCGATCGTCAGCGTCGGGCGCTTCATGGCCCGGTCGAGACCGGGTTCGTAGCGCTTCTTCAGCCACGTGATGATGCGGCCGTCCTTCTCCTCGACCTTCTTCGACAGCCAGATCGCAATCATCGCCGGCACGAAGGTGAGAGAGAGGATGAAGGCGAAGGCGAGCGCGATGATGACGGTCAGCGCCATCGGTCCGAACGTTTTACCCTCCACGCCGGTCAGCGTGAGCAGCGGTACGTAGACGAGGATGATGATTGCCTGCCCGTACACAGAGGGACGGATCATCTCACGCGCAGCGGCTGCCACGGTCGCGAGCCGTTCCTTGACGCTGAGCAATCGGCCTTCATGATGCTGTTGCTCGGCAAGCCGGCGCAGCGCGTTTTCGACAATGATGACGGCGCCGTCGACGATCAGACCGAAGTCCAAAGCCCCAAGGCTCATCAGATTGGCCGAGACCCCAGCGCGCAGCATACCAAAGCCTGTCAGCATCATGGTGATCGGGATGACCAACGCCGCGATCAGGGCCGCACGGAAGTTGCCGAGCAGCAGGAAGAGCACGACGATGACCAGCACCGCGCCTTCGGACAGGTTTTTCGCGACCGTCTTGATCGTCGAATTGACCAGCTCGGTGCGGTTCAGCACCGGCTGAATTACGACGTCAGGAGGCAGCGAAGCGTTGATCGTCTTCAGTTTCTCAGCGACCGCGGTCGACACGATGCGGCTGTTCTCGCCGATCCGCATGATCGCCGTGCCGACGACGACTTCGGTACCGTTCTCCGATGCCGAACCCATGCGGATCGCCTGACCCGTCTTCACAGTCGCAACTTGTTCGACCGTGATCGGCACGCCGTTACGTGTCGCGATCACGGTCCTGGCCAACTCGCTGGCATTGCGAACGAGCGCATCCGAGCGAACAGCCAGACCTTCGCCATTGCGATTGACGAAGCCACCGCCGACGCTGGTGTTATTGCGCTCCAGCGCATTTCCCAGGTCCGTCAGCGTGATGCCGAGCGAGGCCAGCTTCTGCACGTCGGGCACGACGAGGAACTGCTTGGCGTAACCGCCAATCGAGTCGACACCGGCGAGGCCCGGTGTGGTCTTCAGAAGCGGCGTCACGATCCAGTCCTGCGCGGTGCGCAGGTAGGTCGCCTTGTCCTCTTCGGTCGTCAGTCGCTCGCCCTCTGGCGTGATGTAGCTGCCATCGGGCTGTTGGCCCGGTTCACCGGGCTTGTGCTTGTCGTCCTCGCGATGATCGAGACGAACGGTGTACATGTACACCTCGCCCAGGCCTGTCGCGATCGGACCCATTTCAGGGTTCACGCCGTCGGGCAGATTCTCTTGCACGCCCCGCAGACGCTCGCCCACCTGCTGGCGGGCGAAATAGATGTCCGTCGCGTCCGAAAAGACCGCCGTGATCTGCGCGAAGCCGTTGCGGCTCAACGAGCGCGTATATTCCAGGCCGGGGGTGCCGGCGAGCGCGGTTTCGATTGGAAACGACACCTGCTTCTCGACCAGCTCGGGCGAGAGGGCAGGCGCGCGGACGTTGATCTGGACCTGATTGTTGGTGATGTCCGGCACCGCGTCGATCGGTAGCCGGTAGAGGGAAAAGGCGCCGATGGCGGCGACGATGACGGTGAGGAGCAGGACTAGCCAGCGCTTCTCGACCGCCCAGGTTACGATACGGGCGATCATGGCTTAATCCTCGTGGCTCGCTTCGCCCTTGCCGATCTCGGCCTTGAGCGTGAAACTTCCGGTGGTGGCGATCTGTTCGTTGCCGGTCAGGCCCGACCGGACGATCACCGTGTCGCCCGACGCATCGCCGAGCTGGACCGGGGTCGCCTTGAAGCCGGTGGGCGTGCGCACGAACACGACCGACTTGCCCTCGAAACTCTGGACCGCCGTCGTCGGCACGCGGACCGCCCCGCTCCCGCCGCTGCCCGTCAGCTGCACGGCTGCCGTCACAGGCTCGCCGACCCGCCATTCGCCACCGCGATTGTCGAGGGTGGCGAGCGCAGGCACGAGCCGCGTCTGCGGATCAAGCGCCGGCGACACGAAGGTCACGCGGGCGGTCGCCTGACGGCCTGCCGCCTTCACCAGCACCGTATTGCCGGGACGCACCCGGCCCGCATCCTCGGGCTTGAGATTAAGCGCGATCGACACCTGGCTCAGGTTGGCGATGCGATAGAGTTCGGCATCCGCCGCGACCGTTTGTCCCAGCGTCACGGGGCGCGCAATGATCTGGCCCGAGATCGGCGCGGCAATGCCGAGCCGGTTGAGCCCGCCGCCGCCGACACCCGCCGCCGAAACCATGCTCTGCGCCTGCGTCAGGGCGATCCGCGCCTCCGTCGCCGCTGTGCGGGCGGCGATCAGATCCTGTTCAGGGGAGACTCTCTGCGCGAACAGCCGCTGTTCGCGCGCGAGGTTCGAATTAGCGAGCTGAAGCCGCGCCCGCGCCGCCTCGACCTCGCCCTTGATCTGCGCCGCCTCGCGGCTTTCGATGACCGCAATGGTCTGGCCGCGTCCGACCGATTGGCCGAGGTTACGGGTGAGCGCGACCACGCGTCCCGCAATTGCGGCCGAGACGACCTGCGTTCCCTGTGGGTCGCCCTCGATGATCGCGGGCAGCTCGATCGTCCCGGCCCCGCCGATGATCGGCCGTCCGACCTGGACGCCCGCTGTGGCGATCTGGTCGGCACCCAATGTGACGACGCCTTCACCGGCATGACCGCCTTCAGCACCGCCCTTTTCCGTGCCCGCTGCCGTCTCATTGGCAGCTGCGCCTTCGGCAGTTGCCTCGTTTCCGCCATCCTTGCCGCCGCAGGCAGCCAAGAGCAGGGCGAGCGACGCCGCGCCCGCGAGATAAAAGCTCTTCATCACTGATTCCCCCCATTGGGCGCACGAGCGGTCAGTCGCTCCACTTGCGCGCGGGCATTCTGGTAATTGGCAAGCGCGTCGATCGCGGCGACCCGCGTTTCGGCGAGCGTGCGTTCAGCATCGAGCAATTCGAGCTGGCCGAACTTGCCCTCGCGATAGCCGATCCGCGCGATGCGGGCGGCCTCCTGTGCAGCCGCCAGCGCCGGCCCCGACGCCGCACGAGCCGTCGTTGCGGCATTGGCCGCCTGCGCCTGCGCGTCCGTGATCGCCTGTTCGATGTCGAGCGCGGTCACGCGGCGCTGCGCATCCGCCTGGGTCCGCTGCGCGGTCGCCTGCGCAATCGCGGCGCGACCATTGTTGAACACCGGGATCGGGATCGACACGCTGAACACCGCCGCCATGTCGTTGGTCGCTTCCAGGCGGCGGATCGACGGCCCGACGTTCAGGTCAGGCACGCGATTGGCGCGCGCGAGCCGCACGCCGGCTTCGGCAATGGAGAAATCCGCGTTGGCTGCCGCCAGCGCGAGTGTGCCGGTCGTGTTGACCGGTGCCAACGGCCCATAGACGTTCACATCGGGAAGGCGATCGAGCAGCGTGTCATCGAGCAGGCCGTCGATCGGCCGTCCGATCCGACGCGCCAGATTGGCGCGGGCCGCCTCGGCCAAGCGAAGCTGCCGCTCCACATTGGCGTCGGCATTGATACGCGCGACATCCGCGCGCTGTTGCTCGAGTGGCGATGCCCGCCCTGCCTGCACGCGAACGCTCGCGGCCCGCAGCGCATCGCTGGCGATCCGGGCCTGATCGCGGGCTGTCATTACCCGGCGATCGGCCGCGACCGCTTCGACATAGAGCTGCGTTACCTGAAGCCGGACATCCGCCGCGATGATCGCGGCCTGGATCTCGGCCCGGGACAATTGCGCATTGGCGACCGCGACGCGGGCGCCGCGCTTGCCGCCTAGCTCGATCGGGATCGCAAAGCCGACCGTGGTTTCCGCGCTGCGGACCCCCCGATACGGCCCGGAGCCGATGACATTCTCGACTTGGCCTTGAACCACCGGATTGGGCCGCAAGCCGGCGACTGTGCGACCTGCACGGGCCGCGTCGATTCCAGCTGTCGCCGCTTCCGCAGCAGGGGCCGAACCGCCCGCTGCACTGACCGCTTGGTCAAGCGTGTAGACCGGCGCATCCTGCGCAACAGGCGCGGACGGTCCGACCTGCGCCTGCGCCATCGTGGCGCAAGACGCTGCGGCCAGCATGGCCGCGAGGATACGATTCATGAAAATAGGACTCCTGACGATGATCGACAGGGGCGCGCCAACGCACGCCCAAATCGGACGTCAGGCTTGGGGGGGCCTCAAATGGACCATGCCGGTGCGGCCGTCGAGCGACGCAGAGGCGGAGATTGTCGGCTTGGGCACTGTGAGGACGGGGGTATATTCCATCGTCGTGCGCGCAGGCGCGCCGACGTCGTGTCCGTGACAATAATTGTGATGATGCGGGACATTCTTGTCCGAGTCCGATGGCACCTGATCGATGTCACCGGCGGTATGGACCGTGAACTCAACGCCCGCGATGCTTCCCCCCGCCAGATCGGCGGCATGGGCCATGCCGGAGAAGCTGGTCAGGACCAGCATCAGGCATGTCAGGAAAGGCAAAAAGGCTCGCACTAGCTTGCCTCTATCACGGAAGGGTTTTCATGTCATTGCACTAATTCGAACCAAGGGTCACTGAGCCGGAACCCGAGCGGGATCGGTCGCGCCCGTTCCAGGCGAACCCGAC
Source organism: Sphingobium sp. TKS (assembly GCF_001563265.1). Classification (NCBI taxonomy): domain Bacteria; kingdom Pseudomonadati; phylum Pseudomonadota; class Alphaproteobacteria; order Sphingomonadales; family Sphingobiaceae; genus Sphingobium; species Sphingobium sp. TKS. Next base: position 26,137 of record NZ_CP005085.1, on the reverse strand, counting down.
CGCAATGGCGACCGCCATCAGGAGTTGCGCCAGCACCGATTGCCAAGTGGGAAACACGCCGAGCATCGACAGCCGTGGCACGTCCGCGAGCGGTGCGATGTTGATAAGGCCGGCTTCCTGGAGCGCGGCGACGCCTTTACCCGCCAGCACGACGGTCAGGACCGCCATGAGCCAGGAGCTATAGCGGAAGAACTGCGCGATCGGCAGCTTGCGACTGTAGCGAAGCATGGCCCAAGCGATCAGGCTGAGCAGTCCAATCGCCGACCCGGCCCCCGCGAGAAGCATCCCGTTGTCACCTTGCGCCGAAAGCGCGGCATAGAACAGGATCGTCTCGAAGACCTCGCGATAAACTACGACGAACGCCAGCCCGAACAGGAACCAGCCCGACCCGCCCGAGAGCGCCCGCGACATCTTCTCGCGAATATAGCGCTGCCACTGATCGGCCTGCGCCTTGCCGTGCATCCAAATCCCGACCGAGAGCAGCACGACCGCGGCGAACAGCGAGCCAAACCCTTCCGTCAGCTCCCGGCTCGCACCGCTGATCCCGATCGCATAGGTGGCGACCGCCCAGGTGATCCCGCCCGCGATGATCGCGCTGACCCAGCCGCCATGCACGTACCGCAGCGCCTCGCCGCGCTCGGCTTTACGCAGGAACGCGATCATGGCGACAACGATGAGCAGGGCTTCGAGCCCTTCACGCAGCAGGATCGTGAACGCGCCCAGGAACGTGGACGCTTCGGTGGCGGCATCAGGCGCGAGCGCCGCTTCCGCATCGTCGAAAAGGCCGCCCAGTACTGCGACCTTCTCCGCGAGATCATCGGGCGACGCGCCCCGGTCGATCGAGGCGCGGAACTCCCCCATCGCGCCCTCGATTCGACCCATCAGCGTCGCGTCGCGCGCGGTGAGTGTTGGCTCGATCGGCTCGAACCCATCGAGATAGGCCGACAGCGCCAGCTCTTTCGCCATGCGCGCATCGCCGCGCCGCGCAGCCGCCACGCTTTCGGCGAGTTTGGCGCGGGCGACCGCGAGCGAGCCGGGAGCCTGTTGTATCACCTGTTCGGGATGACGACGCAGGAACGCGAGCACTGGGTCAGCCTTGGCGTCGCCGATCGCCGCGCCGAGCGCGGCCGGGGTGAGCGCGACCAGGGTTTTCAGGTCCGGAATGCGCCGGCGAAGGGTCGGGTCGGATTTCCAAAGCCGCTCGCCTTCGCGCGCCTGCGCATCCGTGAAGGCGAAGCTCCCGGCTCGGAATGCTAACGCCCAGCGCTGATCGTTGGGCAGATCGGCGAAGCTCTGCATCGCGGTCCCGTCGATGCCTTGCGTCACCACCTGATAGAGCGCGAACACGCTGCGCTGGCGCGCGCGCTCGGCATCGGTGAAAGCAATCGGGGGCGTAGCGAGCTTGGCGGCGTCAGGGCCACGGCCGTTGCCCGTCATCCCGTGGCAGGACGCGCAGGATTGTCGGAACAGGGCATCGCTGGAGACGAGGTTCGGAGCCTTATCGGGCGCGAGCGGCACCGGGTAGGCGCGCAACAGATCGGCCGCGAGCCCGTGCGCCAATGTTGCCACCTGTTCAGTCGGTCCCTTTTCCGCGATCACCGCCTGGAGGTTGGCAGCCCGCTGGATGAGGGCTTGACGCTCCGGCTTCGCCGGCAGGCCCTGAAGCCGTGTCGAGACCGACGCGGCGAACTCCGTCATCTCGGCATATTCCGACGTGCTCTTGATCCGACCGTTGGCGACCGCGCCGCCATAATCGACGGCCATATAGTCGAGCAGCCGCCATGCGGTTTGCACGTCGCCGGGTTCGGCGATTGCCGCAGCAGGGATCAGCAGCGCCGCGAGCGCGGAGAGCAGCCGCAACGAGAGCATTGCCCGGATCAACGCGAGCAGACGCACTACCGCTCTCCCAATTCGCGCCGAGCGCCAGTGACGATTTCATAAGCGGAGTGGAGGAACAGGAGGGCGATGAGGCCGGCGACGGCGAGGTCCGGCCAGGCGCTTCCTGTCCACGCCACCAGACCGGCCGCGGCGATCACCGCCACGTTGGCGAGCGCGTCGTTGCGGCTGAACAGCCAGATCGCGCGAACATTGGCGTCCCCTTCCCGGAAACGCGCAAGCACCAAGGCGGACACGACATTGATCGCGAGCGCGACAACGCCGATTGTGCCCATCAGTTCGGCATCGGGCGCGGTTGCGTTCAGGGCGCGCCAAATCGCGAAACCGATTACGCCCACGCCAAGCGCACCGAGAAACAACCCCTGCGTCAGCGCGACCTTTGCCCTCGCCCGTGCGGACCAGGCAAGCGCGAGAAGACCGATAAGGCTGATCGACCCGTCCCCGAGAAAATCGAGGGAATCCGCTTTCAGCGCTTGGCTATCGGCGATGAACCCGCCGAACAGCTCGGCGACTCCGAAGCCGAGGTTGAGCACCACGACGGTCAGCAGCGCACGGCGATAGGCCGGATCGGTTTGCGCGCGCGCGGGCTCCCCGTGGCACCCGCAGCTTTCGGTAGAAGCATTCATGCGGCCTTCCTTACCACCTCCAGTCGCTGTAGAAGCAAGCGAAATGTGCGACACGTTCGCATAAGCAAGGATGGCATGATGAAGCCGGTGATGATTGGGCAGCTCGCCAGCGAGACCTCGACGAAGGTGACGACGATCCGCTTTTATGAGTCGATCGGGTTGCTCCGATCCGCCCCTCGCACGGCGTCGGGTCGCAGAACCTACGATGCCAGTGACATTGAGCGTTTGCACTTCATCCGCAACGGTCGCCGGCTTGGCTTCTCCGTCGACGAGATCCGTTCGTTGATGGGGCTGGCGCAGAACCCGGACCAGGATTGTGGTGCCGCCTCAGCTATCGCTGCTCAGCACCTCAAGGATGTGGAGGAGAGACTGGCGCAACTCGCGGTGTTGCGGGATGAGTTGGCAATGCTCAGCCAGAGCTGCACCAAGGCGCGCATGGCCGATTGTCGGATCATGAAGGCGATCGGCAAAGGCCACCCTCAAGCCGATCAATAATAATCGGCCAGCCTGAGCTCGCGCACATCACCCGAGGCCATCGTCAGCTTTACGAGGGTGCCAGCAGGCCGGGAGCGCACTTGCCAGAGCTCCCCACGCGTATAGTTCGCATCGATCGAATGGCCGTTCACCGCCACGATCCGGTCGCCGACCGCCCAGCCAGCCTTTTCCGCGGGACTGTTCGCCGCCACATGAACAACGGTGAGCGCCGTTGGTGAGGCTGCGAGGCCAAGGCCGCTACGGTCCTTCAGCATCGGCAGGCGACGACGAGGACCGAGTGGCCGGAGCCACACGAATCCGGCGGTCACGTCGAACACCACGTCGAATTGAGCGATCAGCGGTAGGCCGACATTGCCAACCGTGCTGGTGGAGAGCCAAGCTCTCATCCCGAGTGTGGGGACGTTCGAGACGCCAAGCCCTTCGATGTTGATGTTCTGGATCGTGAAAGCATCGTTGATACGCACACCATCGACGCCGCCGATCGCCGCGGTCGAGACGAGCTTCCCGTTCAACAGCCCTTGATCGCGGGCATAGGCCGACGAGAGCATCAGCGCGGCCGAGCTGCCAAGATCGATCATCAAGGGCACGGGAGGCAAACCCGAGACGGAAGCTCGAATGAACAGCTCCTGCTTGGCACCGCGCCCGAGCGCGACAGCGCGCCAGTCGGGACCGGCGAGAAACGTGCCTGACTTGACGACCGCCATACGCCTTTTCGCGAAATCGAGCGCGATGCAGCTACCCGTGAACATATCGGCACCGAGGAGGATATCGATCGGTCGTCCGAAGGCCGCCGACACTGAACTCAGATCACCAACGACGGCAAAGGGTAAGCGACGGGTTTCGCGGGCGAGCTGTACGTCGATGTCGCGGACCAGCAGCACCGGGGCCTTGGCGCTCAGCCCGCTAATCATGCGCCGCTCACCATCGTTCAAGCCGAGCTTCGCCGCGAGCGCCGTGCTCATGATCGACGCGCCGCTGCCACTGTCGAGCACCGCCCGCACCGGCACTCCGCGCACTTGTGCCGAAACAAGGAGGGTATCACCCGTGCCGACTTCCAGCGGCTCCCATTCGAGGTGAGCCGCACCGAAGTTCCACGAGCCCGCAGACCGGGAAGTCTGTCGCGCGAGCGTTGGAGAACCGAGCACCAAGCCGGTTCCACAGGCCACCAGCCGCGCCACTAATGAGCGTCGAGACATACCGATTGCTTCAACACGGGCCGTCAAAAAGCCACCTCCAGCCCCCCGTCCGCAGGAGAGCAAATTGCGGTTACATGCTCCAGCCACTGGAGGAGCAAGTGCTTTTGGTGCGCCCGAAAATCCTCAGAAGCGCTTGGAGAACTTTAGATGAAGGATGGTGCAGACCGCTTAGATGCCTTCCCGATAACGAACGGTTCCGGGGGACGCTGGGCCGATCGGGACCGCGAACGGTGTAAACGCTCGCGCTAAGTGGCGGCATTCTGATCGCGCTATTTGTCGGCGAGCGTCGCTACGCGGCTACCGGCTTGGTCTCGGCCGATCGCACATAGGCGTAGAGTTTTGGCTTGGAGATGCCGAGCATCGAGCAAATCTTGGCGATCGGCATCGTGTTCTCGTGGTAGAGCCTGACGGGCAGGTCGCGCTTGTCCTTGCCGAGTGCGGCCGGCCGGCCACCCTTCTTGCCGCGAGCGCGGGCTGCGGTGAGACCGGCCTGGGTCCGCTCGCGGATCAGGTTGCGCTCGAACTCCGCCAATGCCCCGAACAGGTGGAAGGTAAGCTTGCCCGACGTGGTGGTCGTGTCGATCGCCTCGTGCAGGCTCAGCAGCCCGACCTTTTCCTCGTCGAGGTAGGTCATCCATCCGATCAGATCACGGAGCGAGCGGCCGAGCCTGTCGAGGCGCCAGACCACCAGTGTGTCGCCGGCGCGAAGCAGCTCCTTCACCTTTTCCAATCCAGGGCGAGCGGCAGTCGCCCCGGAGGCCTTGTCGGTGATGACCTTCTCGCAGCCGGCAGCCTTCAGCGCATCACGCTGGAGGTCCAGGTTCTGCTCGGCGGTCGATACGCGGGCGTAACCGATTTTCATGCGTAGGGCCGGTGGCGCCCCGATCGGGCGCGGTTTGGGAAGAAAGTCGTCATCGGCAGGTCTATGTTGCCCTAGTTTTCTTTACCGGGTAGATTTACGTCGAACAGGCCGGTTTGGCAACGCGAGCGGACTCGCATGGCGATGGGCAGGCAAATCTCCGTTTTCCTTACCTGCGACACGGACCGTCGGCGGTGACGCATCCGGCGCTTGTCCCGCCGCTGGCGATCGAGCGCTACCGCGTCCTTGAACCGCACCTCGCCGATGGCATCCCGCTCGCGGACCTCGCCCGCACCGGCACGCTGAGCGAGCGGACGTTGCAGCGCTGGCTCGGGCGCTACCGTGCCGAAGGACTTGCCGGTCTCGCGCGTCTGCCGCGCAACGATCGGGGCAGGCTGCACCTGCCGGAACATCTGGTCGAACTGACCCGCACTCTCGCCACCAAGCGCCCGCGACCCCCGGTCGCCGCCATTCACCGAAAGGTGCAGGAACTCGCCATCGCGCATGGACACCGAACCCCCAGCTATGCGGCCGTCGCGCGTGTCGTCAGGGCGATACCGGCAAGCCAGATCGCCGCAGCCTCCGATCCGGCCGTCTACCGCGACCAGCACGAGCTAGTGCATCGGCGCGAAGCCGCGACCTCGAACGAGATGTGGCAGGCCGATCATACCGTTCTCGACATTCTCGTGCTCGATGATGCCGGAACCCCGGTGCGTCCTTGGCTGACCGTCATCGTTGACGATCACAGCCGAGCCATCGCCGGTTACTTCCTCAGCCTCGATGCCCCCAGTGCCCTCAACACGGCGCTCGCCTTGCGGCAGGCGATCTGGCGCAAGCCCAATCCCGAATGGATCGTCAGCGGCATTCCCGAACAGCTTTACGTCGACAACGGCTCGGATTTCATCTCCGAGCATATCGAGCAGGCGTGCATCGCCCTCAAAATCCGCCTCATCCATTCGCTGCCGGGGCGTCCTCGCGGGCGCGGCAAGATCGAGCGGCTGTTCCGCACCATCAACGACATGTTCCTGCCCGACCTGCCCGGCCACCTGATCGCGGGCAAGCCGCTGTCGGCGCCAGTGCTCACGCTCGACGAGCTGCGCGCCCGCTTCGAGGCGTTCGTGTGCGGCGTCTATCATCGTCGCCCGCATGGCAGCACCGGCGAACCGCCGATCACGCGCTGGCAGAAGGGCGGGTTCCTGCCCGCAATGCCCGACAGCCTTGAACAGCTCGACATGCTGCTCGTGCACGTGCCCAAGCCCCGTAAAGTGCTGCGCGACGGCATCCGTCTGATGGGCAGGCGCTATGTCGAACCCACGCTCGCGGCCTTCGTCGGCGAGCAGGTCGAGGCGGTCTATGACCCCCGCGACCTGACCGAGATCCACGTCTACCACCAGGGCCGGTTCGTCTGCCGTGCGCTCAGCTCCGAGCACGCTGGGCACCCGTCGTTGCGCGCGATCCAGCGCGCCCGGCGCGGCGCGAAGGAGCGCGACAAGCAGGTGCCTGCCCCCACGGAGACCTTCGATGGCGACCAAGAGGATACGGCTTCCCGGCCCACCACCTACCGAGGGCTCCGGCTCTACGCCGCTGACGATTGAGTTCCTGGTCGAGCAGCCGTTCCTGGCGACCCGCGAACATGCCCGGTTCGTCGAGTTTGCCGAAGCCTGCGCGCACTACCGCTATATCGGCGTGTGTCATGGCCGGCCGGGCGTCGGAAAGACGCGATCGGCGCGCGAGTTTTCCAGCTTCCCCGACCTGGGGGAATATGCCGCGCTCCGTCCCATTGCCGCGCTCCTTGGCGAAAAGGTCGCTCGCTGCCGCGCCGTCTTCTACACCGTGTCGGTCAGCAACACGCCCAAGACGATCGACGCGGTGTTGGGCCTCAACCTCATTAAGCTGGGCTATGCCCGGCTGACGGTCGCGGGCGGCTCGCAGGACGAAATCACCCATGACGCCGCCCGCATCGCCTGCCCCCTCGTCATCGTCGACGAGGCCGACCGCCTGACCATAAAGTCGCTCGAACATCTCCGCGACATGGCCGATCGCCACGGCTTCGGGCTGATCCTGATGGGTATGCCGGGCTTGGAGAAGCGCCTCGCCCGCTATGCCCAGCTCTACTCGCGGATCGGCTTCGTCCACGAGTTCAAACCGCTTACCGAGACCGAAATGCGGCTGCTGCTCGCGACCCACGCCGGCGATTTCGGGATCAGCTTCGACCCGGCCCAACTCGACGCGATCGAAGCGCAGGCAGCCGTGATCCGCATCACGCGCGGCAACTTCCGGCTCATGGAGCGCCTGTTCGCGCAGATGCGGCGGATCATGACCCTCAACCGCGTCGAGGAGGTCACCGCTGACATCGTTCAGGCCGCGCGCGATTGCCTCGTCATCGGACCCGGCAACTGACAAATAGCGCGATCAGAACGCCGCCATTTAGCGCGAGCGTTTACAACCCATGGAAAAGCTGGGGCGAGTTGCTGGTGTCAAAACCGACCGGTTTTGACCCGGTTGAGGCATAGCTGATAGCCGTTACGATTCGATTTGGTAGGAAGGGGGTGGCCGCTTGCCTGCTGACGATCGCCCTATCCTCGCGACTATGGGGGTCGGCCCGCGTTTTGGCCTGCGCCTCTGATCAAACCGTCAGCGCGGCGTGAAACTTGAAAGGAAAGACGCCGTGAACGAAATGACAAAGCAGGAATTGGCAAGCAAAGTGCCCGCGGTCACGCTGGGTTTCTGGATCATTAAGATACTCGCGACCACCCTCGGCGAGACGGGCGGCGATACCGTCTCAATGACCATGAACCTCGGCTACCTAGTCGGCACCGCGATCTTCCTGACGGTGCTGATCGCCCTGGTCTGGTGGCAGGTAATGGCGACACGCTTTCACCCTTTCCTCTATTGGGCAACGATCATCGCCTCGACGACGGCGGGGACGACGATGGCGGACTTCGCCACGCGCTCGCTCGGTATTGGCTATACCGGAGGATCGGCGCTGCTGCTCGGCTGCGTTCTGGCCTCGCTGATCGTCTGGCATCGGGCGCTCGGATCGATTTCAGTCGATACCGTGCGCGAGCCGAAAGCCGAGCTGTTCTACTGGATCACGATCACCCTCTCGCAAACGCTTGGCACGGCGCTCGGGGACTGGACGGCCGATACCGGCAACCTCGGCTATATCGGCGCAGCGGGTATCTTCGCGGCGCTGCTCGCCGTGTTGGCGCTGCTCTACTACCTGACCAATGCAAGCCGCGTGCTGCTGTTCTGGGCGGCCTTCATCCTGACCCGCCCGCTGGGCGCAGCGGTCGGCGATTTTCTTGACAAGCCGCTCGATCATGGCGGCCTCGCCTTCAGTCGGCCGCTCGCGTCGGCGGTGCTAACGGCCGCAATCCTGCTCCTGATCGTGGTCCTCCCCCAACGGGCCGGAGAGCATCCCAATCGACCGAGCCGCGATTAAAACTGCTGCGCCTCGCCCCAGTAAGTGTCCCTTATCAATCGGGTATTAGCGCGAAGCCTCGAAGCTGGAGATTGGCTAATGTCGTGAGCGCGGAATCGTCGATCACCACGCCGGGCGTTACCTGATCCGACGTTATTTTGTTGGCGATCATGGCTTGGCTGCACACATGGACCCAAACGCCCGCGGTCCGGAGAGCCTCGATGAGCATGACATTCGGGTTCTCGGCCACTTTCATGCGGGCGGCGTAGGGCGCGTTCTGCAGGATGACGGGGGTTGCGGGGCCATGGATGATCACGACGATATCGCCAGGCCCTGGACGCACCTTGTCGGCGCCGAGCAGATTGACGAAGCGCGCAACCTTTTCAAGGCTGGGATTCAAGTGGTCGGGTGCGCTTGCGGCCTTGGTGATGTTGAACAGGACACGGTAGCGGAGCTTGGGATCGGGGCGCTCAGCGGCGCTCGGCACGGCCACTATGCCGCCAAAACGCGGTATCACGGGATAGAGGAGGTCAGGTGGTGCCGCCACCGAAGTCCCGCCCATCAGCGTCGTGGCCGCGAGTAAAAGCCCGGTAAGAACTCTTTTCGACAACGTTGCTCTCCCCTTGAGCCGCAGAGGCTGGATGCGCACCGCGAAAACGGTGACCTGCCGCTAAGCAACACTAAACTGGCCCATCATCCCGTTATCCTCATGTTCAAGGATATGGCAGTGGTACATGAAGGGAGCACTCTTGGCCGGATGATCGAAGCGGATGAGAAGCTCCACGGGCTCCCTGACAAGCACCGTGTCGCGCGGCCCCTGATCAAGAACGTCCGGCCTCCCGCCGGCCCGGCTGAGAACATCAAAGTGGACGCCATGAATATGGATCGGGTGGCGCATCATTTCGCCAGACACCTCCCATATCTCGGTGGAGCCGAGCTTCACGGTCTCATCGATGCGGTTCATGTCGAATGGCTTGCCGTTGATCGTCAGCCCGCCACCTCCGCTTGCTGATCCCATCATGCCGCCCATGCCCATGTTAAGGACGAGGCGGCGGCGGCGCACCGCCTTGCTGGCGTCAGGCCGAGCTCGCGATGCGAGAAGGGCCGGCACCGCCCCGCTGGCACGAGCCTGTCCCATCGGCCGCGGCTCGAACCGCACCACGGTCGCGGGCGCGTTGGCATTGCCCCTGCCGGCGCTTCGCCCCATCATCCCCATCCCGCCCGTCATCGAGTTGTTGCTATCGATCGCCGTCACAAGCGAAGCGGCTCTGCCGTCCGTGAAATCCACGAGAAGCTCAGCGCGCTGCCCTGGGGCCAAGGCTATAGCCGCGATCTCCACTGCCCTTTCTAGCAGGCCGCCTTCGGTGCCGATCCAGTGAAAGCTGCGCTGATCGCTGAACGATAGTTCGTAGATCCTGGCGTTCGATGCGTTGACGAGCCGCAGGCGGACCAACCGATTGGGGACCACCGCGGAAGGGTTAACCGCGCCGTTCACCAGGATCGTGTCGCCGCGTCGCCCCTGCATGGCGACCATCATGCCGCCCGGCAGGACAAGGCGACCATCTTCAAACTGGCGATCCTGAATAAGCAGCGGCAGGTCATCCACGCCATATTCGGAGGGCAGGCCCAGGCCCTGCTCTTCGTCATCGGTTACCAGCAATGCCCCGGCCAACCCTGAATAGACTTGCTCGGCCGTCAAACCATGGACGTGAGAGTGATAAAGCAGCGTCGCTGCTGGCTGCCGGATCGGGAGCGTGGGTCGCCAGGTCGCACCCGGCGCGATCAGCTGATGAGGGCCTCCGTCCAGTTCTCCGGGGACCAGAAGCCCGTGCCAATGCACAGTCGTGTCCGCCCCAAGCCCGTTGGTCACGGCAGCCGCGACATCATCCCCGCGACGCACCCTGATCGTTGGCCCGAGATAGCTGCCATTGTACCCGAGCGTGTCGCTCGGGCGGCCGGGATAAAAAGAGGTCGTTCCCGATTGGACACGTAGGGCGAACGAGCGGCTCGCCCCTGCGTCCAGCAGGGGCGGCACCGGAAGCGGAGTCTGCCCGCCGCTGCCAGTCGAGGCGGAGCGCGAGCAAGCGGCGGTGGCGAACAAGGCCGCTCCGCCGACCAACAGCGAGCGTCGGTCCAACATCTACATCTGATCCAAGACGAGACGCAGCCTGGAAGCCAGCTGGGCAGTCGCGTCGATCGGCTCCGCCGCTTGGCGCTCAAGCGCCTCAGCGGTTCGGCTTACCGTTCGCTTACAAGGTGCCTCGACAGTTCTGGCGAAATAGCAGCTCACAACGAACCTCCTAAGCGGGCGCTTGATTCAACGCCGTTCTATCATATATGCCTCATATAGGATTCTTGGAGTAGCCGTGTCACTTTTTCTCGCTGCGATGTCTCCGGAGCTTTTGGAGGAAAAAGCCGGCGAAGCTGAAGCGTTCTTGCGCTCGCTTGCGAGCCGGCACCGGCTGATGATCCTGTGCAGCCTGCTTGGCGGGGAATTGTCGGTCGGCGAACTGGGCGAACGCCTTGGGCTGACACAGTCCAATCTGTCCCGGCATCTGGCAACGCTGCGCGACGAAGGCCTGGTGGGAACGCGCCGCGCGCGAACTACGATCTACTACCGGATCACGTCCGAGCGCGTGCTGCCGATCCTTACCGAACTCTACAAGCTGTTCTGCGCCGAGGGCGGCGTCGAGCAAGGTCCATCCTGATGATGGAGGGCTTCACCCCATATTCGGCTATCCTGGGCGGTGCGCTCATCGGCCTCTCGGCCGCGCTCCTCTGGATTGCGAACGGACGGATCGCCGGCATCAGCGGCATCGTCGGAGGCATTCTTGCGCCGGCTCGAGGCGATGCAGCGTGGCGCGCAACGTTCCTGGCCGGCCTGATCGCCGCGCCCTTGCTCTATCGTGCGGCAGGGCGCGCGCTGCCAGACCTCACGATGCCTGCACCCCTCATGGTCGTGGTCGCGGCCGGTCTCCTGGTAGGATTTGGGACGCGACTAGGAAGTGGCTGCACCAGCGGGCATGGCGTCTGCGGGATAGCCAGGCTCTCGCCGCGCTCACTTGCCGCAACCAGCGTCTTCCTCATCACCGCTGCGGTGACTGTGTATGTCGCCCGCCACATCGTCGGACTCTGAGACAGTGACGAAGCTCCTCGCCGCCTTAGCCTCGGGGTTCATTTTCGGCTTGGGCCTGATCGTCTCCGCCATGGTCAGCCCAAGCAAGGTTCTGGCGTTCCTCGATGTCACCTCGCCATCTTGGGACCCGAGCCTCGTCCTGGTGCTGGTCTCGGCGGTCATCGTTGCAGCGTTAGGGTTCGCACTCGGCCGAAGGCGCACTGCCCCGCTTTTCGCCGCTACGTTCAACGGACCATCGAACCGGGCCCTTGATGGAAAGCTTCTCGTCGGCGCCGCCCTGTTCGGCATCGGATGGGGCCTTGTCGGATATTGTCCTGGCCCCGCCCTCGTCGCCTTGAGCCTGGGTGCGCCGGCGGCGCTGGTGTTCGTCATGGCGATGCTGGTCGGCATGGGCTCCTTCGCTCTTCTCGAACGCTATCGGGCGGCGAGGGTGGGAAGCTAACCTATGACGCCGGTCGATCTCCTCACCCTCCTATCCGGCGTGATCGTTGGTTTCACGTTGGGCGTGATCGGCGGCGGCGGCTCGATCCTGGCTATGCCGTTGCTCCTTTACGTCGTCGGCATGAAGGACCCGCACGTCGCGATCGGCACGAGCGCGCTGGCGGTCGCCGCCAATGCCTTTGCTAACCTGGTCCAGCACGCACGCGCCGGAACCGTGAAGTGGCCGTGCGCCCTTGTTTTCGGAGCATCGGGTGTCACCGGTGCCCTGATTGGTTCGACCCTCGGCAAGATGGTGGCGGGTCAGCACCTGCTGGTGCTGTTCGCAGGCGTCATGGTCGTGGTCGGGGTTTCCATGCTGAGAGGTAAATCCGGCGGCGGTGATCCCGGCGTGCACATCACGCGGCCGATCGCTGTACGGCTCGTCGTTATCGGGCTTCTCGCCGGCCTGCTGTCCGGGTTCTTCGGCATCGGCGGCGGCTTTCTGATCGTACCCGGCATCATGCTGGGAAGCGGCATGCCAATCCTCAATGCGGTCGGGTCCTCGCTGTTTTCCGTGGGAGCGTTCGGCTCGGCGACAGCCCTCAACTACGCACTGTCAGGGCTCGTGGACTGGCGCGTGGCCGGCTTCTTCATCGCGGGCGGCGTCGGCGGCGGCATCGCTGGCATGCGAACCGCAGTCCGCCTTGCCGACCACAAGAGCCTGCTCACTCGAATCTTCGCCTTCGTCCTGTTGGCCGTGGCCGCCTACATGCTGTTCCGCAGCCTGGGCGCGATCGGCAGCTAAGCACCCTTGGAGACCGATCATGATCTTTCGTCAGCTTTTCGAGCCGGAGTCCTCGACTTACACCTATCTCCTCGCCTGTCCCGAGACGCGCAAGGCAGTCCTGATCGATCCTGTCCTGGAGACGATCGAACGCGACCTGGCGGCACTTCAGGAACTGGATCTTGAACTGGCCTATACGCTGGAAACCCATGTGCATGCGGACCACGTCACATCGGCCTGCTACCTGCGAAGCCTGACCGGCTCCAAAATCGCGTACCCCGCCATGGACGGCCTGCCCTGTGCTGACGTTGGGGTCGCCGAGGACCAGCCATTGACGGTCGGCGCGCTCACCCTTCAGCCACTGTTTACGCCGGGGCATACCGACGCCCATCACACCTACCTTGTTGATCAGCCCGGCGTTCTCCGCGCTTTCACGGGCGACGCACTGCTCATCGACGGCTGTGGCCGCACCGACTTCCAGAACGGTGACGCCGCCACGCTCTATCAGTCGGTGACGCAGAAGATTTTCACCCTGCCAGGCGATGGCCTGATCTTCCCCGCCCATGACTACAATCATCGCCATATCACGACGGTGGCGCAGGAGCGCGAGCGGAACCCCCGTCTTGCGGGCAAGACCGTTCAGGAATTCGTGGCGATCATGGATGCTCTCGATCTTCCATATCCCAAGAAGATCGATGTTGCCGTTCCCGCGAACAAGCTGTGCGGTGATTGCCCGACAGACCTGCCCGAGCTGCTACGCCAGATTGGCGGCAAGTCCGAACAAGGCTGAGAGACTTATACAGGTTCATTTTAGGAGAAGATTGATGCTGACACGTACCTCGAAACAGCTGGTTTCTGAAGCCAATGCCGTTGTTGAAAGTCTCTCGCCCGAGGATGCGGCCCGGCTCGTCGGGGCTCCCGACGTGCAATTTGTTGACATCCGAGAGCCGGCGGAGGTCGCGAAAACGGGCCTCGTCGCTAGCGCGGTGCATGTGCCGCGTGGCCTGCTGGAGTTCCAGGTTGACCCGGAAAGCCCTACTCACAATGCGAAACTCGCCGCCTCATCGCGGTTGGTGCTCTATTGTGGGTCCGGTGCCCGCTCGGCTCTTGCCGCGAAATCACTCAAGGAAATGGGCGTTGAGAACGTCGTCCACGTTCCGGGCGGGTTTTCGGCGCTCAAAGAGGCTGGTGCCTCGATCGCACCGGAATAGGCCCAAAGTGCGATCAGGCGCCCGTTCTCGCTGGAGGAAATGATCATTGGATAGCCACATTGCTTTTTCCAGCCTCGGCTTAAGTCCGATCGCCCTTTCCATCGGGCCGCTCGACATCAGGTGGTACTCGCTGGCTTATATCATCGGCATCATTGCCGGATGGTGGTATCTGCTGCGGCTGATCGCTCAACCGGCCGCTCCCATGAACCGCCAGCAGGCGGATGATCTCGTATTCTACGCAACGCTCGGCGTAATCCTGGGTGGTCGGCTAGGCTATGTGATCTTCTATGGCCCCGAGATGATCCTTCACCCCCTGCAAATCCTAAAGCTCTGGGACGGCGGCATGTCATTCCACGGGGGTGCCGCCGGCGTCTCGCTCGCGCTGATCCTGTTCGCGCGACGGCACCGTCTCGATTGGCTGCGGGTCCACGATTATGTCGCCTGCACGGTGCCGATCGGCCTGTTCCTCGGCCGCCTCGCGAACTTCGTGAACGGCGAGCTTTGGGGCAAGCCGTCCGACATCCCTTGGGCGATCGTCTTCCCCGGAAGCCACGATGGCCGGCTCTGTTGCAAAAATCGTGAAGCTTGAGCATGCTTGGCGGAGATTGGACGGACGGAACGATGACGGATTTCAAGTGGCGCCATTTCCAGGGTGATGTGATCCTGTGGGCGGTGCGCTGGTATTGTCGCTATCCGATCAGCTATCGCGACCTTGAGGAAATGCTGGCGGAACGCGGCATTTCGGTCGACCATACGACGATCTATCGCTGGGTCCAGTGCTACGCCCCGGAGATGGAGAAGCGGCTGCGCTGGTTCTGGCGGCGTGGCTTTGATCCGAGCTGGCGCCTGGATGAAACCTACGTCAAGGTGCGGGGCAAGTGGACCTACCTGTACCGGGCAGTCGACAAGCGGGGCGACACGATCGATTTCTACCTGTCGCCGACCCGCAGCGCCAAGGCAGCGAAGCGGTTCCTGGGCAAGGCCCTGCGAGGCCTGAAGCACTGGGAAAAGCCTGCCACGCTCAATACCGACAAAGCGCCGAGCTATGGTGCAGCGATCACCGAATTGAAGCGCGAAGGAAAGCTGGACCGGGAGACGGCCCACCGGCAGGTGAAGTATCTCAATAACGTGATCGAGGCCGATCACGGAAAGCTCAAGATACTGATCAAGCCGGTGCGCGGTTTCAAATCGATCCCCACGGCCTATGCCACGATCAAGGGATTCGAAGTCATGCGAGCCCTGCGCAAAGGACAGGCTCGCCCCTGGTGCCTGCAGCCCGGCATCAGGGGCGAGGTGCGCCTTGTGGAGAGAGCTTTTGGCATTGGGCCCTCGGCGCTGACGGAGGCCATGGGCATGCTCAACCACCATTTCGCAGCAGCCGCCTGATCGGCGCAGAGCGACAGCCTACCTCTGACTGCCGCCAATCTTTGCAACAGAGCCTTATAAAGAACGGTCAAATCTGCTTATGTGATAAGTGCAATTATCACATGTTCGTTCACCAACCACCTGAGTAGTTGTGCAGTGTTTTGGCATTCACTACACATCCGGCATGGAGCGCTTCCATCCCCTCGCCGCCGACACCGACGTCCCACCCGAGGAGCTCGCCCTCGCGCAAGGCGAATGCGCGCTGGCGCTCGGCCGGCTCGACGGGCTCCTCGCCAGCCTCACCGATATCGAAAAACGGCTGTTCTGCGTAGGGCTGCTGCGGGAGGTGTTGCTTTCATCCCTGGCGCAAGCGGGATTTGCGGACGCCGAACACCGGTTCAACGCCTGGTTCGCCGGGCTCGACCGCGGCCCCCAAGAGACACCCCTCACCGGCTGCTCCGCCTATGCCGTGGTCCGCGCCCTGCTCGGCGAACTCAGCCGTCATCCGTGGGAACCGCTCGCCGATGCCGCGCAGACCATCGCTCTGGCCGCTCGCTTCGGGGCCGACCGCCCGATGCAAGCCGAAGACGCGCTGGCGGAGGAAGCGATCGGCAGGGCGATCACGCTAATGAAACAGGCCGGCGCGGATGACGAGACCCCCCTGCCCTTCGCGGGTCTGGCCCGCCTGCACGCGCTGCTGCGCGCCGATCCGCGGTTCGCGCCGCTGGAGCGCGCGGTGCAAATCCGTTCGTTTGGGAACCGCGCGGTGGCGATCGAGCAGGCCGCCACGCGCACCCCGCTCTGGGCGGTCGATGCCGCGCTGGGGCGGCTGCTGACCGCGTCCGGCGCGTGGGCCCGCGCCCTCCCCTGCCCCGGCGCGGTGACGGCGCAAACGCTGCAGCCGCAGCTCTGGCCGGGCGAACGCGCCATGCTGGCGGCCCGCAGCCTCCAGCGCAGCGTGACCCGGCTTGCCGAGCTGGTCGCGCAAGCGCGGCGGCGCGCGGTGCTGATGCGCGAGCAGTTGGGGCACCTGCGCTCGAGCGCGCGGGCACCGCAGGTGTGGATCCTGCTCGCTGGTTTTGCGCCACTCGGGCTCGATCAGATCACCTGGGCGTTCGGGATCAGTCGGCGCGGCACCTATGCGATCGGCGACGCCCTTGTGGCGGCGCGCATGGCACGGCGGGAGACGGTCAAGGGGAAGGCCCTGCTGGTCGTCGAAGAACCGGGAAGGGATGGGCAGCCGGCGTCTTTGGACCAGGCTACCGCCCTCCCCCATGCGGCTCTTGCCGAGTTCGACGCGGCGATGGGTGAGATCGACCGGCTGCTCGCCGGCAGTTCTGGCCATCCCTGACGCGGCATCGCGCGCATTCGGCGTGTATGAAAACTGATCTCTTCTTGACGTTATGTACAGATATCATACATAGACAGAGAAAGAAGGAGATGGCCAATGGCCACAA
The DNA here is from genome assembly GCF_001563265.1 of Sphingobium sp. TKS. NCBI lineage: Bacteria > Pseudomonadati > Pseudomonadota > Alphaproteobacteria > Sphingomonadales > Sphingobiaceae > Sphingobium > Sphingobium sp. TKS. The sequence goes on along the minus strand of NZ_CP005085.1, from coordinate 9,268 downwards.
CTGCCCATTCCGGCGTCCCCGCCAAAGCGCCCAGCCGCAAGGATCTGAGCGGTCCGGCGCTGCGCACCTTTTTCCGCATTGCCGACGCCTGGGACCTCAAGGAAGCCGAGCAGATGAAGCTTCTCGGGCTCGACAGCCGCTCGACCTTCCAGACCTGGAAGCGCGGCGCGGTCGCGGCGATTCCCAAGGATGCGCTGGAGCGCATCTCCTATGTCATGGGGATCTACAAGGGGCTGAAGATGCTCCTGCCCCGTACCGCCAACGAATGGGTACGCAAACCCAATGAGGCGCCGCTGTTCGCCGGACGCCCGGCGATCGAGCGGATGGCCTCGGGCAATGTCGCCGATCTCTACGTGGTGCGTCAATATATCGACGCGCAGCGCGGCTGATGGATGCCATTGCGACGACGCAAGTGCGGTGGCAACCGTGCTACCGGATCGTCGCAAGCCGGTTCCCGCCCATATCGCTGTTTGAGGATGTCGCGGATCCGGCCGACCTGGAAGCGGTCTATGCGATCGAGGCGATGACCAACGACCGGCTTCGCGACGAGGTCGGGGACCTCGCCCTCGTCCCACCGGAGGACCGCGTATCGGGACCCGGAACATCGGCGATCATGGCAGCGTTCACCCACCTAAATCCCGATGGCAGCCGGTTCTGTGACGGCAGTTTCGGGCTGTTCTACGCTGCCAGCACCATCGAGACTGCGGTTGCCGAGACGCGCCATCACCGAACCCGCTTCATGGCGTACACCCACGAACCGGCGCAGGAACTCGACATGCGCGTCTACGCGGTCGACCTGGACGCCATGCTCCACGATATTCGCGGCCTGCGCGATGAACGCCCTGCCCTCTACGCCCCGGACAGCTATGCCGCCGGCCAGGCGCTTGGCCGGCACCTGCGTGAGCAAGGTTCGGATGGCATCGTGTACCAAAGCGTGCGCGACGCCGACGGCGAGTGCGCCGCGGTGTTCCGCCCTCGCCTACTCGCCAACAGCCGACAGGAGCGGCACCTGTGCTACGTTTGGGATGGCCGGGCGATTGTCACCGTCTACGAGAAGAAGACATTCGCCTAAAGGTCCTGCGGACAAGCTAACCTTTCGGCCTTGAGTGACGCCTGTCAGGAATAGACCCCGGCAGCCATACGATCGAGATCTTCCATGACGATATCGATATCGCCATTCGCAACCAATTCCGCGGCCGTTTTCCCAACTCCAGAAATGGGTTGATGCTTGAACCAGATAACCGCCTTGCCTTCTTCGCCTGCAAGTTCTGCCGCTCGCGTTATAACTCGGGCTATTTCCTCCAGTTTGGCCCAGTCGGCCCCAAGCTGCGATTTTGGCCAAGTCGGAGAACGTTTTGGGAACGTGGCATTCGGTATTGACGATGGAAATCATAGAAGAGGACAGTTCGCTCCATCATAGGGAGTGGGTTGATGGATCGGAGTATTCCGGGCGGGGATTTGATCGGACGATGGAGCCTGAGCTTTGCCGATATTGATTTTGTAAATTCGAAGCCGGCCCTGACGCGCCTTGGCCTCGCCGCGCAGCTGAAATTCTTCGCTTCCCTGGGGTTTTTCGCGATCGATCCCGGCTCAATCCCTACCGATGGCCTCTCGTATCTGGCCGAGCAACTCGGTGTCGAGGCTGGCGAGATAGCCGGTTATGACTTTTCCAGTCGGACAGCACGACGGCATTGTGCGGAGATCCTGATCCATCTTGGATATCACCGCATGAAGCGGGTGGATCGCGCGCAATTGACGGAATGGATTGCTGGCGAGCTGTGCCCGGGCGGCCAGTCGATCAATGCCATGCTTGAGCATGTTTTCCTGTGGTGCCGGGACCGGCGTATTTATGGGCCGTCGCGCAAGGAGCTTGAACGTGTCGTTCGCTCACAACGGCAAGATTATCTGGACACCTGGCTGATCGGAGCCAGTGATCGGCTTTCGTCAGATGCGGTGGCGTTATTGGAAGCCTCGCTTGCCGATCCGGACAGCTCGACCGGATTCAACAGGATGAAGGGTGACGCCGGACAGGCAACGCTCGACAACATTCTCGACGTGACCGAGAAACTCGCCTTTATCCAGAGACTTGATCTTCCCCATGATCTCCTGACGGCTACGGGCAAGCCATGGGTCGATCAGATTGTTCGCCGCGTTGCCGGTGAAAAGGCCTCGGAGATGCGCCGGCATGCGCCGGCGCGACAGCTCGGCCTTTATGCGATTTATCTAATGTCGCGGGAGGCGCAACTCACTGACGCGATGATCGACCTGCTGATCGAAACCGTTCACAAGATCGGAACGCGCTCGAAACGCAAGGTGGTGGGCGATATCGCGAAAGACATCGAGCGGGTCTATGGAAAGGAGCGCCTGCTGGTCGAGATCGCCAGCGCCTCGATCAATGAACCATCGGGGCGCATCTGCGATGTCATTTTCCCGATCGCCGGTAAGGCCAAGCTGGCGGCGATCGTCAAGGAGAGCCATGCGAAGGGCGCTCTGGACCGGCGCATCTACAAGGTGATGCGTGGTTCCTGGGCCAATCATTACCGGCGCATGCTGCCAAGCCTGCTTTCCGTACTTGAGTTCCGGTCGAACAACGCGGTGTGGCGGCCGGTCCTGGCGGCCCTCGACTGGATCAGGAGCAAGGTGGATGGCGGATGCCGCTTCGTGCCATTGCAGGATGTTCCGATCGATGAGGTGATTCCAGCGCGATGGCGCAGTTCCGTCATTGATGACGATGGGCGGGTAAACCGGATCAGCTATGAGCTTTGCGTCCTGACGCAACTGCGCGACCGCATCCGCTCCAAAGAAATCTGGGTGGTCGGGGCGGATCGCTATCGCAATCCCGATGACGATCTTCCCAAGGACTTCGAGATCAGGCGAGATGCGTACTATTCCGGCCTCAGCCTGACGCCAGATGCGCAGGCGTTTTGCGCCTCGATCCGGGAGGAGCTTGAACGGGAACTGTTGCTCCTCAATGCCAATATTCCACAAAACGACAAGGTCCGGCTCCTGTGGCGCGGCGACAACCGGATATCGATTACACCGTTCAAGCCCTTGCCCGAACCGAAGGGTCTCGCTTCGATCAAAAGCGAGATCGGTCAGCGCTGGCCGATGACCGGACTGCTGGACGTGTTGAAAGAGGCTGCTCTGGACACGGGATTGATGGATGCTTTCGAAACGTCGGCCTCGCGGGTTACCCTGTCGAAAGCAGCCTTGGCTCAGCGTCTTTTGCTGTGTCTCTATGGCTTGGGCACGAACGCCGGGCTCAAGCGGGTCGCTGGCGCAACACCCGATGTCAGTTACGAGGAATTGCTGCATGTCCATCGCCGTTTCATCCACGCGCCAGCGCTGAGGGAGGCGTGCGCGCGGGTAGCAAACGCGACACTGGCAATCCGCAATGCCGCAGTATGGGGAGATGCGGGCACGGCATGCGCGTCCGATTCAACGAAGTTCGGCGCGTGGGACCGCAACCTGATGACGGAATGGCACGCCCGCTATGGCGGCCGTGGCGTCATGATCTACTGGCATGTGGAGAAGCGCGCGACCTGCGTTTATTCCCAGCTCAAGCGGTGCTCTTCCTCGGAGGTCGCCTCCATGATCGAAGGCGTGCTACGCCATTGCACCGACATGGAAATCCAGCGCCAGTACGTCGATAGCCACGGCCAGAGCGCAGTCGGCTTTGCGTTCTGCCGACTCCTTGGATTTGAGCTTGCCCCGCGGCTGAAAGCAGTGGCACGCCAGAAACTGGCCCTTCCCCAAGCCGGCATGCGCACGCGGCTTTCCAATTTACTGCCGATCCTCTCCAGCCCGATCGACTGGGACGAGATCGAGCAACAATATGACGAAATGGTCAAATATGCCGCTGCCATGCAATCGCGCACCGCCGATCCGGAAGCGATCCTGCTCCGGTTTGCCAGAGCCGAAGTGATGCACCCGACCTACAAGGCGCTGAGTGAACTCGGCCGCGCGGTCAAAACAATCTTCCTATGCCGGTATTTGCGTCAGGAGGCATTCCGCCGCGAGATCCACGAAGGGCTGAATGTGGTTGAGAACTGGAACGGCGCTAATGGTTTCGTGTTCTTCGGCAAGGGCGGCGAGATCGCCACCAACCGCATCCATGAGCAGGAAATCTCCGTTCTGGCGCTACACCTCCTGCAAGCGTCGCTGGTGTATGTGAACACCCGCATGCTTCAGACCGTACTGGTTGAGCCGAAGTGGGCGGGGCGGATGACGCCGGAAGATTATCGTGGTCTCACGCCGTTGATCTACAGTCATGTGAACCCTTATGGCCGCTTCGACCTCGACCTGAACGACCGGATTGATTTTGGACGGCTTGCAGCGTGAGGCGGCTGATCGGCCTATAACATTTGGGTACACCCCAGAGTGATAGGGCCGAGTGACACCATTCGTCTGTCACAAAAGGGTGGGTTTGCGCTCAATGTGACGATACACTGCAAGAGCCACCCTAATGTGACGGATTTTGCACTTGGCTCGTATCGGATATGCCCGCGTCAGCACCACGGACCAGGATCTGGATATCCAGATTGGCCGCCTCAAGAATGCAGGTTGCGAAATTATCCGTTCCGAGACCGGATCGGGGGCCTCGCGGAGCGGGCGCACGGAACTGGAAACGATCATGCAGTTTATGCACACCGGCGACGAGCTGGTCGTGCTGCGGCTCGACCGGCTCGGCCGCTCCACGCGCGATGTCCTGAACCTGGTGCATGAGCTTGATGAAAAGGGAGCTTCGCTGCGCATCCTTGAGCCAGAGGTGACGACGGCGGGCGACATGGGGCGAATGGTCATCACCATACTCGGCATGGTCGCCGATATGGAGCTGAAGTTCATCAAGGATCGTCAGCGCGCCGGGATCGAAGCGGCGCGCGCCGAAGGCGTTTACAAAGGCCGGAAGAAGAACGTCGATGACGATGAAATCCGCCGTCGCCTTGCCGCCGGCGCCAGCAAGGCCCGCGTTGCCCGCGACCTGAAGGTCTCACGAATGACCGTCTATCGGGCGCTCGACATTATTCCGTCACAGACCAAACTGCCGGAAAAGCCGCCCACTGCCAGCATCGCCCTGCATCTGATTATCGAGAACTTCAACAAGCGTGGAAGAGGTAGAAAACCCGCTCGGGAGCGGATTGAGGCGATGCTGGAACGCGACTACGCCATGGTAAAAAACGGCAATTGTGATTACAAACTGACCGTCGCCTATGACCCCGATCCGGATGGCATTTCCCTTGATGAGGAAATCCAAAGCCTCCTCTCCGAGATGTTCAACATCGCAGAGAGCTACAATTGCTCCATGGAAGCCGATATCTACGAGGTCGGTGGTCAGCAACGGTCCTGGTAGAATCAATCAAGCGTTCAGTGTTCGTTCTTCAACCTGGCCAAAATCGCAGCTTCGGGCCGACTGGGCCAGTTTAATCTGCACGGTCGGGGCGGAGGGATACAGAGTCATGGCCTTAGGATCCAGGCGAGCAACGCGAGCCAAATGCGCCATGGAGAAGCGCAGGCGCTCCGCCAGACGACGGGGCGAGATGATCTCATTCTCGCGAATGTCATCCTGGAAGGCTGCAGTCATAGGGCAGTCCATATTCAACATGTGAAGACAAAACTCTCACGTCTCAGAACCGCTGAAGATTGTCCTAGCTCCAATGCTGATCGAGCAGCGCTTTCAACGCGGCCTCCGCTTCAGCCCGCGTACCACCGGCATGCGGGAGCAAGGTAAGTTTGAGACCCTTACGATCCACCGCCTCCACTTTCAGCAATGGTTTCCCCCCTTCGGACACGATCGTTTCCGGCTTTCCTGACTTCTTGGGGGATCCTGACCTCTTGGGGGGATCGGCGGCCAGAGCGAGCGCGCGTATGATATCGGGGACCGGCATCGGTGCTGCGCGATCGGACTGCACCTGAGCGAGACGTCCCGCCTCGGCGAACACACGCTGCCGCCGATCCTCCGGTTTCAAGAGAGGCTTGATCGCGGTGACATGCTTGATCCTGAGATCCTGCGGAAGGGCGAAGGCCGCCATCAGTTCCGCCGGCAGCCGGGCAAGGTCGAGATAGCGGCTGAGCCAGCTTTCCGTGACATTGATCCGCTCGGCCATCACCTTCTGGCGCCCCTCATAATAGGCGTCGAGCGCGCGCAGATAGTCGCGCGCGCGCTCCAGATCGGTGAGATCGTCGCGCGCCCGATTCTCGAGGTCAGCGAGACGGAAGGCCTCCTCGTCGGTAAGGCTACGGATATCGACGAGAAAGCGGAAATCCGGATAGTTGTGGGCGCGCAGCCAACTGATCGTCCAATGCCGGCGCGCGCCGCAAATCACCTCGAAATCGAAGGCAGGATCGTCCTTCACGCGGCGAACGATGGCGGGCATTTCTTGCTTGCCCTGCGCCTTGATGCTCTCGATGAGGTCGGCGCACCGCTCCTCATTGAGGAGCGCATATTCGCGGTTATGCCCCGCCCACATTCGGCAGCGCGCGGGATCGACAAGCTCATGGGTGCGCGAGACGACGCTGCCCGTCGCCAATTCGGCAAGCCGGCTTTCCCGGCCCGCCAGCACGCTCGCACCGATGCCAGGGCGCCGCGCCGCTGGGGCTTGCGCCCCCGGGTCGATTCCGGCGACCAGATCAGCCGCGAAGTTGGCGTTCTTCTTGCTCATCATCCACCCCTTCTACCCGGAATTGCACCGGTGCAATTTTGCTCGCATCAGGCGAGTCCCTCCTTGCGAAGCCGCGTCAAATGGCTCGGCCACATCGACCGAATGTCGACCTCAATTTCACTGTTCACGCCATCAAGATAGGCAAGGCAGCGGTTGCGCACCGTCGAACTGGTGACCGGGCCGTCCAGCTCGTAGACGGTCATCAGCCGCGCCGTTGCATTGTCGATTTCGGCCGAATCCTTGAGCGGCGTACGGACGATCGCGTGACCGAAAAGGGTCCGCATCAGGTTCAGCAGTTCCTTCTGCATCGACTTATTCTCATCGACCTTGGACGCCACAAAGCGCAGGAACTGCAGCGACGGCGCCAAGCCGCGATCGGCCAGCGTCTCTATGGTCTCATCGAGCATGGCGAGGAAGGCCGCCGTCGACGAGAAGTCCATCACCGTCGGCGGAACCGGCACCACCAGCGCATTGGCCGCGCGCAGCACCGAAAGCGAGATCGCGCCGAGCGCCGGAGGCGGATCGAGAACCACCACATCGAACCGATCGGCAATGCTCGCGATGCCTTGCGCCATGCGGTCGATCAGGTTCCCCTGCCCCCGCGCCATGCGCGCTGCGATTTCATATTCCGACTGGAACAGCCGCAGATTGGCCGGAACAAGCTCGAGGCCGTCGAAGTGGGTCTTGCGCAGGGCATAGTCGAGCGACTCCATGTCGTCGTGCCGCAGGAATGGATAGAGCGTGTCCTCCTCGGTCAGGTCGAGGTCGGGCACATAGCCGAATAGCGTGGTTGCCGACGCTTGGCTGTCGCAATCGATGAGAGCCACCCGGTAGCCCTTGATCGCGAGATATTGGGCCAGGTGCACCGAAAGAGTCGATTTCCCCACCCCGCCCTTGAAGTTCTGCACCGCGATAACGCAGCAGGGATCGGTTGCGGCCCGCCAGGGCCGGGTGCCGAACAGTCCGCGCATGTCGTTGAGCTGCGCCAGGGTATAGCCGACACGCCGATTATTCTCGGTTCGCGGAGGCGGCGGCAAGCGGCCGTCCTTCTCGGCCTCGCGAATGGCCGCCGCGGTTCGGCCGACCAGTTCCGCGGCCTTGCCAATCGGGAACGTCGGCTCGCGCCGCTCGTCCGCCCGGGCACTCCGCGCGGAGTCGCGGAGCCGCTCGAGGACAGAGCTGGTCCGTTGTGCGAGCGTCGAGACGGACAGCAGGTCCTGCGTGCCCTCAATGTCGAGTGATGCAGCCAAGAGAGGCCCCCTTGCGAAACTAGAGGGGGCATAGCTCAATTTGCACTTTTAGGTCAATCGAAGGCTGATTTTCGCAAGTCGGCCCAGCCCGAAGGGCGAAACTTGCCCAATCTGCGCCGCAGACCTTTTGCGCCCCCTCGCAACCTGACCCCTTGGGGGCAGTTCACCCCGAAATTGCACCGGTGCAATTTCGGCTCAGGGGCGCCCGCGTCGTGCCAGGAAACTCTCGCAGAAGCCGGTCCAGGATGCGATCAGCTTGGCGCCCTTGAGCTTCGCCAGCCTTTCGCCCATCTGCGCGCGATAGGCATCGGCAATGAGATCGATGTCCCAACCGCCGCCAGCCGAACGGCCGATGGCCGCGAGCGTGTCCGAGCCAAAGCGGATCGTGCCGTTCGGGAAGGTGACCTCCCCTGCCCCAGCCTTATCCTTTGACACCAAGGCCGCCACCGCCGCCTGTGTGACAGCCTCGACGGCAACGGTCTCCACCTCGTCCTCGCGCCGCGCCTTTCTGCCCGCAGAGTGCCGACCGATCTCATCCACGGTCGCGATTTGGGCCGGAGCATCCTTGGGCTCAAAGCGGAATTCGATTTCGGTGACAGTTCTGCCCTGGCGGATCTCCCGCCACTCCACGCGAAAATGGGCGAGCTGGTCGATTTCGGCCTTCGCCTTTTCGAGAACTTTGCGGCGCAGCTGCGCGAAATCCTTGTAGACGTCCGGCGCGATGCCGAGCAGCGCACGCAGCGCCGTCATGTCGCCCTTCCAGAGCGACTGGCGCCTATGCAGCCTCAGCGCCCCGATCTCGTACAGCTTGAGCGCATAGGTTGATCGGAAGCCGAGCACCGCCTGGCGGTTCAGGACCGCATAGGTCTCCGATTCCTGGATCAGCTTTCGGGCTTCGGGCGTGAACTCCCACTCGATCCACCCAGCGTCCGCGCCCTCTTCGTCTTCCGCTTCTTCGCGCGACGACGAGATAAGCGAAAAGCGCAGCGTCGCCTTCTTGCCGCGCCAGGACTTGTCGTCGACCGCGAAAAGCGTGCGGTGCAATTCCTCAAGCATATCCGAGATGCGCTCATTGCCCTTGTGGCCGCGGCGAATGTCCGCCTTTCGCATCTTGTGCGGGCGGTCCTCCCAGGCATCACCGCCCGCGGTCAAAATCATCAGCGCAAGCAAACGCGAAGCAGTCAGGCTAAGCGACTGGCCTTTGACGAACTTGACCTCGACGATGCTGCCGGGCTTGGCGAACTCGTCACCGCCCTTTGCCTGCAGGGCGGCAGCCACCCGCATCGCCCGTCCCGGAGAAGCGTCATCGCCGGTGGGGGAGGGCGTTACAGCGTGATCTAGGGCTTGCTCGTCATCCAT